>CAZRLU010000110.1:0-4107 GCA_964600995.1 uncultured Oscillospiraceae bacterium | reverse complement strand
AGCCGGAACCTGAACCTGCTGGGCGGCCTGGCGGCCTTTCTGCTGGGCAGCGCCTTTGCCGGTCAGATGCTGGGGATGGTGCGGACCCTGCTGATGGAGCGGCTGAACACGAAGACCTCCCAGGCCATGGAGGCCTCGGTGATGATGCGGATCCTGGCCCTGCCGGTGAGCTTCTTCCGGAAATACTCCTCGGGAGAGCTGAGCAGCCGGGCGGACAGCGTGGGGTCCCTGTGCAACATGATCCTGAACAACATTCTGTCCGTGGGCCTGAGCAGCCTCATGTCCCTTCTGTACATCGGACAGATTTTCGCCTTCGCGCCGGCCCTGGTCTGGCCTTCGGTGGCGATCATCCTGGCCACGGTGTGCGTCAGCGTGGGGGCGGCCCTGGTGCAGGTGAACATCTCCCGGAAGAAGATGGAGCTGCAGGCGAAGGAAACGGGCATGAGCTATGCCATGCTCAGCGGGATCCAGAAGATCCGCCTGTCCGGTTCCGAAAAGCGGTTGTTTGCCCGGTGGGGAAGGCTCTACGCCCGGATCGCCCGGCTGGAATACAATCCCCCCGCCTTCGTGAAGCTGAACCCGGTGCTGACCACGGGCATTTCCCTGGCGGGCACGGTGCTCCTGTACTTCCTGGCCCTGGAAAGCGGGGTGGGAGAGAGCCAGTATTACGCCTTCAGCGCGGCCTACGGCCGGGTCTTCGCGGCCTTTTCCGCCCTGGCGGGAATCGCGGTTTCCGTGGCGGGCATCCGCCCGGTGCTGGAGATGGCGGAGCCCATCCTGAAGGCGGAGCCGGAGGTGGGAGAGCACAAGGAGGCGGTGAGCCAGGTCAGCGGCAACATCGAGGTGAGCCATGTCTCCTTCCGGTATGAGGAGAACACCCCCTATGTCCTGCAGGATCTGAACCTAAAGATCCGGGCGGGGGAGTATGTGGCCATCGTCGGGCGGACGGGCTGCGGCAAGTCCACCCTGGTGCGGCTGCTGCTGGGCTTTGAGAAGCCGGAGAAGGGCGCGATCTTCTACGACCGGCATGACCTGAACAGCATCGATCCCCGGTCCCTGCGGAAAAAGATCGGCGTGGTGATTCAGAACGGGCAGCTGTTTCAGGGGGATATCTATTCCAACATCACGATTTCCGCCCCCCAGCTGACCCTGGACGCGGCCTGGGAGGCGGCGGAGATTGCCGGCATCGCCCAGGACATCCGGGAGATGCCCATGGGGATGCATACGATTGTTTCCGAGGGCCAGGGCGGCATCTCCGGAGGCCAGAAGCAGCGGCTGATGATCGCCCGGGCGGTGGCGCCCAAGCCGAAGATCCTGATTCTGGACGAGGCCACCAGCGCCCTGGACAACAAGACCCAGAAGCAGGTTTCCGAAGCCCTGGACCGGCTGCACTGTACCCGGATCGTGATCGCACACCGGCTGAGCACCATCCGCAACTGCGACCGGATTCTGGTGATGGACGGCGGCAACATCGTGGAGGAGGGCAATTACGAGGAGCTGATTGCCCGGAACGGATTCTTCGCGGACCTGGTGGCCCGGCAGCGGCTGGACACGGAGCCGCAGCCCCGGGAGCCGGAGAAGCCGCAGGAAGAAAGGAGCTGAACGCATGGAACAATCGGAAAATCCGCTTTTCCGGAAGAAAAGCCTGGACCGGATTTCCTCTCCGGAGGAGCTGCATGATTACATGCGGGTCACCAGCCCCCGGCTGTGGATGCTCCTGTCGGCCATCGCGGCCCTGCTGGTGGGCTTTCTGATCTACGCCTCCACCGCCACCATGGAAAACACGGTCCGGATTCAGGTGGAGGTGGCAAGATACGAAGCGGACGCGGACGGAGACGGGAAGGAGGAAAGCCAGACCATGGTGAGCTGCATCCTGCCGGAATCCATGAAGGATCTGATCCGGTCCGGGATGGTGCTGCGGGTGGCCGGAGAGGAAGGAAAGGTATTCTCGTACTATACGGTGGAGGAGGAGCTCGGAGTTCTTTTTGAGATGAACCGGAAGCAGCTGAACCTCCCGGACGGAACCTACGAGGGGGAGCTGGTGCTGGAAGCCACGAAGCCCATCAGCTTCCTGTGGAACTGAGCCGGAGGGAAAGCGGGAAGCTCGTGAAAAAAATGAAAAAATTTTTTTCGGGAAATCGCAAAAACAACTGCCAGACTGTCCGGGATCTCCGTATCAACGGGTGAAACCGAAGCGAAAGGAGGACGGAAGGATGGAAAGAAAGATCAGAGCCCTGTTTGATTTTCAGAAATTTGAAGGGAACGCGGATCTGCAGCAGGTGATTGATTCGGTGCATGCCAAGTACGGCATGGAAGACCGGAAGAGCTCCGTTCGTGAGCTGTCGCTGGACGAGATGGCCTGGCTGGCCGCCGCAGGCACGCCGGATCCCAGAAAAGAGGAAAAATGAGTTCACTGGACTTGGGGCGCGTGTATGAGGAATACAGCGGAAAGGTCATGGGGTACCTTCGGGCCAGGATCCGGAACACCACGGAAGCGGAGGATCTGTGCGCCGAGATCTTTGAAAAGGTGCTCCGGAAGGCGGAGGGCTACGACCAGAGCAAAGCAGCTGTGGGAACCTGGATCTTCACCATTACCCGGAACACGCTGATCGACCATTACCGGAAGACGAAGCCCACCGAGGAGCTGGATGAAAACCTGGCCGACGGGGCGGAGCTGGACGAGGATCTGCTGAACGCGGAAACCCTCGGAGAGCTGGCGTCTGCGCTGCGGACGCTGCCGGAGCAGCTGCGGGATATCATCGTCCTGCGGTACTACGACGGAAAGCCGCTGACGGAGGTTGCCCAGCTCATGAACCTGAGCTACGGCGCGGTGAAGCTGAGGCATCAGAACGCGCTGCTCCTGCTGAGGGAGCGGATGGGCTGACGCCCGCGGGCCCGCAGGTCCGGGAACGATTTGAATTTGCTTCGGGCGGGATCGACGCTTCCCGGGGCTTTTCGTGCAGCAGGGGGCGCGCGCCGGGGCCGGGGCCGCGGACTTGCACGAACCGGGTTGATTTTACCGGTCCGGTCGGATAAAATAAGGCATTCCTGTAATATCGAAGGAGGAACGAAAATGACGATTCAGAAGAAGTGTGAAGGAAACAAGGTGGAGATCGCCCTGGAAGGCCGTCTGGACACCATGACCTCCCCTGAGCTGGAGGCGGAGCTGAAGGAAACCCTGCCGGGCGCCGAGAGCCTGGTGCTGGATTTCAGCAAGCTGGATTACATTTCTTCCGCGGGGCTGCGGGTGCTGCTTTCCGCCCACAAGGTGATGAGCGCCAAGGGCGGCATGAAGGTGACCCATGCGAACGAGATCGTCCGGGAAGTCTTCGAAGTGACGGGCTTTGCCGATATTCTGAACATTGAATAAGGCGGAGCGCCTATCGGGGAGGCTGGGACATGAGATCGGATATCATTAAGGTTTTAGGCACCGGGAGCCGGATGGACAGCGTGCTGCAGGAGGCGGAAAAGGTGACCGCCTACAAAGGGCTCACGGGGAAAAACGCGCTGCACCTGCGGCTTTTGACCGAGGAAATGACGGCACTGATGAGGTCCATCACCGGGGAGCGGGAAGGCCGGTTCTGGATTGAGGACGATCAGGAGGGCCTGTATTCCCTGCACCTGGATGTGGTGACCCGGATGAACAGCGTGAAGCGGGAGCAGCTGCTCTCCACCGCCACCTCCGGCCGGAACGAATCCGCCCGGGGGCTGATGGGCAGAATCCGGGATTTCTTTGATCAGACCGCGGATGAGGACGTGGCCCGGTACGCGAGCCCGATGCTCCTGCCGGACGCCGCGGAGTATTCCGCCACGCCCACGCTGGACTGGGAATGGTCGCTGAACCGCTATGTCCGGAAATATGAGGAGATGGATGAAGCGGCCAGGACGGCCCAGGGGGCGGAAGCCGACTGGGACGAGCTGGAGAAATCCGTCGTGGCCAAGGTGGCCGACGATGTGAAGGTGAGCCTGCAGGGTTCCCATGTGGCCTTGACCATCCTGAAGAGGATGACCTGAGACCCGGAAAAAGGCCGCGCGGCAGGTGCATGCCGCGCGGTTTCGCAAATCCAAAGAAGGGAGCGGACGAAACATGAAAAGACTCCTGATTCT
>CAZRLU010000109.1:0-7302 GCA_964600995.1 uncultured Oscillospiraceae bacterium | reverse complement strand
ACATGGCAATCTGACGCGGCACCGTAACCTCGCGCTTTCTGGCGGAGCCGGTCATATCATTCAGGCTCAGCCCGTAATAGTCGCTGACGGTTTTCATAATCAGCTCAGCGGTAATCTGTTTATGCTGCCTCTGATCAAATATCTCCTTCAGCGCCGTCTCGCACAGCTCCATGGTGATCGGCTGACCCACCGTTTTGGAATAAGCCACAAGCCGGGTCAGTCCGCCTTCCAGTTCTCTCACGTTGTTGTCAATCTTGCCGGCGATCAGCTGCAGCACCTCATCCGGCGCTTCGATGCATTCCCGAAGGGCCTTGTCCCGGAGAATCGCCACCCGGGTATCGATATCCGGCCTTTGTATATCCGCGACAAGCCCCCATTCAAAACGGCTGCACAGCCGCTCTTCCAGCCTCTGGATATCCTTCGGCGGCTTGTCGCTTGTCAGAATGATCTGTTTTCCGGCATTGTGCAGTTCATTGAAGGTATTGAAAAACTCCTGCTGTGTGCTTTCCCGCCCGGCGATAAACTGAATGTCATCCACCATCAGAATATCAACCTTGCGGATTCTGTCGCGAAACTCGTAGGTTTTTTTCTGCTGAATCGCGCTGATCAGTTCATTGGTGAAGGTTTCGCTTGTCAGATAAAGAATCTGCGTCTGAGGGTTTTTCTGCAGCGCAAAGTGCCCGATCGCCTGCATCAAATGCGTTTTGCCCAGCCCCACGCCGCCGTAAATGAAAAGAGGATTGTACGCGTCCGCCGGATTCTCCGCCACTGCCAGGGCCGCGGCATGGGCAAACCGGTTACCCGTACCAACGACAAAGCGATCAAATGTATATTTCGGATTCAGATGAGGATGGGTGCTGCCGGATTCAGTCCGATCCTTCGGAGACATTCTGCTTTCCGCCTCGGCTCTGGTCAGGATCTCAGCATGGACGGGACGATTGGCCACCCGGGTCAGCGACTTTTCAATATCCTTCTGATATTGCTTCACAACAAAATCGCGCATTGCCTCGATTTTAACAATCAGAAGCAGATTGTCCCCTTCAAGCTTCGCCGGAATCAGATTGTCTCCGATCCAGGTGTCATATGATATTCTGGCAATTTCCTGTTGCAGCAGCTCACAGGCGTCAGACCAGAGTGCATCCATCTCCATTTTGACAAACTTCCTTCTGCTTTTCTTTTTCAGGGAAAAGGCGAAAAAATCTCCACGGCCAGGCTGTGGATAACCGGGCTGTGGATAACGCTACCATTCAAAACCGGTGTGATGATCATATCAAATATTTGTAGAAATTTCAAGCCTGTCAGGCCTGTGGATAATTTTTATGCTTTTGTTAGGATTTTACAGGGTTCCCCCTGCTTTTTTGTGGACTGTTTCTCTTTTTACCACAACATTTATGGATTCGGGTGCTTTCACCGCTCTGCATCCTCGGACTTCTTTCCGGATTTTCCCCCTTTGTGAAACATTTTTTTCGAAAAAGTAATATTATCCGGTTCCCTTCTTTGTTCTTTCTCTGTTCTATGTTATAATATCTGCTGTAAATGCTTTCCGGGATACAGCTGAGAAGGGGGATATAAAATTGATCTCTTCCGAAAAAGTCAGAAAGGTGCTGCGCCTTTCCCTGGGAAACGAGATAGCTGATTCTCCCGGCCTTGCGGAAGAGATTGCCCATGTTCTGGAATCCTACATTCCCGGCCCGGATTCCCTCTCTGCCCTGCTGCACCGGACGGAGGACTGTCTTTTTAACGGGCTTTACAATCAGCTCGGTCCCGAAATGACCGTTCATTCCGCAAGCGGAGAAAACAGAAGAGTTTTCATCTCGGAGCTGCCTTCCCTGGCGGATGAATTATTGTTTCCCTTGTTTTCTTCTCTGTCCCGGACCGCATCGAACTACGAGCTTCTTCATTCATTCTGGCTTTCCTCCGGCTCCCTTTCTGCCATGTGTGCACTCTATCGTTTTTTTCCGGGCTATCTGCCCGTTCCGGATCGTCTTCTGATGGAACGCGTTGCCCGTGAAAATTTTTCAGCCTATCTTCGTGAAAATATGCTGCCTGCGCAGGGTGGCAGAGGTTGATTTTATCGGCATGATGTTTTTCCTTTTCCTGTTTGCTTCCGATTGAATTCCGCAGCCCGCATTTTTACCGGAAAGGAGGATGGGATCATTGACGTATGAACTGTTCGAGGTTCTCTCTCTTTCAGCGCGTTATCTCTTCTCCTTCATGGGCATTCTGATTGTTCTGCGAGCTTTTCATTGGTTGTTTTCCGATTCCAGGATCTCCCGGCGTGCGGCAAAGCATCCCCTATCCGATGCGGTGGGTGAATTCGTGGTGATATCCGGAAACAAAGATCTTCCGGAAGGGCAGTCCGTTCTCGTACCGTGGGAAGGGATCCTGGGTTCCGTACGTTCCTGTGACATTTTCATTCCCGATGCTGCCATCCGCAGGAATCATCTGTTTTTTTCCTATGAACCCGGTGCCGGTCTCTGTATAAGGCCGCGACATGTGAATGAGATTCTTGTCAATTTCCTTCCGGTCAGCCCCGCCGCTGCCGGGAAGGATCTTCTCCTGGGCCAGGGTGACTGCCTGCAGGCAGGGGATACGGTGCTTCGGCTGCATCTTTTTTCTGAACCCCCGTCTTTTTCAGATTCCTGGCAGGAACCGTCCTCTTCCGTCTCGTGGGGCCCGTCCGTGATGCAGGAATCCGATGCTTCCGGGAGCGGCTCAAGGGCGGATGCAGCTGATCCCGCCCTGCCCTTCGGTTCCCCGGAGGCCCTGATGAATCATCCCGTGCCTCCTGCCGCCTTACCGCCGGAGGAAAAGCTTCCCGCTCCTCCCGGATCAGCTGTGGTTCCGGGAGAGTTTATCCCTTCCCCGGATGCAACGCCGGCGTCTGTAAACCCGTTCGAATGCAGTTCCATCCCGGATCCGGAGCCCGGAGATTCCGCGTCGGAGCCTCCCCGGGCCTCATCCCGTCGCAGACAGAAATGGGAGGCAGACTGGAGTGAGTAGAAAAAAGCATCTGCCCGGACGGCGGCTGTCCGTTCTCATTATGGCTTTTTATTTCCTGGCTTTTATGCTACTGGCAGCGCGTGATCAGTCCACCGTCGGAGTTGTTCTCGCCCTGGCCGTACCTTCCATCATTCTTGTCTGTACTCATTTTTTGCGCTTTCTATTCCCGACAGACCGTCTTCTGATGTGCCTTACCGGTTTTTTATGCGCTCTTGGGGTGCTCCTGCTTTACGCCACCAATCCGGTGTATGCAGAACAGCAGACCATCGCATTCGGGATCGGTCTAGCGGCGATGATCTTTTGCATATATCTGGTCCGCATGGCTCATTCCTGGCAGAAAATCATGTATATTCTGATCCCCGCGTCCATTCTTCTCCTGGGATTCCCGCTGATGATGGGAAAGGAAATCAACGGAGCCAGAAACTGGGTCATCATCGGCGGATTATCCTTCCAGCCCAGTGAAGTTGTCAAGCTTTCCCTGCTGCTTATCCTTTCATATTATCTTTCACGTCGCCGCATCCTTCCCTGGCTTCTTTTTATCCTGTTTTGCATGGGCCTGCTGATGCTGCAGAAGGATCTTGGAACAGCCCTGCTTTATTATGCGGTGACGCTCCTCCTTTATTGGTGTGCCTCCGGAGACATGATTCTTTCGCTTTGCGGTCTCGCTGGAGGTTGTGGTGCGGCCTGGCTTGGCTACTCCATGTTCGCGCATGTACGCCGCAGAGTCTCCATCTGGCTGAACCCATGGTCGGATTTTGAAAACGCCGGCTATCAGCTGATTCAGGGGCTGATGGCGATTGCGAGCGGTGGATTATGGGGCGTTGGGCTCGGTCTGGGCGCCCCCACGTCCATCCCCGTCTATGAATCCGACTTTATTTTTGCGGTGCTCTGTGAGCAGTTCGGGCTGATCTTTGCGGTCTGTGTACTCCTGATTTATGTCGCCATCCTGTGGCGCGGTATTTCCATCGCCATTTCCTGCCGGCAGAGTTTTTATGGTCTTTTAGCCATGGGAGCATCCATCCTGCTGGGGATTCAGACTTTTGTGATTGTCGGAGGGGTGCTGAAGCTGATTCCGCTGACCGGGGTCACCCTGCCTTTTATTTCCTACGGCGGCACTTCCCTGATTTCAAGCATGTGCCTGATCGGGTTTATTCAGGGGGTGGCCAGTCTGAATGAAGACCAGTCCGACCTGTATCTTTCTCCGTCTTTTCCCGACGAAGCCTGAAACCGTTCTGCCTGCGGTTCAGTCCTTGGCCGGCCTGAATCCGACAGATAAATCCGGAGGATATTCATGAAGAGGCAACGTTTCCGTTTTAAACTGATCGGACTGCTCTTGTTCAGTCTTTTCATCCTGCTTTCTTTGTATGGCATCCATTCCGTTTCAGTATATGGCGGCCGTTGGTTTTCCTATACGGCCAATCCCCGTCTGAGCGCGCAGAAGCAGCGTGCGGTGGAAGGCAGTATTTATGACAGAAAGGGCCTTCTTCTTGCTGAAAGCGATGGAAATTCCCGGCATTATTCCTCTTCCTCCGATGTGCGGAAAGCCCTTGTCCATGTGCTGGGGGACCGTAACGGCAAGGTGGCAAACGGCGTCGAAACCTTTCAGGCCGCTTATCTTTACGGATATAACTCTTCCCTTCAGAATGCCGTTCGCCGGCTGACCCGTCCGGACGAGGTATCCAGGGGAAACGATCTGACATTAACCGTAGATGCGGATCTGTCCGCTTCCATTCCCGGTTTTTTTGATGCCCACCCCGTCACTTTTCAGAAAAGCGGAGCTGCGGTTGTCCTGAATTATCTGACGGGAGAAATCCTGGCGCTGATTTCCCTGCCCTCCTTTGATCCGGACTCGTTTTCAGCGGAAAACCTTTCGGTTTCGGATCATCCATACTGGAACCGCGCGACCCAGGGCCTGTATCCTCCCGGCAGCACCTTTAAAATCATTACCTCCGCGGCCGCGCTTGAAAAGGATCCGGGGGTTTCCACCCGCTCCTTCACCTGTGACGGGCAGCTTCAGGTTGCAGATGATTTTATCGTACATGACTTTCAGCATGCCGTTCATGGAAATCAGACGCTGGAGCAGGCCTTCCTGCATTCCTGCAATGTGGTATATGCCTCCCTGGCCCTCCGGACCGGTCAGCATGATCTGCGGAAAACGGCTGAAGCATTCGGCTTTAATCAGAACTTCCTGTTCAGGGATATTGTGGTATACAATTCGTCCTTCCCGGTCTCGATACAGTCGGATTCATCCCTGGCAGCCTGTGGTTACGGGCAGAGTTCCATCGTGATGACACCTTTTCATCTTTGTCTGATTTCCGCCGCCATCGCAAATCAGGGAAAAATGCCCGAACCCAGGCTGCTTCTGAAGATGACATCTCCCGCCGGCGTGGAAACCGTATTCTCCGGCAGCGCTTCCTCCATGAGATCCGTTTGCTCCCCCGGCATCTCCGACCAGCTTGGCCGGATGATGAAAAGCGTGGTGCAAAACGGCGGAAGCGGGTCCCGTGCTTCCGTGCCCACACTGGATATCCGCGGAAAAACCGGCACCTCAGAATCGACTTCCGACGGTGGGCGGATCAATTACGGATGGTTTACCGGATTTGCAGCACAGCGGGATCTTCCCGTAGCAGTCAGCGTCCTCGTGGAAGATCTACCGGACGGTGAAACGGGCGGCACTTCCGCGGCCCTTATCGCCCATGATATTTTTGCCTGGATCAAAAATCATCCCGAAATGCTGCAGAATTAAGTTCTTCCTGCTCGAAAAAAGGTTTTTCCCCGGTTTTGTTGAAACTGAAATAGGGATTTACACAGAAAGGATCTGATCTCTCATGAAGCGTTTTATGCTGCTTCTCCTCTCCATGATGCTGCTCGCCGCCCCCGCCTGTGCGGCCAAATCCAAGGCAACGCCGACGCCTGCTCCCCTTGAAATCGGTCTGGAGCCAGTGGAGCCGCCGGAGGAAATCCAGCATCTTCTTGATATTGTGTATAACGAATGGGAAACCGTGAACGGGAAGGATCAGGGCGTCAAAAACAAATATACCAAATGGTTCAATAATTACAACTGGGGGCGGAATTCCTGGTGTGCCGGTTTTGTAACCTGGTGTATGCTGGAGGCTGGCATTCCTCAATCCACCCGGGATGAACTGAAGGACCAGTTTCAGGAGGGCGTTGCTCCCAGCCCCGTCTTTCATATCAAAGCCTCCTCTCCCGCCAAGATGGCCCCGGGGTATCTGTACCTTCACAGAACCTCCAACATCCCCCAAAAAGGCTTTATCGTGCTGTACGGGGAAAAGTCAAACAAGTATATTCATGTCGGGTTCGTATATGATGTCGAGCACCTCGGGGACGGCCGGTATCGGCTGACCTGCATCGAGGGGGCCATGAAAAACACGGTGCGCATGTTTATCTATGACTACGATTCCCGCGCTGAAAAGAAGAAAAACATTGTCCTGGTTCCGAAGGAAGAACGCACCGGCGAGGAGTCGAAAATTTTCACCTATGGAAACCACAAAAAGGGAACCTCCTGGTATGTCAACTGCTTTATGATGCCCTGGGTGCCCGGGGATGACAATCTGTAAACAGCTTTTGGTTCTTCCCCGGGGTTCCGGAGGTATTTCAGACTTCCGGCAGAGTACGACCAATTTGTAAATAGAATCTGGAGTGCTGCATATGTGGATCATCACAGGCTGTGCCTTGCTGTCGCTTCTGATCTGCCTGCCTCTGTTTTTCCACTACAGAGACCGGCAGCCCCTTCTCGGAGCAGGATTCAAGTCCGCCGGGACGCTCTGTGCGGCCATATTGTCCCTGATCGGAACGCTGCAGCTGAATCCTTTGTATGGATTTCTTTTTGCAGCCCAATTGCTTCATGCCGGAGCCGACTTTTTTCTTGAAGTCCGTTTTGAGGCAGGCGTTGGTCTCTTTCTTCTCGGGCATCTTTGCTATATTGCCGGTTTTCTGAAGCTCTATTCCCTGGGTTTTGCCCATCTGATCCTGTCCGCAGCGTTTCTGATCCTGCTGATGCTTGTTTTTTACCGGGAGCGAAACCGGCTTCGGAAAAATCTTCTTCCTCTTTTCCTTTACGGCACGGTTCTGAGTCTGATGGCGGCTTTCGGCATCGCAGGCGGTACAAGTTCCTATTCTCTCAGCGGTCTGATGACCGCCTTCGGCGCTGCCCTGTTCTTTTTCAGCGATTATCTTCTTTTCCGGCAGCTCCTGCTTCCGGATACCCGACGCTACGACACGGCCGTGATGATTACCTATTATCTGGCCCAGCTGCTGATCGGCGGCTCCTGCATTCTA
>CAZRLU010000108.1:0-7341 GCA_964600995.1 uncultured Oscillospiraceae bacterium | reverse complement strand
TCATTCTCCCGATGATCAAGCCCGGCATCGGCGCCCTGGCCATTTTCACCTTCATCACCACCTGGAACGATTACTTCCTGCAGCTGATCATGCTCAACGACACCAACGTGCTGACCATTTCCCTGGGCATCGCCAAGCTGCAGTCCGAGCTCTCCACCGACTTCGGCCTCATCATGGCCGGCGCCGCCGTGGGCTCCGTTCCGATCATCATCATCTTCCTGCTTTTCCAGAAGTTCTTCACCCGCGGCATCACCATGGGCGCCGTCAAGGGCTGACCAAAAAAACGAACAGGAGTACACTGCGTATGGACATCAGAAAATATCAGGGAGTCATCCCCGCCTTCTATGCCTGCTATGACGAGTCCGGCGCCGTCAGCCCGGACCGGGTCCGCGCCCTGGCCCGCCACCTGGTTTCCAAGGGAGTAAAGGGCCTGTATGTGGGCGGTTCCTCCGGCGAATGCATCTATCAGGAGAAGGAGGAGCGCATGGCCCTGCTGGAGGCCGTCATGGCCGAGGTGAAGGGTGAATGCACCGTCATCGCTCACGTGGCCTGCAACAACACAAATGAGTCCTGCCAGCTGGCCGCCCACGCGGAAAGCCTGGGGGTGGACGCCATCGCCAGCATCCCGCCCATCTACTTCCATCTGCCGGAGTATGCCATCGCCAAATACTGGAACGACATCTCCGCCGCCGCCCCCAATACGGATTTCATTATCTACAACATTCCCCAGCTGGCGGGCGTCACCCTGACGCCCTCCCTCTTCCGGGAAATGCGGAAAAATCCCCGGGTCATCGGCGTGAAGAACTCCTCCATGCCCACCTATGACATCGAGATCTTCCTGCGGGAGGGCGGGGAAAACTGCGTGGTCTTCAACGGTCCGGACGAGCAGTTCGTGGCGGGCCGCTGCTGCGGCGCCGTGGGCGGCATCGGCGGCACCTACGCCGCCATGCCGGAGCTCTTCCTGAAGATGGACGCTCTGATCCGCGCCGGCCATCCGGAGCAGGCCGTGCCGATTCAGCACGAGGTCAACGCCATCATCGAGGCCATGTGCTCCTGCAAGGGAAACATGTACGCCGTCATCAAGCAGATCCTGAAGATCAACGAGGGCCTGGACCTGGGCTCTGTGCGGGCGCCCCTCTTCGGCCTGGTGCCGGAGGACCTGCCCAGGGTGGAGGCCACCGCCGAAAGAATCCGGGAAGCCATCCGGCGCTTCGCCTGAGGAGAAAATGATGGGAAGAAAACACATCGTCTGCTTCGGGGATTCCAACACCCACGGCTACTGCGCTGATCCGGCGGACTGCGCCGACGGCTCCATGCGCTTTAACGAGGACGAGCGCTGGACCTGCCTGCTGCAGCGGCGCCTGGGGGAGGATTACCTGATCCTGGAGGAGGGGCTCTCGGGCCGGACCACGGTCTTCGACGACCCCCTGCATGAAAGCATGTCCGGCCTGGACGTCCTCTATTCCACCCTGATGAGCCATGAGCCGGTGGATCTGCTGATCATCATGCTGGGCACCAACGACACCAAGGAGCGTCTCAGCGCCAACGCCGCCTGCATCGGCCTGGGGATGGAAAGGCTGGTCATGAAGGCCAAGTCCGTCCCCGCCTGGCGGGACGGGGTCCCGAAGATTCTTCTCATTGCCCCGCCCCATATCGGCGAAGGGCTCTACGCCCGGCCGGAGGGGGAACCCATGGGCCGGGGCTGCCCGGAAAAGTCCCGTCAGCTGGCGGCATATTTCGCCGCTGTGGCGGAGCGGCAGGGCTGCGCCTTCCTGGACGCGGAGGGCAAGGCGGAGTACAATACCCTGGACTGCATGCATCTGACCCGGAAGGGCCACCGCCAGCTGGCGGACCTGCTGGCCGGCCTGGTTCCGACCCTCCTGTAAGAAAAAATGAGGCAGCGGGACATTCCCGCGCTCTTCCCCGGAAATGGTACATTGGGGACTGTCCCCAATGTACCATTTTTGTCTCCGTCCCCGTCTGTGATATAATAAAACCGGATTTCCGGGAAAGGAGGGAAACGGCAGTGGGCGATCCGACATCCGTCTCCGGCCGCGTGTACGCGGCCATCGATCTGAAGTCCTTCTATGCCTCCGTGGAGCTGGCGGACCGCCATCTGGACCCCCTGACCACCCACCTGGTGGTGGCCGATCCCTCCCGCACGGAGAAAACCATCTGCCTCGCCGTGTCCCCCAGCCTCAAGGCCCTGGGGATCCCCGGCCGGGCCCGGCTTTTCGAGGTGGTCCAGCGGGTGAAGGAGGTCAACCGGGAACGGTTCCTCCGGGCCCGCCGTCAGGGGCTTCTGCCGAAGGGAGAGGACGGCGCCTTTCATTTCTCCGGCGCCTCCTCGGATGCGGAAGCCCTGGGGGCCGATCCCTCCCTGGAGCTGTCCTACCTGGTCGCCCCGCCCCGGATGATGCTCTATGAGCAGATCAGCACCCGGATCGTTTCCGTCTACAATCAGTTCGTCAGCCCCGAGGATCTCCTGGTCTATTCCATCGACGAGGTCTTCATCGACCTGACCTCCTACCTCCGGGCCCGGGGCGTCTCCGCCCATGAGCTGGTCAAGCAGATGATCCGCCGGGTCCTCCGGGAAACGGGCATCACCGCCACCGCCGGCATCGGCCCCAACCTGTACCTGGCCAAGGTGGCCATGGACATCGTGGCCAAGCATGTTCCCGCCGACGGGGACGGGGTACGCATCGCCGAGCTGGATGAAATGCGGTACCGGGAGCTCCTCTGGTGTCATCAGCCCCTGACGGATTTCTGGCGGGTGGGCCGGGGCATCGCCCGGCGGCTGGAGGCCCTGGGCTGCCGCACCATGGGGGATGTAGCCCGCCTCAGCGAGCGGAACGAGGGCCGGCTCTATGACGCCCTGGGCATCAATGCCGAGCTGCTCATTGACCACGCCTGGGGCTGGGAACCCACCGACATCGCCACCATCAAAAGCTATAAGCCCCAGAGCACCAGCCTGGGCGCCGGCCAGGTGCTCATGGAGCCCTATCCCTTCGACAAGGCCCGGCTCATCGTCCGGGAAATGACGGAGCTGCTGGCGCTGGATCTGGTGCGCAAGGGCATGGTCACGAAAAAGCTGGAGCTGACCATCAACTACGACCGGTCCTCCATCGAATGCGTCCGAAAAGGAGCCACCCCGGAAGCCTCCCTTTACCGGCGCACCACCGATGGGGAAAAATACACCGGCAAGGTCTCCCTGGATTATTACGGCCGGCCCGCACCCGCCCATGCCCACGGCACGGGGAATCTCTCCGGCTGGTCCAGCTCTGGCCGGAAGATCGTCGCCGCCATGATGGAGGTCTTTGACCGCATCACGGATCCCGCCCTCACGGTCCGCCGGGTCTCCATCGCCGCCGTGGATCTGATTCCGGAGGGGGATATTCCCCAGGAAGCCCCGGAACAGCTGGACTTTTTCACCGACTACACAGCGCGGGAGAAGGAAAAAGCCGCGGAGAAGCTCCGGGAGGAAAGCGAGCGCAAAATCCAGCAGGCCACCCTCCGGCTTCAGTCCAGGTTCGGCAAAAACGCCCTCCTCAAGGGCATGAACCTGCTGGAGGGCGCCACCACCATCCAGCGTAACGGCCAGATCGGCGGCCACCGGGCCGGGAGCGAGGAGGAAATCCTTCCCGGCCACGCCCGGGAATCCGCGCAGCCGGAGACCGGAATGCAAAACCGGTCCGGATATCAGGAAGAGGCGGGAGGTGAGGATCCATGGCCCGGGGATTGAAGGAAGGCGAGCCCAACGGCCGCGATGTCTACGGGGACATCATCGACCATCCCCACTGGCGGAGCCCCGTCCGGCCCCCCATGAGCCTGCAGGACCGGGCGGCCCAGTTTTCCCCCTACCAAGCCCTCACCGGCTATTCCGACATGGTGCGGGAGGACCAGCGGTTCACGGAGGAGCAGATCCTTCCCGGGGAAAGCGACCTGCATGAGCTCGACCGGAAGCTGAGTCTCCTCGCCCGGGCCGCGGAGGAAGGTCTCCACCCGTATCTCACCTTCACCGTTTTTGTGCCGGACGCTCGCAAGGCCGGCGGCGCCTACGAGGAGATTTCCGGCTGCCTGCGCCGGGTGGATCCTGTCCGCCGGCAGCTGCTCCTGGTTTCCGGGGAAGGGCCGGGCAAAACAGAGATGTCCATCGACCTGGACCGGATTCTCGCCATCCGCGGGGACCTGATCGATGAATAACGCAAAGCTGTTCCGGAATTCAAAGAGGAGCCGGTTCCCGCGCGGGAACCGGCTCTTTCTCAGACCTTCTCCTTATTGTTCTTCCAGAATTTTCCGGGCCTTGTCCGGATAGTTGGTGATGACCGCGTGGACGCCAAGCCGGCCGCAGTAACGCAGCTCCTCCCCGCTGTTCACGGTCCAGACGTTCACTTCCATTCCCTGCTCCCGGCATTCCTCGAAGAACCCGGGATACTGCAGGTTATAGACCGCCGGGTGCAGGGCCTTCGCCCCCAGGGACCGGCCGTAGGCTGCCGCGTTCACCAGGCCGTCGGCATACAGCACCCCCGTCGGCGCCTCCGGATCCAGCCTCCGGATCGTCCGCAGGGTTTCATGGTTGAAGGAGGAATAGATCACCCGATCCCGCCATCCCATGGCCTTCACAGTGTCCAGAATCTGTTCCTCAATCCCCTCATAGAACACGATGCCCGTCTTGATCTCAATGTTCATCGTCAGCCCCGTCGGCCCCAGCAGCTCGAGAACCTCCTCCAGCGTCGGGATCCGGACGCCCTCATAGGCCAGGTTCCCGCAGCAGAAATCCAGCTTCTTCAGCTCCGCCAGGGTAGAATCCCGGATCCGGCCCTTCGCGCTGGCCGTCCGGTCCACGGTTTCATCATGGCAGACCACCAGCTGCCCGTCCTTCGTCTTTTGCACATCCAGCTCCACGCCCTCCGCGCCCATCTCCGCCGCGAGCCGGAAAGCGGGAAGCGTGTTCTCCGGCGCGTATCCGCTGGCGCCCCGGTGAGCCCAGATCAGGGGTCTCTTTTCCATTTCGGTCTCTCCTTCCGCGAAGGAAGCCATGGTCCTGCCGGTTTTCTGCCGGGAACCGCCGTCCTTCGCAATCTTTCTCATCCGTTTCAAGCATACCACAGAATGCAAGGGTGTGCCAGGGGGGAGGGCTTCGTTGACGCCTCCCGGCTCCGCCCCCGATGCCCCGGATTTTTATTTTTCGGCTTGCTTTTGCCCGGAATGACCTGTATAATAAAGAAAAGTTTAGCGTTAAACCTTATCTGAACGGGAGGTATGTTTCATGCTTCGGAAAATTTTCCCGCTCTGCTGCCTGCTGGCCCTGCTCTGGGCCGGCGCTTCCGCCGGCGCGGAGGCCGCCCCCACCCGGCTGACCCTGTACGAGGGGCCGAAAACCATGACCACCTCGGAAACCGCCTCCGTCAGCGTCAACGGATACGATCTCTTCGTCTACGACGTGATGGTGAACCACGAGCATATCTGGAACGCCAACACCGTTCCCACCACCACCCCCATGACCTATTTCGACTTTGAGGGCACGGCCGTGGTCCGGGTCCGGATGCCGGGGCTGGAAGCCCCCGTGGAAAGCGCGCAGGTGCTGCCCCTCTCCCTGGGCATCGTTCCCGCGGTGGAGGAGGGCGTCGTCCGCTTCACCATCACCGAGCCCGGGCAGTACACCGTGGTTTTCAACGGCAGCGTCAACAAAGCGCTGCATCTCTTCGCCAATCCCCCGGAAACCGACGTGCCGGATCCCGCGGATCCCAACGTGTTCTGGATCGGGCCCGGGGAGTGGGTCATGGACGCCATCGCCTTGAAGAGCAATCAGACCCTGTATCTGTCCGGCGGCGCCGTGCTGCACTCCATCATCTCCGTCACCGAGGCGGACAACGTGCGTATCTGCGGCCGGGGCATCCTGGACGGCAGCGACTATCCCGCCTGGAACCAGCCCGGCTCCTATGCCCGGGTACCCATCGATCTGAACCATTCCAAGAACATCTCGGTGGAAGGCATCATCCTGGCCAACTCCAACTGCTGGAACTTCAATTCCTATTCCTCAAAAAATGTCACGGCGGACAACGTCAAGATCATCTCCGGCCGGCAGAACGGCGACGGCTTCACCCTGCAGTCCTGCACCAATCACCTGATCACCAACTCCTTCGCCCGCACCTGGGACGACAGCCTGGTCATCAAGAACTATTCCGGCTCCACCAAGGGCATCACCTTCCGGAACATGCAGGTCTGGACCGACCTGGCCCAGTCCATGGAAATCGGCTATGAAACCGACAAGGGCCTGACCCTGGATCCGGAGATCAGCGACGTGCTCTTTGAGGACATCACCGTCCTGTACAACTTCCACAAGCCGGTCATCAGCATTCACAACAGCGACGACGCCTGGGTTCATGACGTCACCTACCGGAACATCCTGGTGGAAAACGCCCTGATGCAGGGAGACAACGGCCTGAACAAGGAGCTCATCGAAATGACCCTGCAGAATTCCGCCTGGTCCACGGTGAAGGATGAGTTCGGCCATACGAGCCATATCACCATCGACGGGCTGACGGTGCTGAACACCGCCGAAGGAAAGGTGCCCCGCTCCCGCTTTGCCGGCCAGGACGAGGAGCATCTCATCTCTGACATTACCCTGCGGAATATCAGCATCCTGGGAAAGCCCATCCGGGACCTGAAGGCCCTGCGGCTGTCTCTCAACGAATACTGCGACAACATCGTGATTGAATAAGAGGGGGAAACCGAGCATGAAACGCATTCTGCTGTGCCTGCTGGCCACCCTGCTGGCCCTGGCCTCCGCCGCCCCGGTCCTGGCGGAGGAGGATCCGGAAACCCTGGTCACCATCGTCTCCGCCCCGGATCAGACCCGGGCGGAGCGGCCGCCCTGCTTCCCGGACCCTGCAGCCAACTACATTCCCCTGCCGGAGGGGGAAAACCTGGCGGAAGGAAAGCCGGTCCTCGCCGGCGCCCATACAGACGTCTACGTGAGCCGCAACGTCAACGACGGCAAAACCGACACCTACTGGGAAAGCAAGGGCTTCCCGGCCGAGATCACCTTTGACCTGGGGGAAACCCGGTCCGTCTCCGCCGTGGCCGTGCTGCTGAATCCCTCCTCCATCTGGGAGCCCCGCACCCAGGAGATCGCGGTGCTGGCCGGCGCCGACGGGGAGAACTTCACGGAGCTCGTCCCCGCGACGAAATATGACTTCGACGCCGCCACCGGCAACCGGATCCGGATCGATTTCGATCCCGTGGAGGCAGCCTTCGTGAAGCTGGTTTTCACCCTGAACACTTCCTCCCGCACCGGCGGCGCCCAGGCGGCGGAAATCCAGATCTATGAATGAACCG
>CAZRLU010000107.1:0-7386 GCA_964600995.1 uncultured Oscillospiraceae bacterium | reverse complement strand
GCTTCAAACGGCTGACCCGGAAATAAAAAAGACGGAGAGCACCGTCTCCGTCACAGCCGGTTCAAATCTCCTTTGCGTACAAAAAAACATCTCAGATTTTCGCTGCTTCGGTTTCCACCCAGGCCGGCCGGAAGCCGCAGTGATACGCGATATTCTGCGACTGAATGTTCGCCGCCGCGGTCCCGTAGAACGGCACATCCCCCATCTCCATGATCCGGTTGGTCAGCAGGGCCACAAGGCAGGATCCGATTCCCCTTGAACGATACTCCGGAAGCACGTCGATTCCGATCTGCTGCCAGTGCGGAGCATCCTCAGAGCAGCCTGCCATGCCCAGGATTTTTTCTCCTTCCACCGCGGCCACAACCATCCGGTCCGGTCTCACGGGGCAGGGCTCCGGATAGGCGATCGCGTTGGGAAACCGGGAATCTCCGTAAAACTGTCTGATCTCATCATCAAAAAACCACTTCACCGGAAAGCCGCCGGTCACCTCCGCCTTGCGGGAAGGAAGAAACATGTGATGTGTCGGGTCCATCCGGTATCCGTATTTGTTCAGTTCTGCATTCAGCTTCATCAGGTTTCCGATCTCAAACAGGCGATGCCCCTCCGTGTCCCTGATCAGATCCTGCAGGAACCCGTGCAGGCGCTCATCCGCCATGATGACCGTATTCCTGCCCAGCGTCGCCATCTGCAGGAAGGGCATCCCGGGACTGTAGATCCTTCTTCCCTCCTTCAGGGCCGGGAAGGTGATCCTGTTTTCCCTGGCTCTGAAATCCTCCGGGGTACAGTTATAATCCAGAGACATCTGCTGCAGGAGCCTCTCATAATACGTTTTGAACATTGTCTTCTCCCCGGTCACAGACGAATCAGCTTCATGCCTGCGACTTATCTGTTTCAAAATCACTGCCGGATCTGTGAAACCATGCCCGTTCCCCGAATGCCTTTTTTTCGGCGGGGCGGACTTTTCAGATCAGCTGCCTGTGGAGCGGTAATATCTCATCGCTTTTGCGAACAGGAAAACCATAACTGCAAAGAGCAGGAATCCGGAAAGCGGGCTGATCCAGGCTGTCCAGGCAGGCCAGCCAAAGATGGGTTTCCCCAGGATCCGGGATGCAGGGACGTGCATGACCAGCGCAAATGGTGCGATCACGGTGAAGAGCGTTCTGAGGGATTCGGGAAAGACATCCACCGGATACTGGCAGGCGCTTCTTCCGCCATAGGTGATGGCATTGGCAATCTCCACGGATTTCACGCTGTGAATGCACAGGATCGCTTCAATCAGGAAAAGTCCAAGAATCAGCCAGAAGCCGCAGAAAACGCTTTCCGCCAGCAAAAGAATATTAGCCGCTGTCCAGTCCACCCGGGACATCCGGCTGCCGAGAATCAGACTGAATGTGCCGACAGCGATGCAGGTAATCCTCCGCGGATCCACCGCGCTGCACAGCACCTGCGTCAGGATCCCCCGGGGCCGGATCAGCAGCGTATCCAGCTGTCCCGTACGGACCATGGAGGAGAAATTGCCGGTAATGCCTCTTCCGAAGCATTCCGTAAGGTAAAAGGTCATCGACATCAGGCCGAAGAAAAAATACAGGTCCCCCGCAGACCACTGGTTGAGGTGATCGAACCGGTCCATCAGCAGGACCACGGCCAGCATTTCCCCGCCTTCCATGATCAGCTGGGCCAGCGTCTGCAGCAGAAAGGAAAGCGGATACTGCAGCTGACTTTTCAGAAGGATTCCCATGGACCGGAGATACAGGCGCACCGTATTCATCCCCTCATCCTCCCTGAATAATCAGTCTGTGCTGATTCCGTTTCCAGAACAGCATCCCGGCGATCGCCAGCAGCGCCGTCCAGCATCCCTGCAGAAGCAGCACGCCCGGGACCTGTGAGATCGTATATTCTCCGGTATACAGCCGGATCGGCGCATCCAGCATCTGGGCATAGGGCAGCAGGGTGATCACCCGCTGCCAGCTGTCCGGGAACAGGGTCAGGGGCAGCAGACTTCCGCTCAGAATCATCATGAGCAGATTCAGCATGGCCTGGAAGCCTCTCGGATCCAGCGTCCGCATGGTAAAAGCCATGGTGATGTTTTCCATGGCGCAGACGCAGCAAAGGCCAAGCAGCAGCGCCGCCAGGGACAGCAGCAGTGCGGGCACGGACGCGGGCAGCGTAATTCCCCATCCCTCCGGAAGCAGCGCCGCAAACACCAGCATCGGAAATGCCCGCAGGAGACTGCCCATCAGCTTCTGCGCCATGATCCGCGCATAGTAGAACCCGTACAGATAAACCGGTCGGCAAAGATCATAGGCAATTCCGCCGGTGCGAATCTTGTCCGTCAGCTCGGCGTCGGAAGAAAGCAGCATCCGGAAGAATGCCTGCTGGAGCCAGACATAGGTGGTTACATGTGACAAAGGAAGGCTCTGCGGCTTTCCCGCATACAGGGCGCGGTACACGGCGATCAGAATCAGCCCGAAAAAGATCTGACAGACGATGCCGCCCAGCACCGCGCCGCGGTATTGGGTTTCCATCCGGAGGCGCATCCGGAAAACAGAAAAATATGCTTTCACAGGTCCATCTCCCGATACATGTCTGCGATCAGATGATCGATATTCTGCGGTTGAACCGTCATTTCCCGAATCGGGCCCGCCTGCTGCAGCAGGGAAAGCAGCTCTGCCGTGGGAAGTTTTTCCGGTTCATAGAGGATTCTGAATCCATCCCCTTCTCTCTGGATGGATGCGGATTCGGGGAGCCTTGGCAGGGCCCCGCTGACATCATAGCGGATTTCCACGGTTCGCGTTCTGTCGTACTGATGCAGCAGATTCTGCAGCGAACCGTCATACAGCTTCCGCCCATGTCCCAGAACCATCACCCGGGGACACAGGGCAGCGATATCTTCCATGTCATGGGTTGTCAGAAGAATGGTGGTCCGATGCTCCCGGTTCTCCCATTTCAGAAAGTCCCGGAGAGCCAGTTTGCTGACCGCGTCCAGGCCGATGGTCGGCTCGTCCAGAAAGAGCATCTCCGGCTGATGCAGCAGCGATCCGCACAGCTCTGAGCGCATCCGCTGTCCCAGGCTCATCTGGCGGAGCGGCGTCCGCAGCAGATCTCCCAGGTTCAGCGCTTCTGTCAACTCATTGAGCCTTTTCTGATATGCTGACTCCGGAATCCGGTAGATATCCTTCAGCAGGCTGTAGCTGTCCAGAATGGGCACATCCCACCACAGCTGCATCCGCTGGCCGAAGACCACGCCGATGTGCTTCACGTACTCCTTCCGGTTCTTCCAGGGAATCCGTCCTCCCACCAGGGCCTCTCCGCCATCCGGCGTCAGGATTCCGGAAAGAATTTTGACCGTCGTGGATTTTCCCGCGCCGTTCGGCCCGATGTATCCGATCAGTTCGCCCTGTTCAATCTCAAAGGAGATCTTCTCCAGCGCCTGAATTGTTTTCTTTTCACGCAAAAGGCTCCCCTGCTCCCGCTTTTGACGGATCTGAAAGCTCTTGCTTAAATTTTTAACGTGTATGTAGCTCATTCTGAATCCTCAGCATCCTGCAGGGACAGTTTGCTTCCTCCGGCCTGCCGATCCGCTCTGTCACATCTTCCGTCCGTCAGCTTTCTGCCAGAATCTTTTTCACAAAGGCTTCCGCCAGCCTTTTGATGTTTCCGGTTTTTGTGTAGTATCTCACTGCAATGATCATACGCGCTCACTCCCTGTAAAACGAATACCGGCATTCTGCCGAACCTGTGTGTATTATACCCGCTGCTCTTTTGCAAATCAATTTTTCCGGAGGCTGTCTGAGGTTTTTCCTGCAGCTTTACAGCTGCAAACAACAGGTCTGAAAGCAAACTGCCTGCTGCTTTTATGTCTCCAGGAAGCTGATCTGCTGAAACTTTTCCGGAAAAGCGCTCATGTAGGAAAAGCATTCCTCCGGGCGGTACAGCATGGAGTGCGCCCGGCAAAAGTCTTCGAAAAGCTTCATGAGCCGTTCACGGTTCGGGCTGGGCAGTTCATACGCGTTTCCATAGGTTCTGATATAGCGCTCCTTCAGCCCCGGAAAATGCCTGTCCAGCGCCGCGTAATAGTATTCCCGGTCTCCTTCCCGAAGCGTCAGGCCCATATCAAAGCAGATGATGCCCTTCACCCGCACCTGGACGCAGGCTTCCAGGATGGGCCGGATATTCTCCTCCGTATCATTGATGAACGGCAGGATCGGCGTCAGCCAGACTACGGTTGGAATCTCCCGTTTGCGCATCTCCTCCAGCACTTCGATCCTCCGCCGGGTATCGCAGACATTCGGCTCAATGATCCTGCACAGCGGAGAATCCCAGGTGGTCAGTGTCATCTGAACCACACATTTGGCGTTCCGGTTGATTTCCTCCAGGAGATCCAGATCGCGCAATATGCGGTCCGACTTGGTCTGAATTGCCGCGCCGAAGCCGTGACGGAGAATGATCTCCAGGCACTTCCTTGTCAGCCCGAGCTCCGCTTCACAATGCATATAGGGGTCAGACATCGATCCGGTTCCGATCATCCCCTTCTGCCGTTTGCTTCGGAGCGCCTGGTCCAGCAGCTCCGGGGCATTCTGCTTTACCTCGATGTCTTCAAACACGTGGGTGAACTGGTAGCATTTGCTGCGGCTGTCGCAATAGATGCAGCCGTGGGAGCACCCACGGTAGATATTCATCCCCCAGTAGCCTTTCCCGCCGGTCAGGATTCCCTTTGCGTTCACAAAATGCATGCAATCATCCTATCTCAACTCAAATCGCTGATTCCCTCGAATGTTTTTTCCGTTTCCCTGCATCTTTACGGAATGAATCCGCATGATTCGCACCGAATGCGGGATGAATGCGTCCCGTTCCGGCGTAGATGCGAAAATCATGTTGTCCATAGCCCTGCTCCACCGTATGGTCGTGAAGATACTGCACGGTTTTCTCTGTTTCCTTTCCGCCGCCCAGGCCGGCCGGAAGCCGCAGAGATATATCATCATGTTGATGACTTATCGTTTTCAGGTTCACAGCCGAAGCGGTTGAACCACGCCCGTTCCCTGAATGCCTTTTTCTTCGGCGCGGATGGTTTTTCAGCGGGAACGCCGACAGGAAGCATGCAAACCAGTTCATATCCTTCCGGGACGTTCAGAATCTTCGCCATCCGATCTCCGATTCTGTCCGTGTCCGTAATATGCCCCTCATACCAGCAGCTCCGATAGCCAAGCCTTTCCGCCGCCAGCAGCATATTCTCAATGGCTGCCGAATAGTCCTGCACCGCGAAGCACCGATCCCGATAGGCATTGATCCTTTGCGTGAGCACGCAGATCATCGCCGGAGCCGTTTCCGCAACCGGCGGCTGAATCACAGCCTTCAGCTTTTTCAGGATTTCAGGATCATCCACTCCGATCAGGCTTGTTGTCTGCTTGTTGCATCCCGACGGCGCGTCCAGGCCGGCCTGCATGATCTGCCGAAGGTCTTCTCTCGGCACATGGACCGGCAGGTACTTTCCACGGTAGCTTCTCCTTTCGGAAATGGCTTCCAGGACATCTGCTTTTTCTGCTGCAGAAAAGTCCCTTCGGTAATATTTTGCCGGGAAAGTTTCACTTCCGTCCAGCTTGGTAAATGTTGTATCCATAAACCAGCGCATGCCCAGCTTTTCCATGACCCGCTGACTTTTGTGATTCTCAGCGGCAAAAACTCCGTCAATCGCATCCACAGGACGAACCTTTCGGATCTGTTCAATTAAGGCTTGCAGATATTCCACAACATACCCGTTGCCCCACTGATCCGACCGGAGATTGTACCCGATCTCCCAGGCGTTTCGTTCCGCAGCCCAGCGCATACCGCCGCTGCCGATCAGCTCGCCTGTGCTTTTCAGAACAATCCCCTCGTCGTAGTTGTCCGGATCATCCGTGTCCCTGGTCTCCAGCCACGTGCGCACATCCTCCACCCGGTGATAGAGCGGATAAATCATATAGGTGTTGACCTTCGGATCCCCGCACCAGCGAAAAGCCATCTCCGCATCATCCGGAGTCAGCGGGCGGATCATCAGTCTTTCCGTTTCAAAATTGATTTTCATGACTCAGTTCTTCCTCTTTATCTCATGAATCTGTCGGGCCAGTTCAAGATACTCCTGCTGAAGCTGTTCCGGATGATCCCCCTTCGCCGGGCGGGTCATTCTGGCGGAAAGCACTGCCATGCGCATCTCCAGCCGGGAGATTTCCAGGCTTTTATCTGCGGCAGCCGGTTCCGTTTCCACAGGTCTCTTCATTTCATCCCAGCCGCCCTCTGTTGTTACCAGTTTTCCATCCTCAAAGCGAATAATCCGTGTGGCGGTTTTCCGGATAAACTCCTCATCATGGCTTACAAACAGGATTGTTCCGCCATAGGATGCGAGAAGCTTCTCCAGTTCCTCCATGGTAAAGAGATCCAGATGGTTGGTCGGTTCATCCAGCAGAAGCGTATTGCAGTCCATCAGCAGAAGTCTGCCCAGCGCTGTTTTTGCTTTTTCTCCGCCGGAAAGCAGATTCAGCGGCTTGAATACAGCTTCTCCCCGCAGCCCCAGGCAGGCCATGACCGTTCTCGCAAAATGTTCCGGATAAACAGCGGTTTCCATGATATTTTCCAGAACGGACTTCTTCCTGTCCATCGTCTGCTCGTGATGCTGGTCAAACCAGCCGATCCGTGCGGCCGGATTCCATCTGGTCTTCCCCTGAAAGACAATTCCGGAATTACTCTGCCCCATAAGCTCACGCAGCAGCGTTGTTTTTCCGCAGCCATTCGGTCCAATCAGCGCAGTTCTGCTTCCTGTGGGTAAAACGAAACCCGTATCGTGAAGCAGTTCAGACGTCCCAGCCCGCATCCGGCCGCATGCGCACTCCAGCACCGTCTTCGCTTCCACCGGATGCGTGACACCCAGCTTCATCCGGATCTCCGGCAATGCTTTCGGCTTCTCCTTTACCTCCAGATGCTCCATCCGGTTCTGGATGGTCCGTTTGGCATGGCTCAGCTGCAGGACGGAATCCGTCCATTCCCGCTTATGAAGACGAGCCTCACTGTTGCCCATTCTGCCAGGCGCCTTTTTTACCTGAGAAGCTCTTTCCGCCATCCGCTGGGCGGATTCCTGCAGCCGCTTTTGCTCCGCTTTGTATTGCTCGTATTCAAATGTTTCCCGCTCCATCCGGCGATCGCGCTCAGCAATAAAATCATCATAGCCGCCCGGGAAATCAAGAATCGTTCCATCCCGCAGATACCAGATCCGGTTGCACTGCTTTCTCAGCAGTGCGCGGTCATGGGAAATCAGCAGGATCGCACCCTGAAATCCGGTCAGGGCTTTCCGGAGAAGTCCAAGCCCTTCCTGATCCAGATCCGTTGTCGGCTCGTCCGCCATCAGCAGCTCCGGAT
>CAZRLU010000106.1:0-7498 GCA_964600995.1 uncultured Oscillospiraceae bacterium | reverse complement strand
TCATGAAATTGTAATTTGTTCCGAGGAACATATTCACCATGCCGGTAGGAGACAGGATGATGCGGACAATACCGCAAAGAACGATACCGAGATGAAGTTGGGCATATACAGCACCAGCTGAACCTTCTGCTTGATCTTGGAGCTGAGAATGCGGTTAAGCAGGAACGCCAGCAGGATCGGTGCCGGGAATCCCCACAGAAGGCCGTAAACGCTCAGCTTCAGGGTGTTCATCAGGTATTTCATGAAGTCGGGCGAGGAAAGGAAACGGGAGAAATGCTCGAATCCCACCCACTCGCTGGCCCACAGGCCCCGGAACGGGTTGTAGTCCATGAAGGCGATCGCCACGCCGCCCATCGGAATGTAGCGGAAGATGATCGTCAGCACGAACGCCGGCAACATGAAGATCAGGTAGAGCTGCCAGTGCTGCCGCAGATAAACCATTGTGTTGTGCACTCTCAGTTTGAGGGGCACGGATTCCTTGGCAGGCAAGGGTTTACTCATTATAATCCTCCTTTTTTCTGTTCTCCCCAGGCCGTGCATTTGCATTGGCAGGTTTGCATATACACAACTCATGCGGGGGTTTGATCCCATCATACAGGAAGCATATCCCCATGTCAAGGCGATATCCATGCATTTGCACACTTTATTTTTCTTAAACAGCGATTTCTGGGGATTTTAAGCCCGTTTGCCACAAAAAACCGGCGGATTAACGATGCAAATGCTTGCCAAAGCATCTTATATTTGACATTTGCACAATATAATGATACATTATTGCCGAAACCGCGAGGAGGATCCATTCATGAAGAAAGTCACAATACAGGAAATCGCCAACGAGCTGGGTGTTTCCCGTAATACCGTATCCAAGGCGCTCAACAATACCGGCGGCCTCGCTGAGGCGACCTGTGAAAGAATCCTGAAAAAGGCTGTTGAGATGGGCTATAAGCAGTTTTCCTATCTGAAGACGGCCGACGATGTGCGGAATGCGGAGCAGGAAAAAGGCGAGATCGCCCTGCTCAGCGGGAAGGCCTTCGTTTCTGACTACTTCATCCCGAAGATGCTCGACAGGTTGAAGAAGGAATTCCTCCGATACGGATATCATCATCTGAGCACCTATCTGGTGGAGGAGGAGAATATCCGGCAGCAGACCCTGCCGTCGGCTTTTGATCCGGGGAGGGTTCAGGGCGTCATCTGCGTCGAGCTTTTCAACCGGACCTATGATGAGATGCTCTGTTCCCTTGGTTTGCCCATCCTGTTTGTGGACGGGCCGAATAAGCGGGATGGCATCGACCTGCCCGCCGACCAGCTCTATATGGACAGCGCTTCTCCCGTCACCCGCCTGGTGAACGACCTGCTGGCGCAGGGCTGGCGCAGAATCGGTTTTATCGGGGATTATGAGGCCTGTCAGTCCCTGTTTGAAAGATATACCGCCTTTCGCTTCTCCATGCTGATGGCCGGCGCTCCTGTTGAGAAGCGCTTCTGCATCCAGACCAGCGCCCTTGAAGAGATTGAAGCTGCCCTGGCCCCCCTTTCAGACTTGCCGGATGCGTTTATCTGCGCCGATGACCTGGTTGCTACCGAAGCGATCCATGCGCTGCGCAAGCTGGGCAAATCGGTGCCCGGGGATGTGCAGATATGCGGATTTAATGATTCGCCCAATTCCCGAATCATAACGCCAACCCTCACGACCGTGCATATTCATACGGAAGTGATGGCCGCCACGGCGATTCAGCTGCTGCTCTCCCGCATCGATGAGCCGGGGCTGGATTGCCGAACCGTGCATACGCAAACACAGCTGATTTACAGGAACTCCACAAGGATATAAGCCGATACCGGCTTTCAGTCAGGAGGTCGTTATGAGATTCTTGTCCTATGACAGCAAATTCGGTCGGTTTTTTCTGAAGCTGAGCTATGCGTGCTGCCTTAACTTCATGTGGTTTGTCTGCTGCCTGCCCATTTTTACCATCGGAGCGTCCACGACGGCTCTCTACTATACTTCCTTCAAGATTGCAAAGGATGAAGGCAGCTTCATCACGACCATGTTCTTCCGTTCGTTCAGGCAGAATTTCAAACAGGCCACGATCATCTGGATGATCATGCTGGCTGTCGGCCTGGCCATCGGGGCGGATGCCATCCTTCTCTTTCAGCTGCACCGCACCACAACCGGTGCGGCCGCCGTGGTCTGGACGCTGCTGCTGGCGGTGATCTTCGCCTGCGCGATCCTGTATGCCATCGTGCTGGCTCACATTTTCCCCCTGCTGTCCATCGCCAGCAACACGACTGCCAACATGTTCAAGAACGCCTTCCTGATCGGCACCCACTATCTGTTCGTGACGATTCTGATATTCTTTGTCCACTATGCCATGTTCTTCCTGGTGGTCAACGTATTTACGCCGCTCATCATCTTCGGCGAGGGGCTGTGCGCGGTGATCTGCGCCCATTTTCTGCTGAAAATCCTGCGGCCCATGCTTCAGGACCCTAACCAGGAACAGCCGGATGCGGCGGCGGAAGCCCTGCCTGATCAGGGCGGAGAGGAGAGCGAGCCGTGAGGCTGACAGACGCTGAGCGGGCGGAAAACCGGGAGGCCCTTGCCAGGATGACGCTCCGGCAGCGGCTGGACTACATCTGGGAATACTACAAGTTTCCGATGGTGCTGATGCTCATCGCCGTTGTGGCCCTGGGCAGTATGCTGTATTACAGGATCACCTCGAGGGAAAAGCTGCTCTACCTCGCCTGCGCGAACATCGTTGTGGGCGATACGCTGGACAGCGCGCTCAACGAAGGCTTCACCCGTGCCATCGGCGCTGATCCCGGCCGAAGCGAGGTCGCGATTTATCACAACCTCTATCTGAGCAGCGATCCATCCGCCCAGAATCACCAGTATTCCTATGCTTCCCGGCTCAAGATGCTGGCCGCGATGGCCGGCGGGCAGGTGGATGTCCTGCTGATGAACCGCGAGGCTTATGACATCATGTCCGCCGGAGGTTACCTGCTGCCGCTGGAGGATCTGCTGAAGCGGGACAGCGGGCTGTTTCAGAGAGTTGAAGGCCGGCTGACGGAAAACATGGTGATTCTTGAGGACAACAGCATTGAACACCAGCTGGACGAGAACGTTGCCTATCAGGCTGAGACCGAAACGGCGGTCAACGCGATCCTCATTTCTTCGTTTGAACTGTTTGAGCAGGCGGGTTTTTCCGGCGATGTTTACCTCGGGGTCATTGGAAACAGCTCCCGGACGGAGATGGTTCTCCGGTATATCGGTTATCTGACATCAGAACCCTGAAGCAGCGCGGCCTGATCTGTAAATTCGGAGGATTTTTAGGATGGAGAGCAGGAGTATCACCATGAAGGACGTGGCGCGGGAGGCCGGAGTCGCCCTGGGAACGGTTTCCAAGGTCGTCAACGGCATTCCCGTGGGCAAAAGCTATCAGACCCGCGTGGAGGACGCCATCGAAAAGCTGGGGTATCAGGTCAACCGGCAGGCGCAGGCCCTTCGTGTCAGTCAGAACAAAGCGGTGGAGGTCATCCTGCCCGATGTGAGCAATCCGTTTTATGCCCGGCTGGCGGACTGCCTGTGCAGAGAGCTGGCGCAGCATTCCCGGCAGATGCTGCTGAACCTGACCGGCGGCGAGGCAGCCCTTGAGCAGGCGTATCTGCTTCTGCCCGGGCAGCAGCCTGTCTGCGGGATCATCTGCCTGACGGAACATTCCGATCTGCAGATTCCCGCCGGCATCCCCACCGTTTCCATCGACCGGGCGCTTGGCCCGGGCAGCACCTGCGTCACCAGCGACAACTACGGCGGCGGCTTTCTTGCCGCGCAGACGCTTCTGAAAAACGGCTGCAAAAGCCTGGCTTTTCTGCGGGAGGAATCCGCCCGGCCCAATGAAACAGACAGGCGGCGGGAAGGTTTTATATGCGCATGCATCGATGCCGGCATTCCCTTCGAGAGCATGTGCACCCGGGAAGGAGATACCGGCGCTGCCTTTGAGGATTTCCTTCGTGTACATCTGCACGACGGAGCCCTGGATTTCGACGGACTGTTCTGTGCAACGGATCATCTGGCCCAGCGGATTCGCAGGATGCTGAATCAAATGGGACTGCGGGTTCCGCAGGATGTTCAGATCGTCGGCTGCGGCGGCGTGAAATGCTATGGCGATCAGGAGCTTCCCTGCTCAACGATCGTTCTGCCTGTGGAGGAAATTGCCCGGATCTGCGTTGATCTGATCCTTCAGTCCTCTCCCGGAAAGTATTCCTGCGCTCTCCAGCTTCCCGTATCCTATGCCTTCGGCGGAACAACCGACAAATAACTCCGTCCTCATTCCTGAATCAGCATAAAAGCCTCATAGACAACCGCGGGCATGCAGACAACCTTGAACATGCCATTCTTTTGTGTTACAATAATAAATCTGTAAGGAGGTTTCGTGCATGAAGAAGGTCACTATCCAGGATATCGCGGACGAATTGGGAATATCCCGAAACACGGTATCCAAGGCAATCAACAATGCCAGCGGCCTTGCTGAAGCAACGCGCGAAAAAATTCTCCAAAAAGCCACGGAAATGGGCTATAAGCAGTTTTCTTACATCAAAGTTTACAGCAGCAACGCTGAAAAACAGGAAAAGCGCGAGAAGGGCGAGATCGCCCTTCTCTGCGGGAATGTGATTGCGCCTGCCCACTTTGCTTCACTTATGCTGGACAAGCTGAAAATGGAGCTGTTCAATCTGGGATATACCCTGAACATGCACCGGGTTGAGCCAGACGACTATCTGAACCGCACGCTGCCGGTCACTTTTAACCGCGAAAAAACAGCTGCGGTCATCTGCGTCGAAATGTTTGACAGAACGTATGATGAGATGCTCTGCGGTCTCGGCCTGCCCATCCTGTTTGTGGACGGTCCGAACAAGAGCGGCGGTTTTGACCTGCCGGCTGACCAGCTTTATATGGACAACACCACCGCCATCACCCGCTTTGTCAACGACATGCTGGCGCAAGGCAGGCGCAGGATCGGGTTTATCGGAAACTATGAGCACTGCCAGTCCTTTTTCGAGCGATATACCGCTTTTCGTTGTGCCATGATGATGGGCGACGCTCCTGTTGAGGAGCGCTTTTGCATCAAAGCGGTCAATCGGGAGCAGCTCACAGAAAGCCTGAGCAGCCTGACGGAATTCCCGGATGTATTCATTTGCGCCAATGACTTTGTGGCGGATGATGCCATCTATACCCTGCGCAAGATGGGAAAGCTTGTTCCGGAAGATATCCTTTTCTGTGGATTTGATGACTCTCCGAATTCCCGCATTATGACGCCTTCCCTGACCACCGTTCACATCCACACCCAGATCATGGCCATTGCCGCCATGCAGCTGCTGATCTCCCGGATCGGGAATCCGGATCTGAATTTCCGCATTGTGCACACCGAAACGGAATTGATCTACCGGGATTCCACCGTCATCAAATAACCGGCGGGCAGAGGACCCACGCGTCCCGCAATCCGGTTTCATACCCTTTACAACGCCGCCGATTTCCGCGCGGCATTTGTTTTTTTCAGGCATATCCGGAAATGTGTTTTCCTTAACGAATACTCCGGCATTCCAGCTGCGATAAACATATCCTCTGTCCTATGGCCGTCTTTGATACGTCTCCTCTATGTACGGCGTGCCCGGAAAGGGCCCGAAATGGTTTCCCTCAGTTCAGCCACATACTGTTCCGGATGGCTGATGGAATACTCCCCGTGATGCAGGCCTTCCTTTACCTCAAGGACGCTCTTCTGCAGCATCTCATGCAGGAGATTTGCGGATTGAAGCATGGTTTTCTGCTCCTTCCCGCCAACCACGATCCTGATTTCGGCCTGACAGTTCTGAAGCGCCTGCTTTGGCCTGTACGCAGTATTCGCTTTCAGAAACGCGATCATATCGGATTTCGTGATCCGGCAGGTATCCCGATAATACTCCTCAAACAAATCCGGCATCATATGCAGGGAACGGAACTGAACCTTTGCAAAGCCTCTGTTTCTGATCAGGCCATAACTGCTGCCGAAGGCCGGGGCGATCAATGCATTCGTCAGCCCGGACGGAATGACAGAGGCGCTTTCCACAATGGCATATCTGCAGATATCCTTTTTTTGCGACAGGATCTCCAGAAGGATCTGCGCGCCAAGGGACAGGCCTCCGAACAGCAGGACTGAGCCTCCCAGCCGGTGATCCACAAAAGAAATGATCTCAGCCGCATTATCTTCGATGGATGTGAATTCCCGGTCGCTTCCCGCATGGCCGTCGAGAATCGGAAGAATGATCCGGTAATCCTGCTGAAGCTGTTCGGCCACACGCCTGTAATTCCACCAGGATAATCCTCCGCCGTGGAGCAGGAGCATGGTTTCGGCCTTCTCATGACCATATTCCTTCCACCTTCAGTTTACAGGCTCTTGTAGTTCTTTCTTCAACATGATGATCTCATCCGTTTTATATTCCTCGACAAACCCATGCTTCAGAAACAATGTGATGGCCGGATTGTCAGTGGCAATGTCGTCGTACAGGACAGTGACGCGGTTCTTTTTTGCGGCATTACACAGCAAATCCAAGCCTCTACTCCCATAACCCACACCCCGGCACGGAGCATATACGATGACATCTGCCACAAAAATACGGCGGTCATCATCGTAGTGATAGGCAATCTCTCCGACATAACGATCTGCCGGATTCTTCAAATATCTGTAGTAACGTTTATTCTCATGGTTCACAATCCAGTAATCATACCAGTCTTTCCAGCTGTCTTCCGGGAACGGGATTGTGCCGCCCCATGCATGGTTGTAGGACATGGTCTCAGGATCGGCCATCATGGCCTGACGGAACCACAGATCATCAAGGGAAGGAACGCATGGAGTAATCATCTCTGACCAATCCTCTCTGGTCAGCAGATTGACGTGCCCTTTTCGCGTCTCGCCCATCTGTGGAACGGGGACATTCTCTGTCGTCCACTGATATCTGAATCCGAGTTTTTCCTGCACCCGTTTGGATTTGTCGTTCCCGTCGTAGTAGCCGCACCAGACTCGCGCAAGTTTCAGATCCTCAAAGGCATGCCGAAGCAGTTCTCTCGATGCCTCCGGCACAAGCCCTTGTCCCCAGTAAGGAACACCCAGCCAATAGCCAAGCTCCGTCTCGTCGTCCTTCTCTGCAAGATCATTATGGTGCAGGCCAATGCTTCCGATGGGCAGATCTGTTTCCTTCAGCACGATGGCATACGTCTCCGGCACCATCAGAACATCCCGAATGACCTGACGGCTATTTTCCACGCTGGTATGTACCGGCCATCCGGCAATCGGACCAACACGTGGGTCCTTTGCGTATTTATAGCATTCTTCAGCGTCCTTTTCTTCCCACGGGCGGAGAATGAGTCGTTCCGTTTCTAATGTCACGTTTATAGCCTCCGTATTGCTATTACTTCCTCTCCATCCATTTCTCCGGTTTCGGTAAACCCAAAGGAACAATATAACTGCCGAGCAACTTCATT
>CAZRLU010000105.1:0-7615 GCA_964600995.1 uncultured Oscillospiraceae bacterium | reverse complement strand
TTCCGGTCATAGATCACCTTGCTGGGCCGGATCCCGTATCCCGTCTCCAGATAATAGGTCCCCAGCCGGTGGGAGGGCGTCTCCTCCGGCCGGGACAGGATCATGGGCGTGCAGTGCACGTCGTTGCTCCGCAGCGCCCGCACCGCGCTCTTCCCCAGGGAGTTGTCCGGCACCACCGAGAAGAAGGTGGCGTCCACCCCCAGGTTCGCCAGCGCCAGGGCGATGTTCGCCTCCGATCCCCCGTAGCTGGCCTCAAAGCTGTTGGCCACCCGGATCTTGTCATAGTTCGGAGGGGTCAACCGCAGCATGATTTCCCCCATGGTGATGAACCGGTCGGACCCTTCCTGTCCCTTCAAAAGCGGATTTCCGTGCTGCATCGATTTTTCCTTTCTGCTGAAGCGAAGCTTCAGCAACTCTAAACTTTAAACTCTCAACTCTACACTCTGCACTCTCAACTTTCCGCATCAAAGCTTCAGTCTCAAATCTTCTTGCACTCCATATAGAACCGCTTCTCGTCCGCTTCGCCCATGGAGAAGGTCTTTCTCGGCAGCACCCCCAGGCGCCGCACCGTCTCAAAGAATTCCCCTTTCTCCATCCGGGGCAGCAGGAAGCCCACTGCGTCCTTCTTCTCCGCCAGCTTCCGCAGATTCTGCTCCCCGTGGATATAATCAATATTCACCCCGGGATGGGTCCGCAGATACTCGTCCAGGAACAGCTGGATCGTCTCGCAGGGGATGGCTCCCTCCGGATTTTTCACCACCACCGGATATTCATCCTTCCGGATTGCCATCTCGAAGGTGTGGCCTTCACCCTCCTCCGCCAGGATCATACCCCGCTCCGCCGCGTACCGCTCCCACCCGTCGTACAGCTCCTCCGGCGTGGTGCCGGTGATCAGCCGATGGATGGGCTCAAACTCCAGGGCCGGATCATGAATGTTCTCGATCTCGCACAGGGCAAACCTGGCCGGATGGGTCTTCCGCTCCTTCTCGCTCAGCGTGCCCCGGATCTCCTCCCAGTACGCCTTCGCCGTGGCCAGGGAATGATTTCCGTCCCCCACCGCCATCAGCAGCGCGTCCTCGCCCTGCTTTTCCTTCAGCGCGGAGAGAGCCTTCTCCACACCCTTCAGATCCGCTTCCTTCTCCACCGCGTATCCCGTCAGGTGTCCCCCGTCCTGCATCAGCTCAAAGTCATACAGCTTCCGCAGCGCCTCCGCCCGCTCCGCCAGGGGCTCCACCACCGTCCTGTCCGGATCGTCGATCAGAATCAGGATATGGGTCAGCTCCAGGGCCGCACCCCGGCGGATCTCCAGTCGCGGGGGAAGCCGGTCCACAATGGTCTGCTCCGTGGGCCGCACCAGGGGTTTGGACCCGGGGGTATAATCATACTCCTCCAGATCCACCGTTCCCACCAGGCCCAGCCGCTCTCCTGCAGGCGTCCTTCTTCTGCACAGCACAAAGCCGCAGTTCACCGCGGTCTGCACCACGCCTTCCCGCAGATAGGCCTCCATGGCCCCGTGAATCCCGGGGATTCTTTCCCGGCTGCTGCCCAGCCAGCATTCCGGCAGCATCAGCCGCAACGTGGAGGGATTCTCCCCCACGATTTTTTCCGTTTTTTCCCAGTATTCCGGCTGGGATGTATACTGATCACAGGCAATGCAGGCCCAGGTTTCACGGGGAACGCCGGAAGCCGGCAGCAGAATCTCCGCGGGCCGGAACGGTATGTTTTTATCTGTCATATAAACCCTCCCCTTCATGGTCGCTGCATCAGAAAACGGCGGCCTGTCCGATTGCAACAGTTTACACCAAAGACCTTCCGGATGCAATGTAAAAAACGGAGTGAGCCGCATCCGTCTCCCTCCGTATCCGAAAGCTCCCCGCTCCCTGAAAATATCCATGTTCTATCCTGTTCCGCTTCCCCGGAGGCCGGCCTTTTCCGGCCCGCCGCCTTACAGATCAAAGGTCACCTGCACGCAGCGGGAAATGAAGCCCACCTCGCTGATCTCCGCGGTCTCCTGCTCGTATTCCCGGTCATAGCTCTGCAGGAGAACCTGCCGGTCGTTCAGCACCTTGATCTTGCGAAGATACCGATGCTCATTGTAGTTGATCAGCATCACCGCGCCGTCCACCGGGCTCTGGGCGGGAACCGTCAGCACGATATCCCCCCGGTGAATCCGGAAGCCCCGCATGCTGTCGTCCGGCGCCAGATAATAGAAAACCTTCTCCGGGTTTGCGCCCTCAATCCGGCCGTTCTCCACCGGCACCAGCTTATGCCGCACCGGCTTCATCACGGCGTTCATCACCGGAACCCGCTTGATCACGCTCTGCAGCGCGTCCAGCCAGATGCTGCCGGCTACGCTCTCGTCCTTCTCCTCCGAAGAGGCGACCTTCTCCGCCTCCCTGGGCTTCGGCTTCGGCTCCACGGCCTTTGCCGCCAGGGAGGGGCGCACCTGCGCCAGATCCACCGTGGCCGCGATATCGTCCAGGGTGAATTCCGCCTCGTTCTGCTGCTTCAGCCCGATGGTCTTCAGAATCCGCCGGGCCTGATCATCCCCGATAATCCGGGTGCCGGCTTCCACTGCGATCAGATAGCTTTCGCTGACGCCGCATTTCCGGGCCACCTGCTTCGGCGTCATCTTCTGCCGGAGCCGCTCCGTGCGGATCAGATCTCCAAGTCTGCTCATAAAATACTCCCGTCATCCGGTCGCCGGGTAAAAAATATGCGGAAATTTTCTTTTCCGGTCGCCGATATTGTCGCGGCGGCGTTACGGCCGCCTCCGCTCTGTATCGGCTCTGTTAAAAATTTCCGCGATTTTCCGCACTGCGGAGCGGAAATTTTCTTTTCCGGTCGCCGATATTGTCGCGGCGGCGTTACGGCCGCCTCCGCTCTGTATCGGCTCTGTTAAAAATTTCCGCGATTTTCCGCACTGCGGAGCGGAAATTTTTAACCCTTCAACCCTTGTTCCTGGCGCTCCATGTTTTCCACAACGATGTCATAGATTTCGCCCTTGGTGGCGGCATATTCCAGCACCTGCCAGGGCTCGTTGGTGTGGAAGTGAATCTTGATCAGCTCATCATCCCCCACGGCCAGCAGGCAGTCGCCCTTGAAATGCTCCGTGATGTAATCGTTGATCTCATCCTCGTCCAGATCCGTGCCCTCTATCAGCAGCTGTGTATCAAACTTATATTCCAGCATGGCTTCTTCTCCCTTCCTGTTGTCTCCGCGTAACGGACCGGGGCAAATATACCCTCTTTGCTCTGAAAAGTCAAGAAAGCTTTCCTTAATATTGCAAAATCAGGCCCCTTTGCTTTCCCGTCCTGTCAGAAAAGCCTTCCGGGCCGAAAATGTTCCCCGGTCCCCGGACCGCCTTACTTCGCCTCGAACCAGTTCTTGCCCCGGTGCACCTCCGCCACCAGCGGCACCTGCAGCCTGATCACCTGCTCCATGGCCTCCCGCAGCAGCTCTGCCGCCCGGTTCGCCTCCTCCGGCGGGCATTCCAGCAGCAGCTCGTCATGCACCTGCAGAATCAGCCGGCTGCGCAGCTTTTCCTTCCGCAGGCTTTCATCCACCCGGACCATGGCCAGCTTGATGATATCCGCGGCGGTTCCCTGGATGGGGGTGTTCATGGCGGCCCGCTTCCCGAATTCCCGGACCATGGCCTTGGTGCTCTGCAGCTCCGGCAGATACCTGCGCCTTCCCATCAGGGTCACCGCGTATCCGTTTCTCGTTCCCTCCGCGGCCGCCTCGTCCATGAAGCGCTTCACGCCCGGATACTTCTCAAAATACTTTTCGATGAAGGCCTCCGCCTCCCGCCTGCTGACGCCGGTGTTCCGGCTGAGGCCGAAGCCGCTGATCCCGTAGATCAGGCCGAAGTTCACCGCCTTCGCCCGGCTCCGCAGCTCCGGGGTCACCCATTCCGGGGGCACCTCGAAGATTTCGCTGGCGGTTCTCGCGTGAATATCCTCCCCTTTCCGGAAGGCATCGATCATGGCGGGATCCCCGGAGAAATGAGCCATCAGCCGCAGCTCGATCTGGCTGTAGTCCGCATCCAGCAGCACCCAGCCCTCCCGGGGCACAAAAACCTTCCGCAGCTCCCGTCCTTCCTCCGTCCGGACGGGAATATTCTGCAGGTTCGGCTCCGAGGAGGAAAGCCTGCCCGTGGCCGTAGCCGTCTGATCAAAGGTGGAATGAATCCGGCCTTCCCGGTCCACCAGTGGCAGCATGCCCTCCACATAGGTCCCGTTCAGCTTGGTCAGCTTCCGGTAGCGCAGCAGGGGCTCGATGATCTGCGGTGCGTCCCATCTCAGGCCCTCCAGCACCTCCACCGAGGTGGAATAGCCCTTGGAGGTCTTTTTCCCGTGGGGCAGCCCCAGCCGGTCGAAGAGCACCTCCCCCAGCTGCTGGGTGCTGTTCAGGTTGAATTCTCCCTGGCCGCAGGCGTCCAGGACCTCCTGCCGCCGCTTCAGGATCTCCTCCCGGTATTCCGCCCCCAGCTCCCGCAGATAGGCGGTATCCACGGCAAAGCCTTCCCTTTCCATCCGGAACAGGGTATGGCTCAGGGGCATCTCCACCTCCTGCATCAGGTTTTCCATGCCCTCCTCCCGGATTTTCGCCCGCTGGCGGATCCAGAGGGAGCAAAGGGTGGAGGCGTTTTCCTCCTGCTCCGGACAGAGGGCCTGAAGCCGGTAGCTCTTCTCCTGGGGATTCAGCAGATAGGCTCCCAGCATCGTATCCCACAGAAAGGCCTCCGGAAGGGGAAGCTTCATGCCGTTCAACCGGTGCAGCCAGCTTTTTCCGTCATGCACCACGGCCTTTTTCCTGATCATTTCTCCGGCCAGCAGGGGCAGAATCTCCGCCGGATCCACCCCCGGCGTCAGCAGATCCCCTCCCAGGGACAGCCGGGCCCGCTTTCCCTTTTCCGTCGCCAGGGAAAGCTCCTTCTCTCCCAGCCATACGCAGAGGCTTTCCTCCTGCTGCTCCATCCAGGCGGACAGCTCCGCCGCGCTCCCCAGTTCCGTCCAGGCCTTATAGACAGGAAGGGAAACCTCTTCCTTTTGCACCTCCGCCGGGGACGCCGTCCCCTCCGAAGGCCTTGTTCCGGAGCTTTCGTTTTCTCCGGTGATTCTTTTGATCAGGGAAAACAGCTTCAGCTTCTGCAGCGCCGGCACCGACTCCTTCAGATCCGGAAGGCTGCATGCCTCCAGGCTGAAATCCACCGGCGCATCCCGGTGGATGGTGGCCAGCTCCTTGCAGAACCTGGCCTGATCCGCCCACTGCGCCAGCTTCTCCCCCAGCTTTCCCTTCACCTCTCCCGCATGGGAAAGGACACCTTCCAGATCGCCGTACTGCTGCAGCAGTTTGACAGCCGTCTTGTCCCCCACGCCGGGAATCCCCGGGATATGATCGCTGCTGTCTCCCGCCAGCCCCTTCCAGTCCGTCACCTGGCCCGGAGTGAAGCCGTATTCCTCATAAACCTTTTCCGGCGTGAAGCGGATGGTTTCGCTGATGCCCTTTCTCGTAAACATCAGCTCCGTTCCGCTTCCCACCAGCTGCAGCGCGTCCCGGTCCCCCGTCAGCAGCAGGGGCGCCGCGCCCTTTTCCGCCCCCCGCAGGCTCAGGGTTCCCAGCAGATCATCCGCCTCCCAGCCCTGCAGGGAGAAACGGCGGATGCCCATCTCGTCCAGCAGGGTCCGGATGGTTCCCAGCTGCTGGATCAGTTCCGGGGGCGTGGCATTCCGGCCCGCCTTGTATTCCGCGTAGATTTCGTGCCGGAAGGTGGGGCCGTGCTCGTCAAAGCAGACCGCCAGATACTGCACGTTTTCCTCCCGGATCACCTTCAGCAGCATATTCAGAAAACCATAGATGGCATTGGTGTAAACCCCGTCCGCATCCATCAGCGGCAGGGCGTGGAAAGCCCGGTGCATCAGGCTGTTTCCGTCCACAATCAGAAAAATGTCCTTCATCCTTTTTTCCTCCGTCACGGCCATTATAGGGACTTTTCTTTTTTATGTCCATTCTTTTCAAAAATGTACTTTCATGTTATACTTTGCTTCTGAGCCGGAATAAGATGATGCTTTTTTTCAGGAGGTCAGGATGGAATATTCCGTAGGTGCCGTTTCCCTGGGCTGCAACAAGAACCGTGTGGACACGGAAACCGCGCTGGGGCTTCTGCGGGACCGGGGCTTCCGCATCGTTTCCGATCCGAAAAAGGCGGATGTCCTGATGGTAAATACCTGCGGCTTCATCGATCCGGCCAAGGAGGAATCCATCAACACCATCCTGGAGATGGCGGAGTATAAAAAAACCGGGCGGTGCCGCCTGCTGGTGGTGACCGGCTGTCTTTCCCAGCGGTATGAGAAGGATCTGATGGAGGAGCTTCCTGAAATCGACCTGCTTCTCGGCGTGAATCAGTATGAAACCCTGCCGGACAGGATTCTGCAGGCCCTGGGCGGTTCCCGGATTCATGCCTGTCAGGATGATTTTTCCTATTATGAACACGCCCGGATCCTGACGACCCCCTTCTATACCTCCTATATCCGGATCGGCGAAGGCTGCTCCAACCGGTGCACCTTCTGCGCCATTCCCCTGATCCGCGGTCCCTACCGCAGCCGCAGGGAGGAAAACATCCTGCAGGAGGTCCGGGATCTGGCCGCTTCCGGCGTCCGGGAATTCGTGATGGTCGCCCAGGATACCACCCGGTGGGGAACCGATGAGGGGGGCCACACGAAGCTTCCCTCCCTGATGAAAAAGGCAGCGGAAATTCCGGGGGTGGACTGGCTCCGTGTGCTCTACTGCTATCCGGATGAAACCAACGAGGAGCTGCTGGATCTGCTGGCCGGGACGCCGAATATCTGTCCCTACCTGGATATTCCGATTCAGCACATCAATTCCGATATTCTGAAAAGGATGCACCGGCGGGGAACCCGGGAGGATATCCTTCGCTGCGTCCGGGAAGCCCGGAAGCGCGGCATCACCCTCCGTACCACCCTGATCACCGGTTTTCCCGGAGAGACGGAGGATCAGTTCCGGGAGCTTCTGGATTTCGTGGAGGAAACGGAGTTCGATCGGCTCGGGGCTTTCGCCTATTCTCCCGAGGAAGGCACCCCCGCTGCCAGGCTGCCGGATCAGCTTCCCGAGGAGGTCAAGCAGGAGAGGCTGGACCGGCTCATGACGCTGCAGGCCCGGATTTCACTGAAGCGGAATCAGGCCCGGGTCGGCTCCACGGAAAAGGTCCTGGTTACCGATCTGGATGAGCAGAGCAGAGCCCTCGGCCGCAGCCGGCTGGAAGCTCCGGAAACCGACGGCGAAATCGTCTTCACCTGCGGATCCGGCAGGCCGGAAATCGGATCCTTTGTGCCGGTGCGCATCACCCGCGCCGAAACCTATGACCTGATGGGAGAAATGCTATGAACTGGCCGAATCGATTAAGCATTCTTCGGATTCTCTGCGTTCCTCTGCTCACGGTTCTTTTCCTTTTCAATGAGCCCTGGTGCGTCTGGGCCGCGGTGGCCGTCTTCGCCCTGGGATCCCTGACGGATTTTCTGGACGGACATCTGGCCCGGAAAAACCAGTGGGTCACCGTGTTCGGAAAATTCATCGATCCCGTGGCCGACAAGCT
>CAZRLU010000104.1:5031-7664 GCA_964600995.1 uncultured Oscillospiraceae bacterium | reverse complement strand
ATCAGGTTTCCGCTTTCAAAATCGGCGCCGCGGGCCATCTGGGCTTTCATGATTTTGTCCGTTTCCTCCAGCAGCGTGGGGATGAAACGGAGGGCAATGGTCATCATCATGGCCAGCTCATGAGCCGGGAATCTGATCTTTTTCAGCGGCCCAAGCAGGATTTCCAGCGCGTCGGCCAAAGCTACCGGAGAGGTGGTCAGCGTCAGCATCGAGGTTCCCAACACCAGAAATATGAGGCGGAGTGAGTAGAAAAGCGCCTGAAGCACGGACTCCCGGGTGATGCGGATGATCCAGAAGGAAAGCCACACATCCTCTCCGGGCGTAAAGAACAGATTCAGAAGAAAGGTCAGAACCAGAATCATGCGGAGAGGACGAAGTCCCCGCAGCAGCATGCGGAAGGGTATTTTCGCGAGACGGGACGCCAGGAGAATAAAGGCGAAGAGCACGGCATATCCGATCGCGGTATGAACGAGAAAGACCAGAACAATGTATACAATCGTCAGGAGCAGCTTCACTCGGGGATCCAGGCGGTGGACCGGGCTGTCCACAGGATAATACTGCCCCATTGTGATATTCGTCAGCACGGGGAAGCCTCCTTCCACAGGCGAAGCAGATGCTCCCGCACCTCTTCCATCCGATACAGGTCCGCGGGAAGGGGATAGCCTCTTTCTCGCAGCGCGGCGCAGAGACGGACTGCCTCCGGCACATCCAGCCCCACAGAGGTCATCAGCCCGGGGCGCGAGAACAGGTCCCGGGGTGTTCCGTCCGCCACGAGAGAGCCTTCGGAAAAAACAAGAAGGCGGGTAGCCAGCCGGGCCATATCCTCCATGCTGTGGGATACCATCAGAATGGTGATCCGCTTGTGATCCCGCAGGGCTTCCAGCATGGAGAGGATCCGGTCTCTTCCCCGGGGATCCAGCCCGGCCGTAGGCTCATCCAGAATCAGGATCGAGGGTTCCATGGCCAGCACTCCGGCGATGGCCACGCGCCGCATCTGCCCGCCGGAGAGCTCGAAGGGGCTTTTATCCGCGTATTTTGCATAATCCAGGTGAACACTTTCCATGGCCTGCCGGACGCGGGCATCGATTTCTCCGCTGCTGAGCCCCTGGTTCCGAGGACCGAAGGCGATATCCTTTGCAACCGTCTCCTCAAAAAGCTGATATTCGGGATACTGGAACACCAGCCCTATCCGCTGGCGCAATGCCCTTTTGTTGACCTTTTCGCCGTTCAGATCCTCTCCGTCCACCAGAACCTGGCCGGAGGTGGGCTTCAGCAGGCCATTCAGATGCTGGACCAGCGTGGACTTCCCGGAACCCGTATGGCCGACAATTCCGACAAACTCACCTTCTCCGATGGAAAAGGAAATATCCTTCAGCGCAATCGTCTGCAAAGGGCCGCCTTCCCCGTAGGCATGGGTCAGGTGCCGGACTTCAATGGACACAGCCGCTCCACCTCCTTCACAAACTCTTCCACCGTCAGGATGCCTTTTCGAAACGGCATCCCCTTTTCCCGCAGCTCGGAGGAAAGGGCGGTCATGCGGGGCACATCCAGATGAAGATCGCGCATCCGGTCGACATCATCGAAGACTTCACCGGGACAGCCGCCCAGCACGATCTCCCCGTCAGAAACCACAAGAATCCGGTCCGCCTGGGCCGCTTCCTCCATAAAATGAGTGATCCAGACGACGGTGATGCCCTTGGAACGGTTCAGGGCGCGAACTGTGGACAGGACTTCCTTCCGCCCGGACGGATCCAGCATGGCGGTTGCCTCATCCGCGATCAGCACGGAGGGCTCCATGGCCAGAATCCCGGCCACCGCGACGCGCTGCTTCTGCCCGCCGGAAAGCATATGGGGTGCGGAATCGGCGAATTTGCTCATGTGAACGGAAGCCAGGGCGGATTCCACCCGCGGAATCATCTCCCCGGACGGAACCCCCAGGTTTTCAAGCCCGAAGGCCACATCCTCCTTTACGACCGTTGCAACAATCTGATTATCCGGATTCTGGAAGATCATGCCTGCGCGCCGGCGAATCTCCCAGACATATTCCTCCCTGGAGGTGTCAAAGCCGCATACAACGACCTTGCCCCCGGTGGGGAGATACAGCGCATTCAGGAGCTTTGCCAGGGTTGACTTCCCGGAACCGTTATGCCCCAGGATTGCGACAAATTCCCCTTCCCGGATGACGGCATCCGCGTGGGAGAGGGCCGGAGCCGCCCCTTCCTCATAAGTATAGGTGACATCCTGCAAAGAGATACGAATCTGATCTTTCATCAAAGAGACTTGCCTTTCTGAGAAGTTCTCTCCGGTCAGGGAAGCGAGATATCGATACAGTGAATCTGAGGGGGAGAAAGAAACCGGGCCGGGAGCACGGAGGTGCCCACCCCGTTTGAAATGAGAATGGAAGCCCGGTTCTCCGTAAGCCAGCCGGAAAGATACCTGTCCTCCACATCCCCGGCGATATTCAGAAGCCCGGAAAGCCCGCGGAACTGGCCGCCGTGGGTATGACCGAAGAGCGCCAGATCATACCAGCCGAGCCGGCCGCTCCGATCCGCGGCCCGGTGGCTCTCTGAAATCACGGAGGGATTGTGCGCCATGAAAATCACAAAATCCTGGGCTGAAACCTGGCCGGAAAG
>CAZRLU010000104.1:3609-4931 GCA_964600995.1 uncultured Oscillospiraceae bacterium | reverse complement strand
AAGAGGACAAGATCGGGCTTCAGGCTGTTGATGGTGGAAACCAGCGAACTGATCCGGCTTTCAGAGAAGAAAAAACCGTAGTGCACATCGGAAAGATAGACGACACGAAGGTGTCCGATGCCGGCGGGAAGATCTTCAGAGACAAGGGCATGCCGGTCCACCCGGACGAAAAGAGCATCCAGGAAAGGAAAAACGAGGAGAAGCAGGAGCAGGACCAGCGCAGCTGCGCCCAGAAACCGCTTCCGCCGGTTCTTCATCAGATGTCGTGAACGATAATGTGAGGAAGCTGTGGTGGAAACCGCCCAGGGGACGGATGGGGAATGTTTCCCCCGATACTCATTCATATCAAGGCCTCCAGGAGAAAAAACCCGGCGAACCGGGAGGTCAGAACATTGCAGGAGCTGCGCCGGCCCATGCCGCGTCAGGGCGACGCCGGCTGAAGTGCAGACGTTTCTTTATTTTACACGAAACAGAAGGAATCTTCAAGGAGAAAGATCCGATTATATAGCGCCGTTCCGGCGCTGCACATTTGAAGTTTTTTTTTCATAGTATTACGATTATATCACAGAAAAGAAAGAAGGAAAATTATTTAAAAACCTTAAATCCGTTGAATTTCAAGAACTTTCCGGAAGTTCATAAATTTGACAAAAGAAGTACCGGAGGGTACAATGAAAACGAACATTCCTTCGGATTCGCGGAGGATGCATCAGGAGGATAAAAGCCATGAAAAGCAGTTTACTCAGAATGATAGCCGTACTGGCCGCGGCGCTGATGGTGCTCGCGGGGGCTTCTTCGGCGATGGCGGCTTCCGGGGACTGGGCCGGGACGCAGATCTCCCTGGAATGGGCGGACGCTTCCGGGAACCAGATGGTTTCCTTCGCCGCGCCGACAGAAACGCTGGAAGGCGCATTCTGGGCATATGTTCCCGGAGAGGCAATGAACCAGCTGACGCTGCGGATTCTCCATCCGGGGCATGCCTATCTTTATACCCCGGGGGACGGAGCCTTGCTGGAAGGAATCCAGGATGCGGGCACCACGCTGGACGGCCCGTTCCTTTCCATCATGCAGCAGGATCCGGAAACGGGCGTCCAGGAGGAGCTCCGTCTTTATATCTCCACCCAGACGGCTCAGCCTGATTATCCGGTATTTCCCGAGGAGCCGGTGATCGTGCCCGAAGAACCGGTGGTCGTGCCCGAAGAACCGGTGATCGTGCCGGAGGAGCCGGTGATCGTGCCGGAAGAGCCGGTGATCGTGCCCGAAGAACCGGTGGTCGTGCCGGAAGAGCCGGTGGTCGTGCCGGAAGAGCCGGTGATCGTGCCGGA
>CAZRLU010000104.1:2284-3509 GCA_964600995.1 uncultured Oscillospiraceae bacterium | reverse complement strand
TCGTGCCGGAAGAGCCGGTGATCGTGCCGGAGGAGCCGGCGGTCGTGCCGGAGGAGCTGGCGGTCGTGCCGGAAGAGCCAGTGATCGTTCCCGAGGAGCCGGTGGTCGTTCCGGAAGAACCGGTGATTGTTCCCGAAGAGCCGGTGATCGTTCCCGAAGAGCCGGTGATCGTTCCCGAAGAGCCGGTGATCGTACCGGAGGAAATCACTCCGGAAACCCCGATTCCCATGGGAGAAATGATCAACCGTTTTGCCCAGACCAACAAAAGCGTTCGGTTCAGGGAAGGGAAGAGCACCAAGTCGCGGATTCTCAGGGAACTGAAGTCCGGGGAATACGTGTACGCGCTGAGAGAAGAACAGAATGACGCCGGAGAAAGATGGTTCGCCGTACTCAGCAATAACGGAATCGGGTACGTGATGGCGCAGTATCTGGATGTACTCTCCCAGGTGGACAGCGATATACTCATGTCCGATCCTTCGCTGACGCCCATTCCGCCCATGACCGCTGAGGAACTGGACGCACGGCTGGCACCCCCGAGCACGCCGGCGCCTGAAATCATGACCGCGGAGCTGACCAGAGAGGCCGAGCCTGCGATTCCCGCCCTGAACGCAGAGACAGGGAGCGAGGTCCCCGGTGCCAATGGGGATGATCCGGAAAACCAGGAAGGAGCCTCCGTTGAGATTACAGAAGCTCCTGCGACCCCTACAGCCACGCCTGAACCGGTCGTGGAAACCCCCATTCCCATGGGAGAGATGATCAACCGCTTTGCCAGAACGAACAAGAGCGTCCGTTTCCGCGCGGCAGACAACAAGAAGGGGAGAATCATCAAGGAACTGAAGGCCAACGAAGCTGTATATGCCCTGCGGGAGGGCCTGAATGACGGCGGCGAAAGCTGGACCGCGGTGCTGTACGGCGGGGAGTTCGGCTATGTGATGAGCGAATACCTGAATGTGCTCACCCAGGCTGAAAGCGATCAGATCATGTCCGGAATGGCGACGCCGATTCCGCCCGTATCCGCGGAAGGCATGGAAGCCTACATCGTGACCCCGGCGCCTACGGAGACGCCGACCGAGAAACCCACGGCAACCCCCACGGCGGAGCCCTCTCCCACCCCCACTCCGGAGCCCACGGCCACCCCGACTCCGGAAGTGACGGAGACGCCCACACCCATCCCCACGGAGACGCCGACCGCGGAGCCTACCGCGGAACCCACTGCGGAGCCGAC
>CAZRLU010000104.1:0-2184 GCA_964600995.1 uncultured Oscillospiraceae bacterium | reverse complement strand
CCCACCACGGAGCCTACGGCAGAACCCACGGCGACGCCTACGGCAGAACCCACGGCGACACCTACGGCAGAACCCACGGCGACACCTACGGCAGAACCCACGGCGACGCCTACGGCAGAGCCTACGGTGACTCCGACGGCGGAACCTACGCAGATGCCTACGGCGACCCCCACGGCGACTCCGATGGGCACCATGGAACCGCCCCAGATTACCGGGTACGGGATCACCATCGGAGACGGAGCTTATGTCAGAAACTGGCCCAGCTCGAACAGCGTGATCGTGGATGAGCTGCCGGCCAACCAGGTTGTTTTTGTCAACGCACAGACCTATGTGGACGGAGTGGCCTGGCATCAGATCCAGTATCGGGACAACTGGGGATATGTCCGGGCGGATATGCTGCGGATGATGGGGCAGAGCGAAGTGCTTGCCTACCTGAACACGCTGAACGCGACGCCCGAACCCACTGTGCTGATTACCATCGAGCCCTATGATCTGAACAGCCTCAGCAGCTACGGCTATACGACAACCACGGTCAACTTCCGGGAGGCGGCCAGCACCACCTCCGCACGGATTCAGCAGCTGAAAAAGTATGCCTGCTGCCTGGTGCTGGGAACCACGGAGGTTGACGGAAGCAGATGGTATCGCGTTTCCTACAACTCCAAGACGGGATATATCAAAGGCGACTATTTCAAGCAGATGACGCTGGCCGAGTGGGAAAGCTTCCTCGGATCCCCGAACTATCTGGAAGGGATCGCAAACAATACCGCCGGCAGCAGTTCAACGGGAAATACCTCCAAGGGAAGTACCACCGAGGTTGTTTCCGCGGAGGATCAGAAGGTAAATGTCTGGACCAATCCCGACAGCGGAATTCTGGTCAGCTATGAACCTTTCGATCCCTTTGCCACCCCGGCGCCTCTGGCGACAGAGGAACCCAATGCATATCTGGATTCGCTGGTCCATGATGTGGAGAACGGGACCGTAAGCAGCGAACAGCTGGAAACGCTTCTGAAAGCCCATTATCAGGGATCCCCGGACCTTGAGAAGCTGACGGCGGAAGGCGTGGCTTATGTGCTGAGCAAGCTCCCGGAGACGGAGCCGACGGACACGCCGGAGCCTACAGCGGAACCGACGAACACGCCGGAGCCGATTCAGGAACAGACCCAGGGAAGCGGCGCGGCCGGCTGGATCATCGGAGCCGCGGCCGTCATGGCCGTCGGCGGCGGCGCCTATGTGTGGTATACCTCCGTTCAGAGAAGACGCAGGGAGGAAGCTGCGGCGGCAAGGAAAAGGGCGAACCAGGCAAGACAGCGGACGCAGGTTCCGGGCAAACAGAGCGGAAACGCTCCGATGCGCAGCGTGACGGAAAGAACGGCGCAGAATCCGGGCGGCGGAACGCCCGGACCGAAGACCGCCGGGAATCAGAACTCCGCACCCGCCTCCCGGGAGCTGCCTGCCCGGACCGCAGCCAGGGAGGAAAGCGCGCCGGTGCGGAACGGAGCGGCGGAAACACTCTCCGCCACCCAGCGCACAAAGCCCTACAGCGGAAAGGTTGAGAATCCTTACGCGCGCTATTCCACCCGAAACAACGAAGAGGATGCCAGGTATACTGCCTCCTTCAGGCCGGATGATCAGCAGGAAGCCGTGACACCGCGGCGCAGAAGGCGGAGCGGCGGGACATCGGATTCCGATCAGACCTGACGCCGGCAGCCGGGCAGCCACATAAAAGAAACGGCCCGCGACCGTACGGATGCATGCGATCCATGTACGGCCGCGGGCCTTTTTCTGCCTCCGGAAAGAAAATGGAAGCCGGAAGCGCTTTTCCGGGGGATGCCGGTATCAGGCGTCTTCCGGAAGAATGTAGGCCAGGGTCAGGTCAAAGGTGTTCTTCAGTCCCTCCAGATGGGTCCGCTCGTAACCATGGCTGTTGGAGGTGCCGGGGCCGATGGCGGCATGACGGATATCATATCCCGCCAGAACGGATCCATCCCCGTCCGTTCCGTAGTGGGGAGTGAAGATATCCATGACATGGGGAATCCCGTTTTTTTCCGCGGTTGCACGCAGTTCTGCCGTCATGCCGCTGTGATAGGGGAAGCGGCTGTCCTTGGCAAAGATGGAAACGAGATGCTCCTCGGAATTCTGATCGGGACCGGTGGGAGCGATATCCAGCGCCAGCAGATCCCGGAC
>CAZRLU010000103.1:0-7725 GCA_964600995.1 uncultured Oscillospiraceae bacterium | reverse complement strand
AATCATTGCCATTGTTCTGTGCGCCGCGATGCTGCTGTGCGTTGGCACCGCTCTGGGCGAGGATTATGCCATTGCCACCGATACCGCCTTCCGGCCCTTCGTGTATACCGATCACTCCGGTGAGCTGGTGGGCGTTGATATCGAACTGCTGTCGGCCATCGCAAAAGATCAGGGTTTCACCTACAGCATTGAACCCCTGGGCTGGGATGCCTCCATCGCCGCCTGCAAGTCCGGCATGAAGGACGGCATGATTGCCGGCGCGTCCATCACGGACGAGCGTCTTGCGGACGGCTGGATTTTCTCCGACCCCTACTTTAACGCCACCCAGTCCATGGCTGTGGCCCAGGGCGTGGATCTCAAGGGCTTTGAGGATCTGCGGGGGCACAGCGTGGCCGTGAAGGCCGGCACCCTGAGCAAGGATTATGCCGACAGCCTTGCGGAACAGTATGGCTTCAAAGTAGTGACCTACGGGTCCAGCCTGGCGGTGTATATGGCGGTTACCGGCGGCGAGTGCGCGGCCTGCTTCGACGATACCCCTGCCCTGGAGGATTATATTGTAAACGGCGGCGTGTTCCTGCAGATGGTGGAAGGCACCGCCAATGCCGGGTCCGACTACGGCTTTGTGGTGTTCAGCGCCGAAAAGCAGGAGCTGGTGGACAAATTCAACGCCGGACTGGCCAGCATTAAGGCAAGCGGCGTATACGATGAAATCATGACGAAATACCTGGGCAAATAAGCCCGGCCGGCGTCCCCGTCCGGCGATGACGGACCGGCGGCTGAGCAGCCGTGCGGGAACATTTCCGTTCCCGCGCGGCTCTTTTTTTGTTTCTTCCCCCCAGCGTCGCAACGGCATGCATTCCCTCCGGATTCCGGCGGGATTTTCCCTTGACAGAGAGGTTTATGCTGAACATAATTTTTTCATGACTTCCCTGTCATCTCAGGAATTCCGGAGAAGCATGCTCCGAAGCATGATTTTTATTCCGGATGATAAAAATTCCCCTGCGTCAGGTATTGCTTGTTACGCAGCGTCATGTTGTAGGATGCATGGCGAAAGGAGGCGAAGGCTGTGTCGAAATATACGACGGGAGAGCTTGCGAGGCTCTGCGGCGTCACAGTCCGGACAGTTCAGTATTATGACACCAGGGGGATTCTGGTTCCCAGCGGGCTTTCCGAAGGCGGCAGAAGGCTCTATTCGGAGGATGATCTGAAGCGCATGAGGATCATCTGCTTTCTGCGGGAAATGGATCTTCCTCTCGACGCGGTTTCTCAGATTCTGAAGGAAGAGCATCCCGAGAAGGTGATCTCCCTGCTGATCGAACAGCAGGAGAAGGCCCTCTCCGATGAAATCTCCGACAAGCAGGAAAAGCTGGAAAAGCTGCGGGAGCTGAAAAACGGACTGAAGGGCAGAACGGACCTCTCTCTTGAAACCATCGGGGACATAGCCGTCATTATGGAAAACAGGAAAAAGCTGAAAAACATGCACTGGATGATGATCCTGACCGGAATCCCGGTGTCGGCGCTGCAATGGTTTGCCATCATTTTCTGGATTGTTCGGGGAGTCTGGTGGCCCTTTATTCTCTGGGTCCTGGTGGCTTCGGTCTGGGGCACGGTAGTCAGCCGGTACTATTTCCATCATGTCAAATACATCTGCCCGGAATGCCATGAGGTATTCAGGCCCGCCCTGAAGGAAGCCTTCCGGGCAAATCATACGCCGACCGCCCGCAAGCTGACCTGCTCCGCCTGCGGCCATAAGGGGTTCTGCGTGGAGATCTGGGGAGGCGATGATCCATGAGCGCCTTTGAACAGATCGTCATCGGAAAAAGCAGCGTCCCTTCCCTGATCATCACGATTCTTCTGATGGTCGCAATCCCTGTTGTTTTTTTCATCTGCTGGCGCAGGAGGCATAAGGCGCAGACAAGGATCAGCTGGCTCCTTGCCGGCGCCGCCGGATTCATCATTTCCGCCCGCATACTGGAGCTCGGCGTGCATTCTGTCTGCATCCTTGCGGACAACCCTGTTTCCCGGTTTCTCAACGGAAGCACCGTCGCCTTTGTTTTGTATGGGATCGCCATGGCCGGTGTTTTTGAGGAATGCGGACGGCACATCGTTCTGAAGTACCTCATGAAAAAGAACCGCACCCGGGAAAACGCGGTGCTCTACGGCATCGGTCACGGCGGTGTCGAGATCCTGGCGGTTCTTCTGCCGGCCATGATCATGTATCTTGCCATTGCGGTGCTGTTTTCACAGGGGAATACGGAAAACGCGCTCAGGACCCTGAACATCACGGAGGAAACCGCCGCGGCGGCCCTTCCTTCCGTTCAGGCGGCCGCCTCGTTTGATTTCGCCATGATGTCCATGAATGTCATCGAGCGGCTGCTTGGAATGTTCCTCCACATCGGGCTCACAGTCATCGTATATGACGGCGTCGTAAACGGAAAGCGGATCTCCCTGCCGCTGGCGATCCTGCTGCACATGCTGATGGATACCTTCCCGGCGCTGTACCAGCGAGGCGCGGTGCCGTTGTGGGCTGTTGAAGTCTGGGCTGTCTTCTGGACAGGGGTGGTGATGTTCCTTGCGGCGAAGCTTTACCGAAGCATGTCCGCAACTGCTCCGCCACACTCCGGATCCTCCGTAAGATAAAGGCAGCGCAAGGACCACGGATCCGCAGCACAGCCGGACGTAAGAAAAAACCCGCACGAACCGCAAAAAAGCTCCCTTCATCAGAGACAGCAAAGAAGGTGCTGTCCATGAAGGGAGCTTTTTCATCCGGAAATATGGCTTATTTTTCTTCCAGCAGATCCCAGACCGAGATCTGCTCCTTGCCCGTGCTCTTCGGCTGCGGCTTCCGTGCCGCCGGCCCGGGCGCCGGCTTCTTCTCCGGCCCGGCCGATGCCTCCATGCGCAGCAGCCGGTCCGTCTGGAAAAGCACGGAAAGCAGCGCGTTCGTCTGCACGGATAAACCGGAAAACGCTGCGGTTTCCCGCATCACTTCATTCGCCCTTTTTTCCAGGACGGAAATATACTCGTCCGGGTCATCCGAAAGAAAGCTGCAGCGCTGTCCTCCGATGCGGACCGTCACTTTTCGTTTCTCCATCTGGTTTCTCTTCTCCCGCCCTGTATTCATGCTTCCTGCTGTCTGCCCTGCTCCCTGCGCGCTCATCTTCTGCGGCGCTCGAACATCTTGGCCAACCCGCCCTCCGCGGTCTCCCGGAAGCGCTGGTTCATGCTGATCCCCGTTTCATACATCGTGCGGACGACGATGTCGAAGGAAATGCGCTGCGTATCCCCGAGGAAGCTGGCCAGATCGCAGGCATCCATGGCCCGCCGGGCGGCCACCGCGTTGCGCTCGATGCAGGGCACCTGCACCAGCCCGCAGATCGGATCGCAGGTCAGGCCCAGATGATGCTCCAGGGCAATTTCCGCCGCGTGCTGGATCTGATTGGTGTTGTGCCCGTAAAGATAGGCCAGGGCCGCCGCGGCCATGGAGCAGGCGGAGCCCACCTCCGCCTGGCAGCCGCACTCCGCGCCGGAGATGGAGGCGTTCCGCTTGATGATATTCCCGAAAAGCCCGGCGACAGCCAGCCCGCGCAGGATTTCCTCATCGGAAAAGCCGTTGGTCTCCTGGACATAGCGCAGCACCGCCGGCAGGATCCCGCAGGCGCCACAGGTCGGCGCGGTGACAATCGTGCCGCAGTCCGCGTTCTGCTCGCTGACCGCGAAGGCGTAGGCGGAGAGGATCCGGCATTCCCGCACCTGAGGCAGCTCGTTTTCGATGTGCTGAGTATACAGCAGCTTCGCCTTCCGCAGAATATGCAGCCCGCCGGGCAGCTCCCCCTCGCTGCAGATGCCTTCCTCGATGGCGTTTTTCATGGCGTCCCAGACCTTTTTCAGGAAGGGCCAGATCTCTTCCCCTTCGTTGAACTCCACATATTCCGCCAGATTCAGTCCCCGGAAGCGCAGGAACTGCTCCACCTCCGCGTAGGTATTCTCCGGATAGACCTCCGGCGGCTCATATCCCGGCCGGCCCTCCACCCGGATATCCCCGCCCCCGATGGACAGCACCCGCATCCGGTCCGTCGCCCGGCCGTCCCGCAGGGCTTCAAAGTCCATGGTGTTCGGGTGCGGCAGTTCCTCCGGCGAATCCTCCGCGAAAATGATCTCCGTGGGCTTCGGCGAAAGCACCTCCCGCAGCACCCGGTCCGTGCCGTGGCCTTTTCCGGTTTTGCTCAGGGACGCGTAGAGGGTCACCCGATAGCCCTCCGCGTCCGGATGCTCGCTTTTGAACAGTTTAGCCGCTCTTTCCGGCCCGATCGTATGGGAGCTGGAAGGTCCCTTTCCGATCTTGAAAATCTCCTGAATGGATTTCATGCCCTTCTGTCTCCTCTTTCAGCTTTGCCCTTTGCCGTCTCCCGGGTTTCTATATTAGCATGATCCGGACTTTTTTCAAGCCCCGAATCTCCTCCCGGCTTTTCCCGGGAGGCCGCCCGGCAGCGGCCGGCATCCCTCAGCTGAGGAGCATGCGGTCGTTGTTCAGGCCATCTCCGCTCAGCTGCCGGAACCGCTCCAGCAGATCCGGCACCGTCAGCCGCGCCCTTTCCTCCCCCCGGACATCCAGGATGATGCTGCCCTGGTTCATCATCAGGGTCCGGTTCCCGGTATCCAGGGCGCTCTGCATGTTGTGGGTCACCATCAGGCAGGTCAGATGATCCTCCGCCGCGATGCGCTTTGTCAGCTCCATCACCTTTTCCGCCGTGCCCGGATCCAGCGCTGCCGTATGCTCGTCCAGCAGCAGCAGCTGAGGCTTGGAAAAGGTGGCCATCAGCAGCGTCAGCGCCTGCCGCTGCCCGCCGGACAGCAGCCCCACCGGCTGATCCATCCGGTCCTCCAGCCCCATACCCAGCAGCCGCAGCCGGTCCCGGAAATCCTCCCGGTCCTTCCGGCTGACGCTGGAGAGCCATCCGCCCCGGCCCGAGGCCAGGGCCAGGTTTTCCCCGATGGTCATATGCGGCGCGCTGCCCCGCAGAGGATCCTGGAACAGCTGCCCGATCACCCGGCTGCGCTTGTGGGAGGGCGTCCAGGTGATGTCCTTTCCGTCCAGCAGGATGCTGCCGCTGTCCACGAAAAAGGCGCCGCTGATGGCGTTGAAGAGGGTGGATTTTCCGGCGCCATTGGCCCCGATCACCGTGATGAAATCCCCGGTTTCCACCTCCAGGCAGATATCCTTCAGCGCGGCGCGCTCATCCTGGGTGCCGGGATGAAAGGTCTTGTTCACGTGCTTCATCTGCAGCATGGTTCACCTGGCCCCCTTTCCCGCCCGAGCGTGCTTCATCATTTCCGCGCCCCGCTTTTTCAGATAGGGTCCTGCGATGGCCGCCGCCACGATGGCGGCGCTGACGGCCCGCAGCATGAAGGCCGGCATGTTCAGCCGCAGGGCGACGGTGTAGATCAGCCGGAAGATCACCGCGCCGGTCACCGCGCCGACGGCCCGGACCGGTACCCGCCGCTTTCCGAAAAAGACCCCGCCGATCAGCAGGCTGGCCAGGGCCACGGTGACCATGCCCCCGCCGATGTCGATGTTGGAGCTCTTCTGATACTGAGCCAGCAGGCATCCGCTCAGGGCGGTGAAGGCGTTGGAAATGCACAGCCCCACGGTGATGGTGAACACGGGGTTGATGGAGCTGCTCCGCACCATGTCCGGGTTGTCTCCGGTGGCGCGGATCGCCAGCCCCAGCCGGGTCCGCAGGAAGAGGCTCAGGAAAAGAATCCCCGCGGCCACGAACACCAGGATCACCAGCAGCTTGTACTGCCCGGAGAGAACGCCGTCCTTCAGCAGGTCCTTCGCCAGGGTGAAGACCGTGGCGTTCTTCCCGATATTGACCTGGCTGGAGCCGCCCATCACTGCGATGTTGACGGAATAGAGCCCCGTGTTCACAATGATGCCGGCCAGCAGGCTGTTGATGCCAAGCCTCGTCTGCAGCAGGGCCGTCACCAGCCCCGAGACCATCCCGGCCGCCAGCGCCGCCCCAAGGCTCAGCCACGGATGTCCGCTGACGGCCACCATGGCGCCCACCGCCGCCCCCAGCGTAAAGCATCCGTCGGTGCTCAGGTCGCAGACGTTCAGCATGGAATAGCTGAGAAACAGGGCCAGCACCGTCAGCCCGGTGATCATCCCCAGCTCCGCGCCGGTCTGGACCAGCTGCAGGATCTGTTCAAAACTCATATCCGTTCCCTCTTTCAGCCGAAATCACCCGCGGCAGCGGAAATCCTGCCGCGGGTGAGGTTTTGCCGTTTTTGCCCCGGTCCGGGCTTACTTGAACTCCTCGGCGGTATCGATGGGGACAATCCGCGTGCAGTAAGGCGCGAAGAGCCCGCTCACCTGGTCAAAGGTCAGGCCCAGGGCCGAGAGCACCTCATTATTCACCGTGGCCGTGCCGTTGTCAAACATTTTCACGGGCACCTCCGCCGGCTTCCGGCCATCCACCAGGATCTCCGCGACCATGTCCGCGGTCTCCCGGCCCAGGCTGGCGTAATCCACCCCGTAGCCCAGGAAAGCGCCGTTGAGGGCGAAGGAATCGGCTCCCGTATAGTGGGGAATCTTCGCTTCCATCAGCGTTTCCGCGATGGCCAGCTCCGCGCTCATAATGGTGTTGTCCGTGGGGGTGAAGACGGCGTCCATGCCGTCCGCCACGATGCTCTCCGCCGCCTGCTGCACCTCCACCGTGTTGGTGCCGTTGTATACCCGGAAGCTGACGCCCTTTTCCTCCAGGAACTTCTTCGCCTCCGCCACGGGCGTGGCCGAGGCGTCCTGCCCCAGGTCATAGAGCAGCGCCACCTTTTTCGCCTCGGGATTCAGGGCGAAGATCAGGTTCAGCACCGCGTTGGAATTCAGGAAGTCCGAGGTGCCGGTCACATTCGCCCCCGGCGCCTCCAGGCTCTCCACCAGGCCCACGGCCAGGGGATCGCTGACCGCCGCGAACACCACCGGGATGCCGCTGTCCTCCGTCGCGGCCTGCATGGCCATGGCCACCGGGGTGGCCACCCCCACCATCAGGTCCACATCCGCGAAGTCGGCGATGATCTGGTTCATCAGGTTGGCGTCGGCGTTGCAGTTCTGATACCGGACGTCGAACCGGACATTCTTCTCCGTGGAAATCTCCTCCAGGCGGGCTTGCAGGTTCTCCACGATCTGGTTCAGGGAGGCATGGTCGACATAGTTGCAGATTCCGATTTTAAAGGTTTTCTCCTCCGCGGCGGCCATTCCGCACAGGGCGGTCAGCATCAGGGTCAGGGCGGTCAGCATGCAGATCAGCTTTTTCATTTTCAGGTGTCTCCTTTCAAAATCATCGATGAGCCCGCGGTTCCCGTCAGGCGGATCCTTTCCTGCCATGTCCCGCTCCTGGCTCCCTGTTTTGTCGGAAACCTGCGGCAAGCAATAAAAAAACCCCAGCCGGAGAATACTCCGGTTGAGGCGAATTCATCGCTGTGCCACTCAACTTCCCCGCGTTAAGGCGGGCTCGTTTTCCGCGTACCGACATACGCGCCGCCATGATAACGGGTGCGGATCCCGTCCCTGACTACTCGGCTGCCGCCTTTCGCCCGGGCCCTCAGGAGTCCATTCGCTGCCACGCCGGCCGCCGCGGTTCCACTCTTCGCGGCTCCCTGTGTGCCTTCGTCCCGGCAGTTACTTCTCTCCCTCTTTGGTTCTTGCGGAAAGCATACTCCAGC
>CAZRLU010000102.1:0-7766 GCA_964600995.1 uncultured Oscillospiraceae bacterium | reverse complement strand
ACCGTGGGGGTCACGCCCTCCACCTCCGGCAGGGCGGCGATCTCCTCCAGATCCGTTTTGCTCATGCCGGTCTTCAGGTCGCTGCCCGTCACGGACACCGTCAGCGTGCCGGCGCCCATGCTGAAGAAGCTCTCGGAGATGGATCCGGTCACCCCGTTCACCGTGGTGATCAGGGTGATGACGGCCATGACGCCGATCAGGATGCCCAGCACCGTCAGAAAGGACCGGACCTTGGCGCCCCGGATGTTGTTCAGGCTCATCCGGAAGCATTCGCCGATCATGATCAGGGTCGCCCTGATGGTCTTAAGCATCGTCGGTCCGGCCCCCTTCCGTCAGGACTCCGTCAATGATGTGCACCACCCGCTTCGCGTTTTCCGCGATCTTCATGTCGTGGGTGATCATGATGATGGAATGTCCTTCCTCGTTCAGCTCCCGGAACAGCTGCATGATTTGCCGTCCGGTTTTCTGGTCCAGGGCGCCGGTGGGCTCGTCCGCCAGCAGGATGCCTGGATTGGTCACCAGCGCCCGAGCGATGGCCACCCGCTGCTGCTGTCCGCCGGAAAGCTGGTTCGGATAGTGTCCCATCCGGTCGGAAAGCCCGACCCGCTCCAGCATCTCCCGAGCCCGGCGGGTCCGCTCCTTCCGGCTGACGCCTCCGTAGATCAGCGGCAGCTCCACGTTGCGCAGCGCGTCCAGCCGGGGCAGGAGCTGGCTGTTCTGGAAAACGAAGCCCACCTCCCGGCTGCGGATCTCCGCCAGCTCTCCCTCCGTCATCTCCTCAATCACCTGGTCCCGGAGGATGTAGGAACCCGAGGTGGCGCTGTCCAGGCATCCGATGATGTTCATCAGCGTGCTCTTTCCGCTGCCGCTGGGGCCCAGGACGGAGAGATATTCCCCTTCCCGGATCTCCAGGTTCACGTCATGGAGCACCTGCATGTCCTCGTCTCCCATGTGATAGAACTTGTTGATGTTCTCCATCCGGAAAAAAACGTTCATCACCGACCACCGCCGTTTCCTCCGGGCGCCGCGCCGGGTGTCCCGCCGCCGGGCGTCTGGTTCTGGCTCCCGCCTCCGTTCTGCCGGTTCTGCCAGTCGCCGTTCTGCCGGTTCTGCCGGTTCTGACGGTTGAACTGCTGCTGGCCGAACAGGCCGGTCAGCAGGCTGTTCAGGGAATCCTCCGTCTTCTCGCTGACGGTGTAGACCGTTTCCCCGGCCTTCAGCCCGGATTTGATCTCCACGTAGTTGCCGTTGCTGACGCCGACCTCCACCTGAACCTCCTCCAGGGTCTCGTCCTCCTTCATCTTATAGACGAAGGCCTGGTTCTCCAGGGTGAAGCTCAGGGCGTCCGCCTTCAGCACCACCACGTTGGCCGCCTCCTCCTGGGGGATGCTCACCGTCACCTGCATGCCGGGATACACGCCCCCGTCCACGTCCACGTTGGCCGTCGCCGTATAGTAGGCCACGTTCCCCGTGGAGGAGGAGATGTAGTTGATGGATTCCACCGCGGACTCGAACACCTTCTCGGTGGCCGTGGCCGTCACGGTGCACTGCTCGCCCACCTGCACGTCCCCGATGTCGTATTCGTCAATCCGGAAGGAAACCCGCATGTGGTCGAAGTCGGCGATCTGGACCAGGGTATCCCCCGCGGCCACCTCGTCTCCCGTCTTCACGTTCACCAGGTTCACCCGGCCGTCAAAATCCGCCGTGAAGGTGGTGCCGCTGCTCAGGCGGACCAGCTTGTCCCCCTTCTTCACCGCGTCCCCCTCCACCACATACACGTTCCGCACCGTGGCGGAGCCGGAGGCGGTATAGGTGGCGCTGTCCCGCAGCTCCAGGCTGCCGGTGAAGCTGAGGGAGTTGGAAATGGTGCCGGTGGTGGCGGTGTATTCGTCGTAGGTCACCGTATACTGATCCCGAAGCTTCGCCCAGGCATAGACGCCCGCCCCCGCCAGGATCAGCAGCAGCGCCAGGATGCCCGCGATTCTCCGGAGAATTCTTTTCTTTTTTCTTCCGGTGCTTCCCGTCTTCTTTTCACTCATAAGGTTACCTCTCCTTCTTCCGATTCACGGGATTCATCCTATCATATCTTTATGAACAGAAAACCCCTGTTTCCGTGAAAAGCAGGTGAAAAACAGCGGAAAAATAAAAATCCCCTGCCGCATGGGCAAGGGATCCGCTTCCTGGTTCAACAGGTTTGTACAAACGGCGGGGAGCTTATTCCGCTTCCTCGTCCTCCGCCAGCTGGGCGTTGGCGATCTCGATCAGCTTCTCGGCCATCTCGTCGTCCTCCACGGGGATGAACTCCTCGTCCTCCTCGCCGTTCTCGCCTTCGGTGGCCACCACCTTGCAGACGATGCTGCCCTCGTCCAGCACCTCTTCCTTCTCCGTGTCGTATTCCGTCAGAATGGCGTACTCCTCGCCGTTGTAGAAGAAATAATCCTCGATGACGAAGGTGACTTCCTCGCCGTCCTCGGTCTCAAAGACGATCAGATCGTCCTCCGCGCTCAGATCCTCTTCGTTGAAAACTTCCTCTTCCCGCATGATGCTCTCTCCTTTCCCGGATGTGTTCTCCGGTTCTCATTATAAGCGGAACCGCGGCTCTTGACAAGCGCATTTCCGGGGAATATATTTTTCCTCAGGGCTTCCTGTGGAGCCGGGTGCGGCTGCCGTCCGGCTGCTGCACCACCACGCTGTCCAGCAGCTCCCGCAGGTTTTCCCGGAAGCCGTCGATGTACTCCCGCCGCAGGGCCTCCTGCTCGGCTGCCTCCTCCGGGGTCAGCCCCTCCGCTTTGCGCTTGCGGGCCAGTTCGTTGATGCGCTCGATTTTTTCCTTTTCCATTCTTTCCTCCGTGAGGTGATTTTTCAATGGTACAGGGTAAATGGTTTCCCCAGGGCGCCGATCTGTCCGAGGTGATCTCCGTCCGCCGCGGCGTGTTTTCCCGCGGGGAGGATCCGCTGGACGCGGAGTCCTGGAATGTTCTGGTGTATCAGGATGGGGTGCCCGCCGCCTCCGGCCGCCTCTGGTGGCGGGAGGGCAGCTTCTGGCTGGGGGATCTGGGCGTTCTGCCCGCCTACCGGGGGCAGAAGCTGGGGGATCTGGTCCTCCGTCTCCTGCTCTTCAAGGCCCAGAATCATTTTGCCCGGGAGGTCCGGCTGCGGACGCCCCCGGAAACGGAGGGCTTCTTTGCCCGCCTCGGCCTGAAGGAAGCCGCCCGGGAGGGCGGCCTGGTGGAAATGGTCATCGCCGGTGAGGAGATTGACCTGGATTCCTGCAAGGCCTGCAAAAAGACGGACTGTCCCCGGCGGAAGGATTAATTCCGCGTCACCCGCCCCATGCAGAGGACGGCCTTCAGCGCCAGCAGCGCCAGGCAGACCTGGGCGATCACATCCACCGCCGGGGTATACCCGGTCAGGATTCCGTTCTGGATCAGCACGATCCCGGCCACGGAAATGACAAACACGGGAAGGCACGCGAAAGCGTATCCCGTGTTTTTTTGCTGCCGGAAAGCCCGCGCCGTCCAGAGGATCAGGATCAGGGCCATCGCCGCCGCCGCGGCCCACCCGGCGATCCGGAAGTCCTCCGGAAGCGCCGCGATCTGCCGCAGCCGCAGGTTCTCCGTCAGCATCCGGGCCGCCGCCCAGCAGGCCAGGCTGACTCCCGCCAGATCTCCCGCCGGAAGCGTCTCTCCCTTCCGGAGCATCAGCCAGAGGAGGATCGCCGCAAACAGCAGCAAAGCCAGGATCAGCTCGATCCGGCAGGGCTGTGCCGCGCCGCCTTCGCTGATCCAGGGCAGCCGGGGCAGGCCCTCCGGGATCTCTCGGCCCTGCCCCGTCCCGGTTCTTTGCTCAAAGATTTTCCAGACTGCGGCGGCGGGCAGCAGCCCGAAGCCCAGCCCGTTCAGCGCGTCGCCTGCGCCCTTCCGCCCGCCGGCTTTCCGCCACAGGGCGGCAAAGCTCAGCAGCGTCAGGCAGCTCAGGCCCGCCCCGATCCCGGTGACGCTGAGGCGGAATCCGGACCGTTCCGCGATCAGATCCCGCTCCCCCGGGTAAGCCCAGGTCCCCATGGCCACCGCAACGCAGGCCGCCAGCAGCAGCCCGGCCAGGGCCAGGGCAACCTTTCTGATGGTTCCCATGCCCTTACTCCTTTTCTTCCCGGAAAACCCATTTCTGCTGCGCCTGGAAGCTGACGAAGTACAGCAGGAAGTCGATCACCAGCTTGGCAATGGTGCTGTTCACGCCGATCCGGCCCAGCAGCCAGACTCCCGCCGCGCTCAGCAGCATGATGCCCACGGCCAGCACGATGTACTTCCACAGGGCGCCGCCGGTGTGTCCCTTCAGCCGAAACACGAAGCGCTTGTTCAGAATGAAGTTCAGCGAGGCGCTGACCACCCGGGCCACCGCGGTGGAAATCAGGATGTACCGGGCCGCCTTGGCCGCCTGGTTTCCGAAAACCGCCAGGTTCAGCAGGTTGAACAGCCCCTGGTCCACCAGGAAGCACAGGATGCTCACGCCCATGAACTTCACGAAGCCGGACACGATCACCTTGAAGATCCGCATGCTGTCCCGGAAGGGATGATAATGGGTCCCCTTGTTCTCGTTCTCATAGATGGTTTCGATGGGGATGGCGATCATGGGCAGGCCGCTGCGGGCGCAGGCGATCAGCACGTTCATCTCGTACTCAAACCGCTCCCCCTCCACCTCCGTCATGAAGGGAAGGTCCTCCCGCCGGAAGGCCCGCAGCCCCGTCTGGGTATCCTGCAGCCACTTTCCGTACAGCACGAAGAACAGCAGGCTGGTGAACCGGTTTCCCGTCCGGCTCTTCGGGGGCACGTTCTCCTGGCTGAAGTCCCGGCTTCCCAGGTACAGCGCCCGCTCCCCCTTCTCCAGCTCCTCCGCCAGGCGGATGCAGTCCGGCACCGTGTGCTGCCCGTCCGCGTCCGCGGTGATCACGCCGCTGATCTCCGGCAGGTTCTCCTGAATCCATTTGTATCCGGTTTTCAGGGCCACGCCCTTGCCGTGGTTCACGTCGTGGTGCAGCACCTTCACCCGGGGATCGATTTCCTCCAGCCGGCGGAAGATGGGCTGATACTTCTCCGACGATCCGTCGTCCACCACCACGATGTGGCCGAAGCCGCCCTCCACCAGCTTCTGGATATACGCCGGCAGCCGCTCGTCCGGCTCCAGGGACGGGATCAGGATCACCGCGTCCCCCAGGGCCCTCTCCCGGGCCCGCATTTCTTCCTGCATGATAAGTCCTCCATCCGGATCCCTGAAGGATCCATGGGCAGAATTATACCCCAACTTCCCCGAGACCGCAACCTGTCCCGGCTCCCGGCTCCCGCGACATTGACGAAGCTCCGGAATCCGGGTATAATTGCGGCGTATCAAAGTCGCAGGAGGGAAGCCAGATGGCCGGAAGTCCGTCCAGGAATCTTGAGGAGCAGCGCCGGGAGGAAAACGGCGTCGTTTATTATGACCGGGGCATCCGCACCGGGAAGGATGGCAGGCGGTATGCCCGCTTCGCCATTCAGACGCATTTTGTTGAGGTCGGGGAGGATCAGGCGGAGCTGGTCCGCCGCTATGTGCTTCCCCTGTATCAGCCCGGGGATGTGCTGGCCTTCGGGGCGAAGGTCATGGCCATGTGCACCGGCAATGTCCGCACCAAGGAGCAGGAAAAGCCCGGCTTCTGGGCCCGGCTGCTGTCGCCCCATGCCTCCGAGACCACCGCGGGCATCGGCATGCACGATCCCTACAAGCTCCAGCTGGCCATCGATATGGTGGGCGCGCCGAAGGTGGTTTTCGCCGCCATCGCCTCAGCCCTGACCAAGCCCTTCGGCAAAAAGGGCGTCTTCTATGAGATCGTGGGCCCCGGCGTCGCGGGGATCGACGGCTTCTACTACCGTTCCTCCTTCGAGCGTTATCACGATCTGGCCCTGATCAACAACACCAACGCCCGGGAGCTCTGCGACGAGCTGGAAAAGAAGACCGGCGTTCCCGTCGTTCTGATGGACGCCAACGATATCGACCAGAATCAGCTGGGCAAGGGCACCTCCTTCCCCCTCTCGGATGAGCAGATCCAGGACGCCCTGGCGGACAATCCCTCCGGCCAGGGGGACGAGCTGACGCCCCTGATTCTGATCCGGCCCCTCGCCTGAGGGCCGGCTTCCGGAAGGAGAAACCGTGAAGATGAGGCACATCCCTTCCGCCGACACGCGGCATACGGAAATTCTGACCTTTGAGGACGCCCTTCGGCCCACAGACGAAAGCTATGACCGGGGGGCGTGGCTTTATGTCCCGGATCATTATTCCGAGTACCGGTATATTCTGGGAACCCGGGGCAGCCGTCCCCTGATCTGCATCGGCGTCAACCCCTCCACCGCCATTCCCGGCCGGCTGGACAACACCCTGAAGAGCGCGGAGCGCATCGCCGCCTTCAACGGCTATGATTCCTTCATCATGTTCAACGTCTATGCCCAAAGGGCCACCCTCCCCGAGGATATGGACCGGGAGCTGAATCCCCTGCTTCACGGGGAGAACATGAAGGCCTTCCGCTGGGTGCTGGAGCGGAGCGGGAGCGCGCCGGCCATCTGGGCCGCCTGGGGCGCGGTGATTGAGAAGCGGCCCTATCTCCCCCGCTGCGTGCAGGATATGGTGTCCGTGGGCAAAGCCTTCGGCGCCCGCTGGTTCACCGCCGGTCCCCGCAGCCGCGCCGGGCATCCCCATCATCCCCTGTATCTGAAAAAGGATTCCCTCCTGGATCCCTTCACGGACCTGGAGGCCTACCTGCAAAGTCTGGATTCCGCCCGGAGGCCCGGAGCCTCCGCCCGGAAGGAGGAAGCGCGATGAAGTTTGTTTCCTGGAATGTGAACGGCCTACGGGCCTGTATGGGAAAGGGTTTCCTGGATTATTTCCGCCAGGCGGATGCGGATTTCTTCTGCCTGCAGGAAACCAAGATGCAGCCCGGTCAGGCGGAGATTCCCGCCGAGGGCTACCGGCTCTTCATGAATTCCGCCGAGAAGAAGGGCTACAGCGGCACCGCTGTCTTCGCCAAGGCGGAGCCCCTCTCCGCCCGGCTGGGCATCGGCGTGGAGGAGCATGACCACGAGGGCCGGGTCATCACCCTGGAGTATCCCTCCTTTTTCCTGACCACGGTCTATACCCCCAACAGCCAGCGGGAGCTCACCCGGCTGGACTACCGCATGACCTGGGAGGACGCCTTCCGGGACTATCTGATGGCCCTGGACAAGGAAAAGCCGGTCATCGTCTGCGGCGACATGAACGTGGCCCATCAGGAGATCGACCTGAAGAATCCCTCCTCCAACCAGAAGAACGCCGGCTTCACCCCCCAGGAGCGGGAGAAGATGACCCGCCTCCTCTCCTCCGGCTTCACCGATACCTTCCGCTTCCTCTATCCCGACCGGCGGGATATCTATTCCTGGTGGAGCTACATGTTCCATGCCCGGGAAAACAACGCCGGATGGCGCATCGACTACTTCCTCGTGTCCGACCGGCTGCAGCCCCGCATCCGGGAGGCCACCATCGAAACCGCGGTCATGGGCTCGGATCACTGCCCCGTCACCCTGGATCTGGACCTCTGATCCGCATGGCAAAGGCCGGGAGCGTTTTTCTTCGCTCCCGGCCTTTTCCTGTCTCCGGAGCCTGCCTCCGGGGCTGCGGCCCCCTCCGTCAGATGCCGTACAGGGCACTGTACTTCTTTTTCAGATAGCCCGTATAGGCCAGGGGGTCCAGGGGGCCGCCCATGGCGT
>CAZRLU010000101.1:0-7803 GCA_964600995.1 uncultured Oscillospiraceae bacterium | reverse complement strand
GGACTGGATTCGGAAAATCAGCGTTTCCCTGATGCTGGCCATCGGCGAGCTGCTGCTGGGGCTGCTGCTGCTGATCAGCCCGGTGGAGCTGACCAGCGTGGTGATTATCGTGCTGGGCGCCCTGCTGACGCTGCTGGGCTGCTGGCATATCTTCCTGTATATCCGGCTGCAGCGGGAGGAGGCGGCGAAAACCTGGTATCTGGCCACCGGCGCCGGGCTGGTGGTGGTGGGCATCGCGGCCATCGCCAACCAGAGCTGGATGGTGACCCTGCTGGGCACCCTCACCACCCTCTACGGCAGCGTGGCCCTGGCGGCGGGCTTCATGAAGCTGCAGATCGCCGTGGACGCCCTGCGGAGCCGGCATCCCTGCTGGTATCTGATGGCGGTCAGCTTCCTGCTGACGGCCCTGCTCGCCACGCTGCTGTTCATGAACGCCATCGGGGAAAACTCCGTCTGGATCTTCACCGGCGTGGGGCTGGTGGTGCTGGCAGCGCTGGACGCGGTGTACTTCTTCCTGGGCCGGCAGAGCCGGAAGGAAACGGAAGGCGCCACGATGCCGCTTGCGTAAAAAAAGACCTCCGGCGAACCGGAGGACGAACAAACCAGGAAAATATTTCCGGGCAGGAGCCTTCAGGGCTCCTGCCTTTTGATTTTCGGCAGATTCCAGCGGAACCGGGCGGCCAGGCACCGCAGCACCACGATCAGCGCCATGCCGGAGAGGACGGAGGCCATCTCCCCGGCTCCCAGCCGGGTCAGGGCCACCATGATCAGCCCCCCGGCGATGGAGGTCAGGGCGTAGATATGCTTCCGGAAGATGTCGGGAATCTGGTCCGCCATGATGTCCCGCAGCACGCCGCCGCCCACCCCGGAGATGAAGCCCAGGAAGACTAGCAGGAAGGCGTTGCCCCGGTAGCCGGCCTCCATCCCCAGCAGGATGCCGCTGACCGTGAAGGCGGCCAGCCCCAGGGTGTCAAAGAGAAAGAGGGTCCACTCATACAGGTGGCCCAGCCGCCGGGGCATCCGGGGATGCAGGAGCAGCAGCAGGAAAACCAGGTTGGCCACCACCGCCGCCAGCCCCACGTAGAAGGGGTTCTGAAACATGGCCGGGGGCGTCTGCCCCATGACCAGGTCCCGGATCAGGCCGCCGCCGCAGGCGGTGGTCACCGCCAGCACGTTGACCCCGAAGATATCCATATCGTGGGAAACGGCCACCAGGGCGCCGGAAATGGCGAAGGCGATGGTGCCGATGAGGCTCAGGATGTCAAGCCAGGACATAGGCGCTTCCTCCGAAGCCCGGGCCGGAAAGCCGGCGGCGGGCGGAAATTCCGCGGCCCGGCGATCAGGCGCCGGGCCGCAGGGAGATTATACTTTTTTTCCGGGAAATATACAAGCGATCCGGGGAATCCTTCCGGGCAGGCCTCAGGCCTCGAAGAACCGGATATGGAGGCCGTCCTCCTCCACGGAGCCCTGGCCGATGAAGGGCCGGGAAAGGAGCTTCGCCAGCTCCGGATGGTCCGTGAGGAAGGTGGGCACGGTGGTGAAGGGCAGGGCCGGATTCCCCTGGAACCAGCCGTTGTTCTCCACATAGATCCGGCAGTTTCCCGAATAGGGGGGCAGGGCCCGGCCGGTGAGCATATACCGGGCGGACATATGGCGGACGCCGGCGGCGTTCACCACCTGGGTATCCACGCCGCAGGGCTCCACGATGCCCTCAAAGACGGTTCCCGTCACGGTGCCCCCGAAGGGGATCATCACCACGGATCCGGCGGCGCCGGCGTCCAGCTCCGCGCTCTCCCGGGTGATCACATGCACGTCCAGAATGGGATTCATGGCATTTCACTCCTTCCGCTTTTCCTGCCACCAGGCCAGGCCGGCGGCCACGGCCCGGTTCCAGAAATCAAAGTTGTGCACCCCCGGCTCCACCCACCAGGCGTGATCATAGCCCAGGCGCTCCAGATCCTGATGGAACTCCAGGTTGTTGGCGTACAGGAAGTCCTCGCTGCCGCAGGCCAGGAAGATCTCCGGCCGGGGACCCTCCGACCGGGCGGCGGCGGCCAGGGCTTCGGGATCGATGTCGCTGCCCTTCACCTTCTCCTCGGGGCCGAAGACCGCGGGGTAATAGGTGTAGGGCAGGCCCATGGCCTGATGCTCCCGCTTCCGCATCTCCCCGCCGGCGTACTCCTTGGTGATCAGGGCGGAGGAGAAGGCCAGGATGGCGCTGAAGGTATCCCGGTATTTCAGGCCGTTGCGGATGGCGCCGTAGCCACCCATGGAGAGGCCGCCGATGAGGGTGTCCTCCCGCCGGGGGGAGAGGTTGAACATCCTCCGGGTCACCTCCACCAGCTCCCGGCCGATCATCTCGCCGCAGAAATGGCCGGTCTCCGGGCTGTCGATCCAGAACCGGTTTTCCCCCTCGGGCATGATCACCGCCAGGCCGTACCGGGCGGAAAGGGCCTCGATAGGGCTGTTGCGCAGCCAGTCGTTCCGGGCGCCGCTGAAGCCGTGAAGCAGGTACAGGGTGGGCCAGGGGCCGGCGGCATAGCCGGGGCCGGCGGAGAGCTCCGGCGGGGGATCCACGGGGAGCACCGCGCTGAAGCTGCGGAAGCCCCGCATGGCGTGGGAGAAGTATTCCAGCTGAAGAAGTGCCATGGTGTTTCAACCTCCTTGTTTTCGGTTTCGGAGCAGCGATTCCGTCGGACGAAGGGAGGTTCCCCGCGGGGAACTCCCGCAGGTTCACGACGGAATCGTCACGTTTCAGTTTGCGGCCGGGCCGGGAAAAAGCAGGGGGATCCGGCCTCAGGTGGTGCTCCGCTGAATCAGCTGCACCGGCAGCACGGACCGGACGGGCACGATTTCCCCGGCGGCCTGGCGGATCACCGTATCCACCGCCAGGGCGCCGATCTCGGGGATGGGCTGACGGATGGTGGTCAGGGGCAGGGCGCAGATGGAGGCGAAGATGGAATCGTCATAGCCCACCACCTTCACGTCCTCCGGGACCCGGATGCCCCGCTTCAGGCACCAGTGCACCACCCGGGCGGCCACGGCGTCCACGGTGCCGATGCCGTCCACCTCGGGATGCTCCCGGAACAGAGCCTCGATATGCTCCTCAAAATCCAGGGAGAAGAGCTTCTCCACCGGGAAGAAGACCCTTACCGGCTCCGGCAGCCCGTGGGCCAGGGCCACGGCCCGGAAGCTTTCCGCCCGCCGGGCGGCGTCGGATTCCTCCTCCAGGGGGGCCTCCAGGCTGGCCAGATGCCGGCAGCCCCGGGCAATCAGGTGCTCGGCGGTGAGCCGGCCGCCGTGTTCGTTGTCGGAGACGATGGAGGGAATGTCCTTTCCCGAGACCCGCTCGATGATGACCACCGGGGCGCCGGGCCGCACGTATTCCTCCACCCGGGCGGTCTGGTTGCACTGGATGATCCCCGACACCTTGCTGGAGAGCATCATGGTGTAGCAGTCCCGCTCCTTGGCCTCGTCCATGCCGGTGACGCACAGGAGAATCCGGTATCCCCGGATGAAGGCGGCCTTCTCGATCTCCTCCACCAGGGAGGCGAAGAAGGGGGTGTTCACCGTGGGCACGATGACCCCGATGAAGGGGCTGGAGGCGGCCTTCAGGGACCGGGCCATCTCGTTGGGGGAGTAGCCCAGGGCGTCCATCGCCTGATGAATCCGCTCCCGGGTTTTCCCGCTCACGTTTCCCCGGCCGTTCAGCATGCGGGAAACGGTGGTCACCGTGACCCCCGCCAGCTGGGCCACATCCTTCAGCGTTGCCATGGGTTCTCCTCCTCGTGCCGTGCCGGAAAAATCTTCCGGAAAATGAAAGGTGCCGGAGCCGCCGCCCCCGGAGGGGAAGGGCTCCGGGCGGATTATACCTTTTTTATCTCCGCGTGAAAAGTCCCGAAGGGCTCTTCCGCGTCCAGGAATTCCACGGGGATGCCCGGCAGGATGTCCTGCAGCCAGGAGCTCAGATGCTTCATGCCCGGCTCCTCGCTGCGCTCGTGGCCCAGCACGAGAATTCCCTTGTTCAGCCCCAGCTGGGCCGCGTCCCGGACATAGGCTGGCAGGGTCCATTCCGTCAGATCCCCGCAGAGGATCACGTCCAGGTCCCGGCGGCGCATCAGCCGCATGGGCATGGATTCCACCCCCAGCCCCAGGCTGCCGCCTCCCGGCAGCACGCCCACCCGGCGGACCCGCATCTCCGGGTTGCCGATGTAGCGCATGTCGGGCATGCGGAAGGTCTCCTGCAGGAAGGCCGCCAGGCCCGCCAGGGTGGTTTCGGGAATCTCGTAGCAGCCGTCGAAGCTGACGGGGGGCAGGGGCTCGCCCCCGTCCTCCACCGGCTCCGCCGGGGCCATGCGGTACGGGGCCCAGCCCGTCTCCCGGTCAAAGCCCCGGTAGATGCCGTCCTCCCGGTTCATGTGCATGTAGTCATGGAAGCGCCAGATCACCAGATCCCGCTCCTCGATCAGCTTTTTCTTTTCCAGGTAAACCGGGTCCCCCTGGAGCCAGCCGGTGTTGTCGGCGCCGGAAAACCAGGTGGGCTCGTGGGTGATGATCATGTCCACGCCTTTTTCCCGGGCCCGGCGCAGCACGTCCACCGTGGCCATGAAGGTGGAACCGATCCGGGTTACGGGCTGGTCCAGCCGGCCGGCCATCAGCCGGTCCGCGGTGCTTTTGTCCGGAAGCAGGCCCACGCCGGTCTTCCGGATGATGGCCTGAATCACTTCTCCTGCGTTCATCCGGCGCCTCCTTATCCCTTGACGGCGCCTAGCACGACGCCCTTCACGAAGTACTTCTGCACAAAGGGGAACACGATCAGGATGGGCAGGATGCCAATGACGGCCATGGCCATCCGGACGGAGGTGCCCGGCAGCTCCACGGTCTGGGTGCCCAGGAGGGCGGCGTTGCTGCTGGACTTCAGGAACTGGATGTTGTTCATGATCCGGATCAGCAGGTTCTGGATGCCGAAGAGCTCGGGGTTGGTGATGTAGTACAGGCCGTTGGTCCAGTCGTTCCAGTAGGTCAGCCCGGTGAAGAGGGCCACCGTGGCCATGACCGGCACCGCCAGGGGCAGCATGATCTTGAAGAAGATGGTCAGCTCCGAGGCCCCGTCGATCTTCGCGGACTCGATCAGGGCGGCGGGGATGCTGTTGGCGTAATAGTTCCGGACCAGGAACACGTTGAAGGCCGTCACCAGGTAGTTGGGCAGGATCAGAGCCAGCAGGGTGTCCTTGATGCCGAAGATGGTGCTCCACATGATGTAGGCGGAAACCACGCCGCCGTTGAACAGCATGGTGAAGAACACCAGGAAGCTCAGGGTGTTGTGCCACTTGAAATCCTTCCGGCTCATGGGGTAGGCCAGGGTGGCGGTCAGCAGGATGGAGCCCAGGGTGCCCAGCACCGTCACCAGCACGGTGATGCCGTAGGCCCGGAGGATGGTGGGCCCCTGGCGGACCATGTAGTAGTAGCTGTCCAGGCTCAGCTTCGCGGGGAAGTAGGTGTATCCGGAGGTCAGCAGCACCTTCTCGTCGGTCACCGAGCCGATGACGATCAGCAGGATGGGCAGCAGAGTGATGACCGTGAACACCGCCAGCACGATGGAGGCGAAGAGGCGGAAGCTTTTGACGTCATTATGGACCTTTTCGTGTTGCATGTTTCCTGCCTCCTTTCTCAGAACAGCGCGTTCTCGTTGTCGATCTTGCGCACCAGGGTGTTCGCCCCCAGCACCAGCAGGAAGCCCACCAGGGACTGATACAGGGCCGCGGCGGCGGACATGCCCACGTCATTGCGCTCCATCAGGCCCCGGTAGACGTAGGTGTCGATGGTCTGGGTCACGTCGAAGAGCCGGCCGGAGTTGGCGGGCACCTGATAGAACAGGCCGAAGTCGGAATAGAAGATCCGGCCGATGGACATCAGCGTCAGGGTGACGATGGTGGGCTTCAGCATGGGCACGGTGATGTGCAGGATCTGCTTCACCTTGGAGGCGCCGTCCAGCTGGGCGGCCTCGAAGATCCCCTGGTCGATGCCGGCGATGCCCGCCACATAGATGATGGAGTTGGTGCCCACGTATTTCCACAGGTAGACCAGGGTCAGGATGAAGGGCCAGGGCTGCTTGGTGGAATACCAGCTGACGGGGGCCAGGCCCAGGGCCTTGTAGACCGTGTTGTTCATGAAGCCGTTGTCGGCGTTCAGGAAGGCGTAGACGATGAAGCCCACCACCACCCAGCTCAGCAGGTTGGGGAGCATCAGGCCCGCCTGATACAGCTTTACCCGGCGCTTCTTGCCCAGCTCGTGGATTAGGATGGCCACGAAGATGGCGAACACCGTGCCCAGCACGATGAACACCGCGTTGTACAGCAGGGTGTTCCGGGTCATGATCCAGGCGTCCTTGGTCCGGAACAGGAATTCGAAGTTGTCGAATCCGTTCCACTTGCTGCCGAAGATGCCCCGCATGAAGCTGTAGTCCTTGAAGGCCAGGAAAATCCCGAACATGGGCAGATAGTTGTTGATCAGCAGATAGATCAGCCCCGGCAGGGCGATCAGCATCAGGGGCAGGGTCTGCGCCGTGCTGCTTCTTTTCTTTTTGACGGCCCGGGTGGTCATGACGGATTCCTCCTCTGTTCTGGGGTGAAAAGGGGCGGAGAGGGCCAGCCTCTCCGCCCGGGAAGATTGCTTACTTGTTTTCCGCGATCCAGGCGTCCAGCTGCTCCTGCTTGGCCGCGATGATGTCCTGCAGGCCCGCGTCGTTCAGCCGTTCGATGAATTCGGGGATGTCGACCTCGGGATCCACGCTGCCGCAGACCAGGCCGGGCAGGAACTGCTCGATCACGTTGGCCACGGCGGTGTACTGGCTCTTCAGCCGGCTGTTGTCAAAGGTGAAGCCCATGGCCACGGAGGTCTTGGCGCTCTTGTTCTGCTCCAGCTCCCACTCCAGGGACTCGACGCTGGTGCCCGCCATGGGATACATCTTGAAGAAGTTGCCCAGGGTACCGCAGGAGAGCTGCGCCGTGTAGGGCACGGAGGCCGCGTCCAGCCCGTCGGGATAGGAGACGGTGCCGTCGGCGTTCTTTACATAGTCCCGGCCTTCCAGACCGTAGATCAGCAGGTTGATGATCTGCTCGTCGGTGTAGGTCAGATCCAGGAACTTCAGGGCCGCTTCCGGCACCTTGCTGGTGGAGGCCACGCACCAGGTCAGGGCATTGATGGCGGTGGTGTCCAGGAAGGCGGAGCCGATGATCTTCGCGCCCACGGGATAATTGCCGGACTGGGCGGCCAGGCTGGCGGCGGTGTCCTCTTCCGGATAGCTGTAGCTGGCGACGTAGCAGAAGTAGTTGCCGCTGGCGAAGAGTTCGGCGGCGGTGGAGGCGGTGGTGGCCGCGTCCTTCATGACCAGGCCTTCCAGATACCAGGTGCGGGCCAGATTGCACACATCCCGGAAGGCTTCGGTGGAGTAGAAGTCCACCACCTTGAGCTCATCGTTCATGATGACGCCCTTGGGGGTGTAGTAGTCGTCGGTCAGATAGTCGGTGTTGGGCACGGTGAGCTGCAGGCCGATGTTGCCGGTGTTCACGGCGGCCACGGGGGTCATCTCCGGATGGGCGGCCTTCACCTGGCGCAGATAGTCGGTCAGGTCAGCGGGGGAATTCACCTTGCTGAAATCCAGGCCCAGCTCCTCGGCGATGTCCTTCCGGTAGATCACCATGGGGGTCAGGGCGATGGGCTTCATGGTGGGGATGCCGTAGAGCCGGCCCTTGAAGGTGCAGGCGTCCAGCCAGTCCTGACCCACGATCTCCTTCGCGCCGG
>CAZRLU010000100.1:0-7837 GCA_964600995.1 uncultured Oscillospiraceae bacterium | reverse complement strand
GTTGCCGAATATCCAGTCCGCCAAAAAGCGCGTGAAGGTCAGCGAGAAGAAGAACCTGAGGAATCGTATCGTGAAGAGCGGTGTCCGCACTTCTGTCAAAAAATTCGATGCCGCTGTTGAAGCTGATCCTCAGAACGCTCAGGTCCAGCTGTCCGCGACCGTTGCGGCGATTGACAAGGCTGCGGCCAAGGGTGTGATGCATAAAAATGCAGCTAACCGCAAAAAGGCCCGTCTGGCAAAGCAGCTGAACAAGGCTGCCGCTGTGTAAGACAGTACGGAGCTTTTGCGTTCCGAATAAAACGCCCTTCCATCGACGGATGGAGGGGGTTTTGTTTTTTACGGGCCGCGCTCTGAGGACAAGGACTTGCATCCGGCCAGGCGCGGATGTGCATAAAAATCACGCGGGGAATACTTCCAAAGGGAATTGTTTCATGCTATAATTCTGTCGGGTCAGATTTCAGCAAGGAGGAGCCCGAATGAATGATTTTGGAACGATGATCAACAATATGATCTGGAACCTGACTCACAGGCTGGGCATTGTGGATATCATCGATATCATCATCATGGCGGCCATCTTCTATGAACTGCTGATTCTGCTGCGGCGAACCCGGTCCAGCGCACTCCTGAAGGGAGTTTTCCTGCTCCTCATCATTGTGATGCTGAGCTCATGGCTAGGGCTGACCAGCCTGAACTGGCTGCTGACATCGATTCTGAGAAACGGCGCCGTGGTGCTCATTGTTCTGTTCCAACCGGAAATCAGAAAAGGCCTGGAAAAGATGGGCCGCACCAACCTGCTGAACAAGGGCCGCCGCGAAATGACGGATACGGAATCCCATCAGCGGATCGTGGCTGAAATCGTGCAGACGATGCTGGATCTGAGCCATCGGAAGGTTGGCGCGCTGATCTGCTTTGAACGTCGGACCGGGCTTCAGGATGTGATTGATACCGGTACCCGTGTGGATGCGGAGATTTCCGCCCCGCTGCTTGAAAATATTTTTGAACCCAATACCCCTCTGCATGACGGCGCTGTGGTAATACGGGATGATCGTGTTGAGGCGGCTGCCTGCATTCTGCCTCTGACGGAGGCCAGCGGGGTGTCCCGGGAACTTGGAACCCGGCACAGGGCGGGGATCGGCCTGAGCGAAAACTCGGATGCCATGGTCCTGATTGTCTCCGAAGAAACAGGAACCATGAGCCTGGCCCAGGGCGGAATGCTGAGACGTCCTCTGTCAGAGCAGGATCTGCACGACATTCTGGAGGATATCTACGCTCCTGAAATGTCCTGGATTGCCTCTTTCTGGCAAAACCTGAAGCGGACCGGGAAGGAGGCAGAGAAATGAAAGAGGAAAAGAAAAGAGACTATTCCTTTCAGAATTTTCTTTTGCAGGCGAAGAGACTGATCCTGCATAACGGCGGGTTCAAGCTTCTTGCCATCCTGATCAGCGTCATCCTGTGGGCCGGGCTGATCAGCCAGGATGAATCGATCACCCGGGAAAAAACATTCAAGGATGTCAGTGTAAATATTACCGGCATGGACGCCATGAAGCGCAACGGATATATCGTTACCAGCGATCTGAGCGAAATGCTGACCGGAGTGACCGCCACCGCGGCCGTTCCGCAGAAGCAGTATGAGCGGGCAGACGTATCCTCCTATAATGTGCGGCTGGACCTGAGCCGCATTTCCGGGAACGGCGAGCAGGAGCTGCGGCTTCTGAGCAGCGCCTCAACCACCTACGGCCGGATCAGCAGCATCTCTCCGTCCAGCGTAACCGTGAATGTGGAGGATTATGTCGTCAGATACAGAATTCCGGTTTCCGTCTCGGTTACGGGGGAAATACCGGAGGGATGGTATATCTCCACTCCAAGCGTTGATCCGCCCCTGGTGGCTGTGAGCGGGCCGAAAAACCTGGTAAACAGCATCAGCCGGGCCAGAGTTTTCCTGAACCCGGAGGAGGTGGACTGGGAGGAGGGCCCCAGCGTCTTTTCCGTGGGCCTGAGCCTGTATGACCGAAGCGGGGAAGAAGTGACCAACAGCCTGCTGGAAGTAAGCTATGATAACGTGCAGCTGGACGGAGTTGTGCTGGAAACAACCATTCTGCCAACCAGAAGCTATGATGTATCCAGCATGATCGGAACCATCAATGACGTGGCGGATGGGTTTGCGGTGAAGGCGGTTCATGTCAGCCCTGAAAGCATTACTGTCGCTGCGCGCAGCGAGGTGCTCGATCAGATGACTGAACTTGCCCTCAAGGAGCATTATGTTGATCTGAACGGCCTGAAGGAGACGACGAGCGTTCAGCTGAAGGTATCCAAGCCCAGCGAGGATTCCATTCTCAGCAACGATACGATTACCGTTACGGTTGAAGTGGTTCCGGAGGAAGAAAAGAGTTCTCCGGAAGAAGGCCAGGACTGACCGCCGGAGATAAGAGGGGAGGGGCGTGATGGGAAACATTGCGAATGCGGTTTTTCAGACGCTGCTCGGATGGATCCGGACGCTTGCGGCGGAGGTCTGGCATACGGCTACCACGGACAGCCGGACAATCCTGGAGTGGATCGGCCGCAACTGGATCGGCGCCGCGCTGATACTCTGCGCGATCGGTCTGGCGGCTGATCTGGTTGTTTACCTGTTCCGGTGGCAGCCTTATCGGGTTTGGAGAAGCTTCTTTTTCAGAATCAAATATCCTGAAAATGAAACGGATGCCCCGGATGAATCGGAGGAGGAAAGCAGGATGCTGCCTGATTCCGGATACGGGCGGGAAGATGTCAGACAGACCATTCCGCAGGACCGGGGCGTGGAAGACCCGGAAATGACGGCCTTTGAACCGGAAGAGGAGATTCCTTCGGATCAGGAGACGGAGCCTCAGGAAAGAATGACAGCATCCTTCGAACGGGCGATTCTTCCTCGGAAAAGGCGTCTCAGCAGATTGTTTGAGGAGGACCGGGAGGCGGACTATGCGAAACCGGACGAACTGATAGACAGATATGCCGCATACAGAAAGCCTGTTTATCCGAGAGACTGGAGAAACGGACAGCCGGGGGAAGAAAATCACGATGAACGGGACGCCTGATTTTCCAAGGTTCACGGTTCTGACGGGAAACTACGGGAGCGGAAAAACCGAGATTGCGTTGAATCTGGCCTTCCGGTTTGCTGCGGAAGGCCTGAAGACCACGCTTGTGGATCTGGATATTGTGAACCCTTATTTCAGAAGCGCGGAGAAGGAGGAAGAGCTTCGCGACGCAGGCATCCGGGTGCTGAAGCCGACTTTCGCGATGACCACGGTGGATATTCCCGCGCTTCCGGCTGAAATTCAGAGCGTGTTTGAAACCCCCGGAGATCGAACGATTTTTGACGTGGGCGGGGATGATACGGGCGCTGCGGCGCTGGGAAGATATGCCCCGAGCTTTCAGAGATACAGGGACGAAACGCTTTCACTTCTTGTCCTGAACTGCATGAGACCTCTGACGGGCGAAACCGGGGATATCCTGGATCTTGCAGCCCGCATCCGGAGCAGAAGCCGGCTTCATATTGACGGCATCATCAACAATACGAATCTTGCGGATGAAACGGAGCCTGAAATGCTGGAGATGGGAGAAGAAACAGCAGTCCGTTGCGCGGAACAGATGGGCGTTTCCTGGATTCTGAATACCGGAAAAAGGGAAGTGCTGGAACACAGCGCGCTGAGATTCCCACAAATGGCTGTGAAACGGAGGATGGTTCCGGAATGGATGGAACTCGGATGATTCCGCTGCTGCCGGTGGAATTTCTCACCAGAATCGGGACACAGCTGGGGAATGAGCTGCCTCGCTTTCTGGAGGCCATGCATGAAGCGCCGATACGCGGGATCCGCATGAATCCTGAAAAGAACAGGGATGGGCAGCCCTTCAGGGATGCGGAGAATAAAATTCCCTGGGAAAGAAACGGCTGGGAATTGAAGGAAGATTCGGCTGCGGGCATTACCGTCGCGCATGAAGCGGGCGCTTTCTATCTTCAGGACCCCTGTGCAATGCTGCCGGCAGCTGTGCTGAACGCCAGACCGGGGGAAAGAATTCTTGATCTTTGCTCGGCTCCCGGCGGGAAAGCGACCCAGATGGGACTGGACATGCAGGGCGAGGGCCTTCTGGTCTGCAATGAGCCGGTCCCGAAGCGGGCGGCGATCCTGAGCCGGAACATTGAAAGAATGGGAATTCCTCACACAATCGTGACCTGCGCCTACCCTGAAAAGCTCGCGGACGCATGGGAAGAGGGCTTCGACGGGGTGCTTGCTGACGTTCCCTGCAGCGGCGAGGGGATGTTTCGGAAAAATCCGCTCAGCAGAAGCGAATGGACCGCGGAGAAGGCGGAGGGATGCACGGGCCGGCAGCGCAAAATTCTGGATGCCGCCGCAAGGCTTGTCCGTCCGGGAGGCCGGCTGGTATATTCCACCTGCAGCTGGAATCCTGCGGAAAATGACCAAATGATCTCCGGCTTTTTGGAAACGCATCCTGAATTTACGCCGGAACCCTTCCGGATGGAAGGGATCGGCGCTGAGAATGGGATGTTTCTGTGCTGGCCCCATCTCCTTCGGGGGGAAGGGCAGTTTGTGGCCAAACTGAGGAGAGCGGACGGAGAGCGGAAAACGCTTTCCGAGAACAGAAAAGCTTTTGCGGTAAAAAAAGACGACCTGCTGTTATGGGAACAAAGCGGGATCAGAACCCCGAAACCCAATGCTTTGTTCAAAAATACCCTGGTCCGGGCGGACTTCATTCCTGAGCTCAAGGGCATTCAGGTGATCCGGCTTGGGCTGCATATCGGAGAAATCCGAGGGAAGCAGATGATCCCGGATCATGCTGCGGCTATGAACATTCATCGCACGGAGAATCAGGAAATCAGCCTGACAGACGAAGAAGCCCTCAGATATATGGCCGGGGAGGCGATCCCGGGAGCTGCGAAGGGCTGGACGCTGCTCACCTGGCACGGGCTTGCGCTGGGATGGGGCAAAGGAAGCGACGGAATGATCAAGAATCATTATCCCAAGGGCCTGCGAAACAATAAGCTGATCATCTGAGAGGGGAGAAAGGCATGGTACATAATATCGTTTTTGATATGGGAAACGTACTGATCCGATTCGACCCGGAAGAGTTCATGACGAGAGTCGAAATCACGGATCAGAAGGACAGGATCACTGTGCGCAGGGAGCTGTTTGACAGCGTGGAATGGGCACGGATGGATATGGGTGTTGAGACGGAGGACAGCTTTGAGCCCAAGGTACTCGCCCGCATTCCGAACCGGCTCCACAGGCAGGTCAGGGAGCTGTTGCGGAACTGGGCTGATCCGATTCAGCTGATTCCGGGGATGGAAGATCTCGTCAGAAGGCTGAAGGCGGCGGGATTTGGCATTTATCTTCTGAGCAATGCCAGCATCGGACAGCCGGCCTATTGGAAGTCTCTTCCCCTCAGCCACTGCTTTGACGGCGTTATGGTTTCTGCCTTCGTAAAAACGGTGAAGCCATGTCCTGCAATCTATACGCTGTTTACCGAGGAATTCCGGCTGAAGGGAGAGGAGTGCCTGTTTATCGACGACGCACCGATCAATGTGGCCATGGCAATGGCGTGCGGATGGCAGGGGATCGTTTTTCACGGGGATGCGAAGGAACTGGAAAATAAAATGCGGGAAGCAGGCATCTGCTTTTAATTCCAATAAAGAAGGCCCTGCGGTTCAACCGACAGGGTCTTTCTGTATTCCAAAAGAATCTCAGCGATGCGCCAGACCGCGGGCTTCCGCAAGGCCTTCCACCAGGGCGAGAATATCCTCTTTGACGGTATAGCGGCTGAAGCCGATGCGCAAAGCCCCGTCGATGGCGGACGGATGCATGCCCAGGGCCTCCAGAACATGGCTGCGGCGTCCCTGCTTGCATGCGGAAGATTTTGAAACAAAGATGCTGCGGGCTTCCAGAAAATTCATCAGCACCTCGCTTCGCCATCCGGGCATGGAAACACTCAGAATATGGGGGGCATCCGTGTCCAGATACGTAAGCTCCGGAACGGAAGCAGTAAGCTTTTCAACAGCGAAGGCTTTCATGGACCGGATATGATCCAGACAGGGATCCTGCCGGCAGGCTTCCGCAAAAGCGGCGATCTGCGGAAGCGGCTCCGTGCCGGCGCGACGCTCTGATTCCTGGCTCCCGCCCACGATCAGCGGCTTCAGCTTCAGGCCAGAACGGATGTACAGGGCTCCGATTCCCTTCGGGGCATGTATTTTATGCCCGCTGACAGAGATCAGGTCAGCTCCGAGGGTCCGCGCCCGGAAGGGGATTTTGCGAAAAGCCTGCACCGCGTCCGTATGCAGAAGCGCCCGGGAGCCGGAACGCTTCAAAAGCCCGGCGACGGAGCTGATATCCGTTACCGCACCGGTCTCATTGTTCACCATCATCAGGGAAATCAGAATCGTATCCTCCCGAAGGGCCTCCGCGACCGCTTCCACGGGAATCCTGCCGGTGGCATCCGGCTTCAGGCGCGTTACGGTAAACCCACGGGATTCAAGAAGATCAAGGCTTTTCCGGACCGCGTCATGCTCAACCAGGGAACTGATGATGTGACGGCCAAGGCGGCTTCCGGCTTCCGCACCGGAGAGCAGAGCCCAGTTGTCGCTCTCGGATCCGCAGGAAGTGAAAACGATCTCTTCGGGACGGGCGCCCAGCGCATCCGCTACAGTAAGGCGGCTCTGATCAAGAATTTTTTTTGCGCTCCGGCCCTTGGTATGGGTGGAGGAGGGATTGCCATATTCTTCCGTCATGATGCGCACTGCTTCCGCGGCGGCTTCAGGACAGACACGGGTGGTTGCTGCGTTATCCAGATAATGCTCCAAGTCAGGCACACTTCCATTCCGAGGATTTTTCAGGCCATTATATCAAAAGCCCGGAAACTTGGCAAACAAACAGAAAAAAGGCTTGACGCATTAAGAAAAATAAGATAAAATAGCCGTTGGTATCATTAGCTCCGCTAGCCCCGGTAGCTTTTGTACGTGAGTCCGAAGTGCGACCATCACTTCCGGACAGAATCAAGAACCGATCGATTGAGGAGGGAACCCTTTGAAGACGTTTGTGCCGAAAGCCGCGGACATCGAACGCAAATGGTACGTTGTTGACGCGGAGGGCCTTGTGCTGGGCCGTTTGGCCAGTCAGGTGGCGAATATCCTGCGCGGAAAGAATAAGCCCATTTATACTCCGAACGTGGATACCGGAGACTATGTGATCATCATCAATGCGGACAAGGCTGTGCTGACCGGCAAGAAGCTCGATCAGAAGATTTACTATCATCACAGCGGATATGCCGGCGGTCTGAAGGAGACGACCTATCGCAAGCTGATGGCTGAAAAGCCCGAGCTGGCGGTGAGGCATGCGATTGTCGGAATGCTGCCCAAGGGACCCCTGGGACGCAAGATGGCAAAGAAAGTGAAGATTTACGCCGGCGATCAGTACGAACAGGCTGCTCAGAAGCCTGAAATGCTGGATCTGAAGTGACGCGGAAAGGAGTAAAAATACAACATGGCTAAGGTAGCATACAGTGCAGTTGGCCGCCGTAAGAAGGCTATTGCCCGCGTAAGACTGGTTGCCGGAGATGGAAAGATTACCGTCAACAAGCGCGATATCGATAATTATTTCGGACTCGAGACCCTGAAGATGTCCGTTCGTCAGCCCCTGGTCCTCACGGGCAACACGGGTTTTGACGTTCTGGTGAATGTGAGCGGCGGAGGGCTGACCGGCCAGGCCGGAGCCATCCGTCACGGAATCAGCCGCGCGCTGTGCAAGGCTGATCCGGATCTGCGTGCTGCCCTGAAGAAAGCGGGCTTCCTGACCCG
>CAZRLU010000099.1:0-7840 GCA_964600995.1 uncultured Oscillospiraceae bacterium | reverse complement strand
ATTATCTGGCTTCCATCCGGGTGCCCTATATCTGCTTCCATTATGAGCTGGGCGGAGAGAGCCATCCGGATGACCTCTGGCAGACCATGGATCCCCACACCTTCTATCAGCGGATGCTGGATGGCGAGGATTCCCGGACCAGCCAGATCAATATGACCGAATATATGGAATTCTGGCGTCCCTTCCTGAAGGAGGGGAAGGATCTGCTGCATCTGACCCTGTCCTCCGGCATCTCCGGGACCATCAATTCCGCCCGGGCCGCCGCCGAGGAGCTCCGCCGGGAGTTCCCGGAGCGGGAGATCTACGTGGTGGATTCCCTGGCCGCCTCCTCCGGCTTCGGCCTGCTGGTGGACAAGCTGGCGGAGCTGCGGGACGCGGGATATTCCCTGAAGGATCTGTACCGCTTTGCGGAGGATAACAAGCTGTATGTCCATCACTGGTTCTTCTCTACCGACCTGACCTTCTACATCCGGGGCGGCCGGGTCAGCAAAACCGCCGGCTTCTTCGGCCGGGTGCTGAATATCTGCCCCCTGCTGAATGTGGATTACCAGGGCCGGCTGATTCCCCGGGACAAGATCCGCACCAAGAAGAAGGTGATCCGGGAAGTCGTCGCCCGGATGGAGGCTCATGCCCGGGACGGCCTGGATTATTCCGAGAAGTGCTTCATCTCCTATTCCGACTGCCTGGAGGATGCCCAGCAGGTGGCTGCCCTGGTGGAAAGCACCTTCCCGAAGCTGCGGGGCAAAGTGCAGCTCTTCCCCATCGGCTCCACCATCGGCGCCCATACCGGCCCCGGAACCGTGGCGCTCTTCTTCTGGGGCGATCTGCGGAACAACTGATGAATTCCGGCGCGGATGCATGTCTGTCATGCATCTGCGTCTCTCTTTTGGAGGTATTATATAGATGAAAAGATGGTGGACTTCCCTGCTGCTTCTGCTGCTCCTGCTCCCCTGCTGCGTCTCCGCCGAGGAGGAGGATCTGCTGATTGAGGAGATCGTGGAGGACGTGAACCTGGATGCCGTCGTCTACGGGGAGGTGGAATGGCGTTTTCCCGTGGCTTTGGAGGACATGGATCCGGAATACATCCTCCTTGCGAACAAGCACTATCTTCTCCCCGATGATTATGTGCCGGAGGATCTGGTGAAGGTGCCCAGCAAACCCGCGAACGGAGGCATCTACTGGGCCGTTCAGCCGAAGGAGGGTCAGCTGCTGCGGGAGGCCTGCGCCGAAGCCCTGTGCCGGATGAACGAAGCCATCCGGGCGGTGGCGGAGGAGAACGGCTTCAAGGCCCTCTATCTGAAGAGCGCCTACCGGTCCTACCGCACCCAGAAAACCATGTATTCCAACCGTCTGAAGAAGAACAACGGCCGGGATGACGGATGGGTCTCCATGCCCGGGGCCAGCGATCACCAGACGGGGCTGGGCTGCGACGTGGTGCCCCGTTCCTGGCGGGATAAATCCATGAACGAGAAGATGATGAAGGAGCCGGAGTGCCAGTGGATGGCGGAAAACTGCCATGAATTCGGCTTCGTCATCCGCTATCCCGAGGACAAGCAGGAGATCACGGAAATCAACACGGAGCCCTGGCACCTGCGCTATGTGGGCATTCCCGTCGCGACCTATATGAAGGAAAACAACCTGTGCCTGGAGGAGTTCACCCTGGAACTGCAGGCCGCGATTCAGGATTTCCTGGACCGGGGCGGGAATCCGGAGCTGGTGGAAAAATACATTCAGAAGCCCACGGACGCCTGAGCCCCCAGGGCGCCCGCCGCCCGGTTTATGCAGTTTTCTCCGTTTATGCATTGCGATTTGCATATTATTCTTTTTAACCCAGTTTTATTTCGGATTTTTATGCATAATCATGCGTTTTTGTCTTGACACTCCTGCGGGCCGGTGCTATACTGATCCCGTTGTCCGGGGTTTCCCGGGCAAAGAATTTATGAAGCTGATGGTTCGGAGGGATCAATGATGATGAAGAAAATGTTTGCGGCCCTGCTGGCGCTGGTGATGGTGCTGGGTGTTTCCGCTGTTTCCGCCGAGAGCGACAAGCCGGTTCTGGTCTTTGGCACCAGCGCGGACTATGCCCCCTTTGAGTTCATGTATCCGGATGAAACCAGCACCATGGTCTACGGCGGCATCGACGTGATGGTGGCCCAGTATATCGCCGATTATCTGGGCATGGAGCTGCAGATCGAGAACATGGATTTCGGCTATCTGCTCACCGCCCTGAACAAAGGGGATTTCGACATGGTGCTGGCGGATATCGAGCCCACCGAGAAGCGGCAGAAGGCGGCGGATTTCTCCGATCCCTATATTGAGGAGGTTCCGGAAAAGATCCTCGTCCGCGCCGGGGATGCGGAGAAGTACCAGGATGCCGCGGCGGATTTCCAGGGGGTCAGCGTCGGTGCCCAGACCGGCTCCACCAAGGTGGATAAGGCCCAGCAGAATCTGGCCGGCTGCAATGTGGTTTCCCTCCCGCTGGTGACGGATATGGTCAACGAGCTGGTCAACGGCAAGGTGGACGCAGTGCTGCTGGACGGCTCCGTCGCCGCCTCCTACGCCGCCCAGTATGAGAACCTGGTCATCGCTGAAAAGGCCAGCGAGGTCTTCGGCGCCAGCAACAACGTCTGCGTGGCCGTGGCCAAGGGCGACCCCAAGAACCTGCTGCCCGGGATCAACGAAGCCATCGCCAAGCTGACGGCGGAGAACAAGGTGGAGGAGTTCAAGGCCTACGTGGATCAGCTCCAGGGCAAGGAAGAGGTTTCCGCTGAGGCGCCGGAAGGCTATACCCCCGACGACGCGGAATAAACCCGCCGCTCCCGCTCCGGCCCTGCAGCCGGAGCTCCCCCTTGAACGGTTTGCATGAAACAGATGTGTAAAGCCGCCCCGGCTTTACACATTTGTATATTTTCGGGCCCCTGCCCTGAATGACCGGAAGGACGTGAATTTATGGACTGGGAAGGGATTTTCGGGAATCTGTCCCCTGCCTCTTTCTTCAATTTTTCCTTTATGGGCGAGTACGGCGTCTATATTCTCCAGGCTCTCGGCTATACGCTGCTGCTGGCGGTGGTCTCCGTGCTGCTGGCCATCATTCCGGCGCTGGCCCTGGCCATCATGCGTCTGAGCAAAAACCGGATCATACGGAGCATCTCCGGCGCCTACATTGCCGTTTTCCGCTCCACGCCCCTTCTGGTGCAGCTGAGCATCATCTATTTCGGGCTGTTCGGCGCGGTACGCATTCCCAACACCTGGCAGCTCTTCGGATTCATTCCCCTCAGCCGCTTCATCCCCGGCGTGGTGGCCCTGGCCCTGAACTCCTCCGCCTACGTGGCGGAGATCTTCCGGGGCGGCATCCTGGCGGTGGATATCGGCCAGACGGAAGCCGCCCGGTCCCTGGGGCTCTCCTCCTGGGCTTCCATGAAGCTGGTGGTGCTGCCCCAGGCCATCAAGAATGTGCTGCCTGCCCTGGCCAATGAAATCGTGACCATGGTGAAGGAATCCTCCATCTGCTCCACGCTGGGCATGGCGGAGCTGATGTTTGCGGCCAAGACGGTGGCCGGATCCACCTATATCACCCTGGCGCCCTATACCGTGGCGGCAATCATCTACTTCTGCATCAACTATCCCGCGTCCAAGGGGATCGAAGCCATTGAAAGGAGGATGCGCCGTGGCGACAGAAAATGAGCTGATCCGCGTGGAGGGCGTTTCCAAGATCTATAACGGCGGAGCTGTGGTGGCCCTGAACGATTGTCATTTCAGCGTGAGCCGGGGCGAGGTGGTGGCTATCATCGGCGCCTCCGGCTCCGGCAAGAGCACGCTGCTCCGGTGTCTGAACCTGCTGGAGGAGCCCTCCTCCGGGCATATCTATTTTGACGGGGTGGATCTGGCCGATAAAAAGGTCGACCTGAATCTCCACAGAAGAAAGATGGGCATGGTCTTCCAGCACTTCAATCTTTTCCCGCATAAGACCGTCATGCAGAACATCACCCTGGCCCCGGTTTATCTGAAGATGAAAACCCGGGAGGAAGCCGAGAAGAAGGGCATGGAGCTGCTGAAGCGCATCGGCCTGGCCGACAAGGCAAAGGAATATCCGAACATGCTCTCCGGCGGCCAGAAGCAGCGGATCGCCATCGTCCGGGCCCTGGCCATGGAGCCGGAAGTGATGCTCTTTGATGAGCCCACCTCCGCCCTGGATCCGGAGATGGTGGGCGAAGTGCTGGACCTGATGCGGGATCTGGCCAAAGCCGGCATGACCATGGTGGTGGTGACCCACGAGATGGGCTTCGCCCGGGAGGTGGCCAACCGCGTCGTCTTCATGGCGGACGGCAGGCCCCTGGAGGAAGGGACCCCGGAGGAAATCTTCAACAATCCCCAAAGTGACCGGCTTCGTGATTTTCTGGCAAAAGTGCTTTGATCGGAGAGAGCTATGACTGCAAACGCTTGCCTGCACGTCGACCTGCAGGCTGTTCTGGATAATACCCGGTATATTCTGAAGGAGATCGGCCCCGGCACAAAGCTGATCCCCGTGCTCAAGGGCAATGCCTACGGGCTGGGCGCCCTGCGGATTGCGGAGACCCTCAGCGCCTTCCCCCTCCTGGATACCTTTGCCGTATCCCAGGTCGCGGAAGGACTGGAGCTGCGCCGGGCCGGCTTCCGCCAGCGCATTCTGGTCATGAGCCTGCCCCTGCCCTTCCAGCTGGAGGAGGCGGTGCAGCAGGATCTGACCCTGACCCTCGGGGGCTTCCATCAGCTGGCCCCGCTGCGGGAGCTTTCTGCCAAGCTCGGCCGCAGGATTCCCGTTTCCCTGAAGGTGGATACCGGCCTGCACCGGATCGGCTTTGACCTGTCCGAGGCGGGAGCGCTCTGCGATGCCCTCCGCCGGATGGAGGGGTCCCTGGAGATCGTCGGCACCTTCTCCCATTTCTCCGGGGACAACCCGGAGCTTTCCGCCCGCCAGGAGAGTCTGTTCCGGCTCTTTGTGAACCGGCTCCGCACCGCGGGCATCTCTCCGGGGCTTTGCCATATGGGCTCCTCCGCGTCCGTGGAGGCCGGACAGGGGCTGGGTCTCGGCGCGGTCCGCGTCGGGCGCCGCCTCTTTCTGGACAACCCTGTCTCCCCCTCCGGCGCCATCCGGGAGGCCTTTTCCCTCCGGGCGTTCCTGACGGATGTGCGGGACCGCCCTGCCGGGACTTCCCTCGGATACGGGGCGGGCATCACCCTTCCGGAGGACACCCGGATCGGCATCCTCTCCATGGGCTACGGCGACGGGCTGGACCCGGCCCTGGCCCGCGCGGGCGCGCCGGTGCTGATCGGCGGCTTCCGGGCCCGGCTTCTGGGCTGCTGCATGGACCAGAGCTTTGTGGATCTGGGCTGTGTTCCGGTCGCCCCCGGAGACGAGGTGACCCTCTTCGGGGAGGACCGGGAGGGCCGGCTTCTTTCCGCCCAGGAGGTAGCCTCCCTCATCGGCTGCGAGGGAGTGGACCTGACCTCCCGGCTGACACCCCGGGTTTCCAGGGTTTACCACGCTCCCTGTGGCGCTTCTTCCTCTTCTGTGGTATAATCAGGAAAACTGCGATACGCGCGAGGAGGAATCTCTATGGCAGCTTACCATCGGATCCTGCTGAAGCTCAGCGGAGAAGCCCTGAAGTCCGATCATGATCTCTTCGATTTTGACAAGGTGAACCGGGTCGCGAAAATCATCCGCCGCATGCACGACATGGGCGTGGAAATCGGGATTGTCATCGGCGCCGGAAACATCTGGCGCGGCCGCCAGGGCCCGTCCGCCAATATGGACGCCGTCACGGCGGATCAGATGGGGATGCTGGGAACCGTGATCAACTGCCTCTGCGTGGCCGACGCCATCCGCAGGGAGGGGCTGGATGCCGTGGTGCAGAGCGCCGTGGATATGACCCGTTTCGCCGAGCCCTTCAACGCCATGGCCGCCCGGCGTCATCTTTCCGAGGGCCGGGTGGTGCTCTTCGCCTGCGGCACGGGGAATCCCTTCTTCTCCACCGATTCCGGCGTCGCCCTGCGGGCCATCGAGATGCAGGTGGACGCGGTGCTGATGGCCAAGAACATTGACGGAGTCTATACGGCGGACCCCGCGAAGGATCCCTCCGCCACCCTGATCCGGGATATCACCTATGCGGAAGCCCTGGCCCGGGGTCTGAAGGTGATGGACGCCTCCGCCTTTGCCCTGTGCGCCGAGAACAAGGTGCCCATGGTCCGGGTCTTCGGGCTGGATGATCCGGAAAACCTCATCCGCGTTCTGGAAGGGGATCCCATGGGAACCTTCGTGCATCCCTGATTCCCGGCTGCCCTCCCCTGTTTCGTTTCATGGAAAAAGCTCCGGCATTTGCCGGAGCTTTCCTTTATGCTTCTTCGGTCTGGTGGCTGCGCGCCTTGGCCCGCAGCTGATGGTCCAGCTGTCTCTTTCTCATCCGCAGATGCTGGGGCGTGATTTCCAGCAGCTCATCGTCATCGATGAACTCCAGGCATTCCTCCAGCGTCAGGGGATGCACGGAGATCAGCCGCATGGCGTCCTCCGAAGCGGAGGCGTTGCGCATGTTGGTCACGTGCTTCGCCTTGCACACATTTACCACCAGGTCTCCCGGACGGGCGTTCTGGCCGCAGATCTGGCCGGCATAGACGTTCTCGCCGGCGCCGATGAACAGGGAGCCCCGCTCCTGGGTGTAGAACAGGCCGTAGCTGGTGGTCACCCCGGTCTCAAAGCAGACCAGGGCGCCGACGTTCCGGTGGGGAATATCCCCCTTCACGGGCTCGTATCTTTCAAAGACGGAGCTCATGATTCCCTCGCCCCGGGTGTCGGTCATGAATTCGCTGCGGTATCCGAAGAGCCCCCGGGAGGGCACCAGGAACTCCATCCGCACCCGGTCCAGGCCGCTCATGGACTCCAGGGTTCCCCGGCGGCGTCCGATTTTTTCGATCACCGCGCCGGCGCTGGCCTGGGGCGTATCCACCACCAGCCGCTCCACCGGCTCGCATTTCACCCCGTCGATCACCTTGAAGATGACCTGGGGCTTCGACACAGCGAACTCATATCCCTGGCGCCGCATGGTCTCAATCAGAATGGAAAGATGCAGCTCGCCCCGGCCGCACACCTCGAAGGAATCCGTGCTCTGGGTATCGTTCACCCGCAGGGAAACGTCGGTCTGCAGCTCCCGCATCAGCCGGGCCCGGAGGTGCCGGCTGGTCACATACTGGCCTTCCCGGCCCGCGAAGGGGCTGTCGTTCACGGAGAAGGTCATGGTCACAGTGGGCTCGCTGATTTTCACGAAGGGCAGGCCCTCCACCCGTTCCGGATCGCATATCGTGTCCCCGATGGAGATATCCTCATCGCCGTAGAGGGCCACGATATCCCCCATGCCGACCTCAGAGGCGTTCACCCGCTTCAGCCCGTCATACTGGAAAAGGCCTCCCAGCCGCCAGACCGGGCTGGTCACGCCGGTCTCCAGGTTCGTGCGCACCACGTTCATGCCCTCGGTGAACTTTCCCCGGACCACCCGGCCCACGCCGATGCGTCCCACATATTCGGAGTAGTCGATGGTGGAGATCAGCACCTGGGCCGGTCCCTCCATGTCTCCCTCCGGCGCGGGGATATACTTCAGGATCGCGTCAAACAGCGGCCGCAGATCCTCCCCGGGCTGGTTCAGGTCCAGGGTGGCGGTTCCCTTCCGGGCGGAGACATACAGGATGGGGTTCTCCACCGTGGTCTCGTCCGCCTCCAGATCGATCAGCAGATCCAGGATCTCGTTCACCACTTCATCGCAGCGGGCGTCCGGCCGGTCCACCTTGTTGATCACGATCAGCACCTTCAGCT
>CAZRLU010000098.1:0-7994 GCA_964600995.1 uncultured Oscillospiraceae bacterium | reverse complement strand
TGAGCTTCACTCCCAGGGCATGGAGCCTTTCGATGACGGGGGCGTCCACGGTGTCGTTCACAAAGACGCAGACAGCCTGGCAGCCCCGGGCCAGCTCCGCCGTATCCAGGTTCAGCTTCGTTTCCAGAAAGCGGAACTCCAGGCCTCGGGCCTGGCCGTAGCGCTCAAAGGAAGGGATGTCATAGCTTTTCGCGTCATAAAAAGCAACGGTGATTTTCATCTTTATTACACTCCTTTACAACGGGTTTTCTTCACAGGGGGAGATGGCCTGCCGGACAATCTCCCAAATAGAGTATACATGGAAAAGCCGGAAAAAACCATAGGCGGGAAGCGGGAAAAGGGCAGCGCAGGGAGGGGCGGGGAGAAGGGCGCGACGGCGGCCGGAACCCTTGACACGGGAGAAGCGGGAAGCATAAAATAAAGCAACTTTGCGGAAATGATTCCGGCGGCGACGGGAGGGAGAAACGGTGCAGCGAAAGACGAGGAAAAGCAGGGCGGCGGCCCGGATTCCGGCCTTCCTTCTGGCGCTGACGCTGGCCCTGGGAAGCCTGGGGGAGGGAGCACTGTATTCGGTGGGCTCAAAAGGCCAGGAGGTCCGGAAGCTGAAGGAGAGGCTGCAGGAGCTGCACTACATCGAAGAGGGCTCCCTGACGGCGAAGTATACGGAAAAAACGGCGGCTTCGGTGCGGATTTTTCAGGAGCGGAACGGCCTGATCCCCACCGGGGAAGTGGACGAGGAAACCTGGGAACGGCTGTTTTCCGACGAGGCGGTGAAGCTGCCCAGGACGACGCTGAAGCCCCTGCAGCCCGGCGCCACGCCGGCTCCGCCGGCCTGGCCGGAGCGGGACGCGGAAGGCTTCCTGGAGGGAGACGGGGAGTTCATCCATGAGGATGACGAAGGCGGCCTCTGGGTTTATCTGAATCGGCGGCTGCAGGTCCGGACGGAACGGAAGACGGACGCCTCCATCCCGCTGATCTGGTTCGAAACGGAAATCCGGACCCGGGACGGGGAGGGCTTCCGGACGGTGATGACGGATCCGGAACGGCCGGGAAAGAAATTCCAGTATCCCTACGTGATCTCCCGGGACGCGGGGTTCGTGCTGGGCTTCTCCGATGACTTTTTCGCCACGAGAATGGCGGACAAGGAAACGGTGGGGGTCATTATCCGCAACGGGGAGATCCTGAGCCGGGACACCCACGCCCGGAGCGGGCGGCATCTGCCGAACCTGGACATGATGGCCCAGTATCCCGACGGGCGGCTGGAGGTTTTTGACTGCGGCGAGCTGACGGCGGAGGAGCTGATTGCCCGGGGGGCGGTGAACGTTTTCAGTTTCGGCCCCTGGCTGATCCGGGACGGGGAAATCAACGAGATGGTCTATAAATACTTCCGGGATACGGAGCCCCGGCAGGCCCTGGGCATGATCGCGCCGGGACATTACCTGCTGATCTCCGTGCAGGGAAGGATGAAGCAAAGCAAGGGCACCATGCTGCAGCGGGTGGCGGAGATGATGAAGGAACGGGGCGTCATGCAGGCCCTGAACCTGGACGGAGGCAACACCATGGCCCTGGTTTTCCGGGGCCGGATGCTGAACAAGCTGGCCACCTACAAAAGAAGGAAGTTTGTGCGGACGGTGACGTCCCTGATCGGCATCGGATACACGGAGAACCAGGCGGATTAGGACCGGGCGGAGACGGAGGATGGCGGAAGCCTGCCCGAAGGGGACGGAAAGGAAGAAGAGGGACATGGGACGGGGAAGAAGGATCATCAGCGGGCTGCTGCTGGCGGCGCTGCTGGCCGCCTGCACGGGGGCCGGGGCGGCGACGGAGACCTGGCAGTTTGACGAGCGGGGATTCCTGACGGGGGAGAATCCGGCGGAGGAATACCTGCTGGAGGACGCGGAAAACGGAAAGTGGGAATACGCCACCCGGGATCTTTCCGTGCGGATCACCCGGTTTCAGGAAACCCGGAAGATCAAAAGCGGAAAGCGGACGGTGGAATACTGCGTGGCGGAGATTCACGCCTCGGAGACCTCGCCCCTCTTCGCCATCACGACGGAGGGATCGGCCCGGCTCACCGCCGGGGAGCACAAGGAAAAACCGGAAAAGCTGGTGGAGATTAGCCCGGCGGTGCTGGCGGTTTCCGACGACTATTACGGTCACCGGATCCAGACCCGGAAATCCAACGGGGCCACCTGGCCGGTGGGCATCATCATCCGGAACGGGGAGCTGCTGAGCGACAAGACCCGGGACAGCTCCAAAAAGCGGGCGTTTCCGCCCATGGACACCCTGGCTGTGTACGCTGACGGGAGCATGAAAACCTACGCCAGCGACGAGCTGACGGGGGAGGAGTATCTGGCGCAGGGAGCCACCCAGGTCTTTTCCTTCGGACCCTGGCTGATCCGGGACGGGCAGATCAACGAGCAGGAGGCCGGCGAAAAGGCGGTTTACCTGAACTACAGCGAGCCCCGGCTGGCTGTGGGCATGGTGGAGCCCTATCACTACATCATCATCGCGGTGAAGGGTGAGCCGAAGGATAAATACATCGGCGTGAAGGGCGAGTGGCTGATCCCGAAGATGCAGGAGTACGGATGCACCGAGGCCCTGAACATGGACGGCGGCGGCACCGTGTGCATGGTTTTCAACGGGAAAACCATCCTTCAGGGAAAGAGCGGGGACCGGCCGCTGGGCAGCATGATCGCCTTCGGAAAGGGCGGAACGGAAGCGGAGCCGGCGGACGCGGGAGCCCTGACCGTGCGGCCGTCGGAGGAAAGCGGAGAAGCCGCGGAAGAGACCGGGGAGCCGGCAGCGGAGACTGGGACGGAGGAAACGCCGGCGGAGGACGGGGACGGAAAGTATCCTGCCACCGCCCGGACGGCCCAGCCCTCGGTGCGGGTGCGGAAGGAAACGGACAAGACCAGCGAGCGGATCACCCAGATCAAGAAAGCGGGCACGAAGGTGACCCTGCTGGGAGAGGCCCTGGACGGGGACGGAATGCTCTGGTATTACGTTCGCACGGAGAACGGCAAGGAAGGCTACGTGCGGGGGGATATGCTGAAGGTGGATCCCTGAGGGGCAACAAACCGGAAAAACCCCTGCGGTCGGGAAGAAAGCGGCGCGGAGCGGGAACGGAAACCATCACGGAGGGAGAGAAGGAAAGATGCAGTATCGGAAAGGCGCCGGAGGAGAGGATTGGTCCGTCCTGGGGTTTGGCTGCATGCGCTTTGCCAGGTCCGGCGGCGGCATTGACATGGCCGCCACGGAGCAGCAGATTCTGAAGGCGGTGGAGCTGGGGGTCAACTATTTTGACACGGCCTATATCTATCCCGGCAGCGAGGAATGCCTGGGAGAGATTCTGGAGCGGAACGGACTGCGGGACCGGGTGCTGATCGCAACCAAGCTGCCCCAGTACATGATCACCTCGGCAGCCTCCATCGAGAAGCATTTTCAGGAGCAGCTGCGCCGGCTGCGGACGGATCATGTGGACAACTACCTGATGCACATGCTGACGGATCTGGATGCCTGGAACAAGCTGCGGAGCCTGGGCATCGAGGAATGGATCGCGGAGAAGAAGCGGACCGGGGCGATCCGGCACATCGGCTTCTCCTTCCACGGCAACACGGCCATGTTCCTGAAAATCCTGGAGGCCTATGACTGGGACTTCTGCCAGATCCAGTACAACTATATGGACGAGGTGAGCCAGGCCGGCCGGGCGGGACTGCTGCGGGCGGCGGAAAAAGGCGTGCCGGTGGTGATCATGGAGCCGCTGCGGGGCGGCAAGCTGGTTTCCCTGCTGCCGGAAAGAGCCCGGGAGCGGATCGCGGCGGAGGGCGGCGGCAGAACTGCGGCGGAGCTGGCCTTCCGGTGGCTGTGGGACCAGAAGGAGGTCACCTGCGTGCTGTCCGGGATGAACTCCCTGGAGATGCTGGAGGAGAACTGCCGGGTGGCCTCTGAAGCGGTTCCCGGATGCATGGGAGATGCGGAGCAGGAGCTGGTCCGGGCGCTGCGGGACGACCTGAACGAGAAGCTGCTGGTGGGCTGCACCGGATGCGGATACTGCATGCCCTGCCCCCGGGGAGTGGACATTCCAGGCGCCTTCCGCAGCTATAACCTGACGGCGATGGAAAGCCGGGCCGCAGGGCGGAAGGAATACTTCCAGAATGTTTCCCTCCGGCGGGAGGCCCCCTTCCCCTCCCAGTGCGTCGGATGCGGAAGGTGCGAGCAGCACTGCCCCCAGCACATTCATATCATCGAGGAGCTGAAGAAGGCGGACCGGGCGCTGCGTCCCTGGTATATCAAGGCTGCCGCGGGGGTCGCCCGGGGATGGCTGTTCAGAAAGAGAAAAGAGGAAGCATGAGCGGGGAACCGGAACGGAACACAGGGGAAAAGGAAGCGGTCATTCTGGCGGAATGCCGGGACTGGGCGGTCTGCGTGAAGCCGGCGGGCCCGGATTCGGAGAAGGAGTTTCCGGAGCAGGTGCGGCGGGTCCTGGGAGGTGAGGTCCTCCCGGTGCACCGGCTGGACCGGAACGTGGGCGGGCTGATCCTGTATGCCCGGAACAGGGCTTCGGCGGCGGAGCTTTCCCGGATTCTGCAGCAGGGGCTGCTGGAGAAGGAATATGTGGCCGTCTGCCACGGGCGTCCGCCGGAGGCGGAAGGCCGGATGGAGGACCTGCTCTGGAAGGATCCGGCGAAGAACAAGGTTTTCGTGGTGGACCGGCCCCGGGGCGGCGTGCGGAAGGCGGCGCTCCGGTACCGGACGCTGAAGGAGACCGCGCCGGGGGAAACCCTGGTGGGGATCCGGCTGGAAACCGGCCGGAGCCATCAGATCCGGGTGCAGTTTGCCTCCCGGGGATACCCGCTGAAGGGGGACCATAAATACGGCGCCCGGGACCGGGAGAAGAATCCGGCCCTGTTCTGCTGCGGGCTGAGCTTTCCCTGGCAGGGCGAAGAGAAGACTTTCCGACTGCTGCCGGCATGGGCGGAGTGAGGAACAAGGCGGGGACGATGGAAACGGATAGAGCTTTGGAGGAGGATCTGTTCCGGATGCTGCGGGCGGCCCTGGGGACCGGGGAGGGCCCGGAAAGTCCCGGATGGCGCCCCCTTTTTGAGGAGATGAAGGCCCAGACGGTGGCGGCTCTGCCGGGGGCCTGGCTGGAGACCCATCCAATTCCCGGGGCGGAGGCCTGGCGGGATTTCTGCCTGGCCCAGCGGGCCCAGTGGCTCCGGGTGATGCAGGGGCAGGCGGAGCTGCTGGCGCGGATGGAGGAATGGGGGATTCCCTGCGTGATCCTGAAGGGCGCAGCGGCGGCCGCGGCCTATCCCCATCCCATGCTGCGGATGATGGGGGATGTGGACTTCCTGGTGCGGCGGGAGGACTTCACCCGGACCGCGGCCCGGCTGGAGGAGGCCGGTTACAGGCTGACCCACCGGAAGAATGACGCCCACCATCATTACTGCTATGCCCGCGGCGGAATCCACTTCGAGCTGCACCGGCGTCCCGGCGGGCTGAAGGAAGGGGAGGAAGCGCTCATCGGGCTCTTTGAGCGGGGCGTGGAAAACCGGACCTGGGCGGAATGCGAAGGATTCCGCTTTCCGGCTCTGCCGGCGGAGCTGAACGGCTTGTCGCTGCTGCTGCACATCCGGCAGCACCTGCGGGAGGGCCTGGGGCTGCGGCAGATCGTGGACTGGAGCGCGTATCTGGGGCAGCTGGGTGAGGAGAAGCGGCAGGAAAAGCTGCTGCCCCTGGTCCGGCAGGCGGGGCTGGAAAAGCTGGAGACGGCGGTGACGGAGCTCTGCCGGCAGCGGCTGGGACTGCGGGCGCCGGCGGCTCCGGAGGCATGCCCCTGGGAGGAGCTGCTGGACCTGATCCTGGAGAAGGGCAACTTCGGCCGGAAGGCGGGAGAGCGGGGCAAGACGGCGGCCTTCCTGCTTTCCGCAGAGGACGGAGCCGGCTTTTTTGACCGGCTGCAGCGGGGCGGGCTTTGCCGCTGGAAGGCTGCGGAGCGGCACCGGATCCTGCGGCCCTTTGCCTGGATCTATCAGGGCTTCCGGATCCTGGGGATCTTCGTCCGGGAAGGAATCGGCCCGCGGGAGCTGGCGGCCCAGCGCCGGAAGGGGCTGGCCCAGCGCAGGCTGATGGAAAGGCTGGGCGTCGAAAAGAGATAAGCAAGGCCCCTCGGACGGATCCGAGGGGCTTTTGATAGGAACATCCCTTCATCCGACTGAATAGTCACCAAAGCCGGACGGAAAGGGACAGCCGCCGCTTACCGGACGGTGAGAACGACCTGCTGATAATGGGTAAGGCGATGCGGGCCGGCCGCCTGGGCTTTGAAGATCAGGTGGAGCTGATCCCCCGGCACGGAAGAGGCGGGGAGAGTCACGGTGAAGGCGTTCCCTTCCTGACACAGCACGGCTTCGGCGGCCCAGGGGGCGCTGGCCTCCGGATAGACCCGGGCAGAGAGGACCACCTCCACCGGGTCGGGGCAGGCGGCGCTGGCATGCAGGGTGCAGGAGCCCCCGGCCGGCACAGCATGATCCAGCCCTTCGGCGACGGTCAGGGAGGGAGCGTGCTCGCCGGAGGCGAAATCCGCCGCGCCCACCCAGGCGACCCGGGCGGCAAAGTCCCGCTGCACATCCGCCACATAGGGCCACATGGATTCTGTTTCGACGGCGCGGCCATCCCGGTCCGTATAGCGATCCGGGGATACATTCCAGATGTTCAGGGCTTCACCTTTGGAGTTGAACTGACCTTCCTCCCGGTGATAGCGCCCGGCCAGGCCGCCCCAGCCATAGTTTTCCAGGCTGCGGAAGCCCCAGGGCAGCAGGATGATGAAGGTGGGGGAGTCGCCTTCCGACAGGAAATCGTATTTTTCCGGCCGGCGGGGAAGCAGTGCCTTGGCCATAAACCACTCCTCGGCGATGTTGGGATTGACGCCGAACTGGGAGGCGGGTTCCTCCCCCTCGTATTCATGGCCGTCCATCCAGGTGCAGTAGCCCGCGGCCAGGGCGCTTTTTCCGCTCAGAATTTCCTTCTTCATGAAATCCGCCCGCAGGGTGTCCTTGCTCTCCCCCTCGGGCATGAAGAACCAGGCGTAGGCATAGCTTCCCATCTGCAGGGTTTTCACGAAGGGAATCCCCGGCCAGCTTTCGGCGATATACTGGCGATAGGCGGGATCCTGCTCCCCGCAGGCGGTGATGACGACCTTCTCTGTGATCCTCCGGTGCAGCTCCGGCCAGCCGGGCTGATCCCGGAATTCGTTTTCAATATCCATCAGGGCCCGGGCGATGGTGTTGGAGCCGCCCCAGACCTGCAGATAGAGGGGGCGGTCATCCTCATCCAGAATGCGGGCCCGGATCAGCTCGGAGCCCTCGGTGGGGCCTTCCATCTCCCCCTCATAGCCGATGTTGCCGACTTTCGTGACGGAGCGCAGGTAATCCGGCGTCGGATACCCCTCCGCCTGCCGGCTGAGGAAAGGATAATCCTTTTCATAATCGTCCAGGACCTGCATCATCCAGTCGGTTCCCGGCCAGCGGTAGGGCTTGTCATAGGGACCGTTTTCCCGGCTGGCGACAAAATCGTCCTGCCGGATCTTTGCGGGCTTTACCGCCCCGGGAACGCCGACCCAGTGGAATTTCGAGGAGGTCTGCACGATGCCCTGGAGCTCCACCTCGTTGGCATAGAACAGGAAATGCCGCAGGGAATTCTGATCGTCCACCTCGGCATCCTGGGTGATGATGGTGCGGATTTTTCTGCTTTCCTTTTCCATGAATCCTTCTCCTTTGACCTTCCTCCTCCTGCGGGGAAACGGAAGTCTTCTCTGAGACTTAGTATACCAAAAGATTCCCTTCCTGCAAATACCCGGCGGAGGAAAACGGATCCGGGGCGGGACAGGAAAGGCGTCCCGGGCTTTTTCTGCCGCCTCTGCTCCTCCGGGGCAGGGGCGGATTCTTTCGATGGCGAATTATCTTCGGGAAGGGAGAGATGTCCGATGAACG
>CAZRLU010000097.1:0-8026 GCA_964600995.1 uncultured Oscillospiraceae bacterium | reverse complement strand
TGAAGGAATTCCGGAAGAAGGCCACCATGGTCTTCCAGGATCCCTACTCCTCCCTGAACCCCCGGATGACGGTTTCCGATATCGTGGCCGAGCCCCTGGATGTGCACAAGCTGTACAAAACCAAGGCGGAGCGGAACGAGCGGGTGCTGGAGCTGCTGGGCTATGTGGGCCTCAACAGCGAGCACGCCTCCCGGTATGCCCATGAATTTTCCGGCGGCCAGCGCCAGCGGATCGGCATCGCCCGGGCCCTGGCGGTGAATCCGGAATTCATCGTGTGCGACGAGCCGGTTTCTGCCCTGGATGTGTCCATCCAGGCCCAGGTGATCAACATGTTCGACGACCTGCAGGAGCGGCTGGGGCTGACCTATCTGTTCATCGCCCACGACCTGCTGGTGGTGCGGCACATCTCCGACCGGATCGCCGTGATGTATCTGGGCAAGATGGTGGAGCTGGCGGACGCGGAGGAAATCTACAAGCGGCCGCTGCACCCCTATTCCAGATCCCTGCTGAGCGCCGTGCCCCTGCCGGATCCGAAGAAGGCCCGGGCCAACAAGCGGATCATGCTGTCCGGAGACATTCCCAGCCCCCTGAACGCCCCTTCCGGATGCCCCTTCCGGACCCGCTGCCCCCACGCCACAGAAGCCTGCGCGGGCAGCATGCCGGAATTCAAAGAGGTGGAGAAGGGCCACTTCGTGGCCTGTCACCGGCTTGCGGAGATCGGCTGAAGCGACTCATTCATGCGGGAAACCGCATGATGAAATAATTCTATTTAAGGAGGAACCCCATGAAAAAGTTTGCTGCGTTGCTGCTGGCAGTGGTCATGACCCTGTCCTGCGCGGTGGTGGCTTCCGCGGAAGCCCCCAAGACCTCGATGAACGTCTGCATCGCTTCCGAGCCGGATACCCTGGATCCCGCTCTGAACTCCGCTGTGGACGGCGCGACCATGATCGCCCATCTGTTCACGGGTCTGTCCAACTGGGCCCAGGATGAGAACGGCGCCCTGCAGATCGTGCCCGCCTGCGCGACCGAGCTGCCCGCTGCCGTGATCAACGAGGACGGCACCGCCACCTACACCTACACCCTGGTGGACGGGCTGAAGTGGTCCGACGGCAAGGATCTGACCGCGAAGGACTTCGAGTATGCCTGGAAGCGTGCCGCTTCCGAAGCGCTGGGCGCGGACTACGGCTACATGTTCGAGGTCGTCAAGGGCTATCCGAATGACCTGGCCGTGGAAGCCACCGATGACAAGACCCTGGTGGTGACGCTGAACAACGACGTTTCCTACTGGAACGAGCTGCTGGCCTTCCCGAGCTTCCTGCCCGTGCGGGAGGATGTGGTGGCCAACGAAGCCTGGGCCACTGATCCGGCGACCTACATCTCCAACGGCGCCTACACCATGACCAAGTGGGATCACAACTCTGTGATCACCCTGACCAAGAACGACAACTACTTCCTGGCCGACACCATCAAGATGGATGAGATCAACTTCTATCTGTCCGATGATGAGAACAACATGCTGGCCAACTATCAGAACGGCGACTGGGTGATGATCGACAGCGTGCCCAACGCGGAAATCGACGCCCTGAAGGCCCAGTATCCCAACGAATTCGTGGTAGGCTCCCAGATGGGTACCTATTACATCTCCTGGAACGTGAACGCCAACATTCTGCCCGAAGGCTGCGAGCTGACCGGCGAGGAAGCCGAGAAGGCGGAAGAGGAAATCCGCTTCGCCATCGGCCTGCTGTTTGACCGCAACTACATCGTGACCGAGATCGGCAAGGCCGGACAGCAGCCCGCGTCCTCCTTCGTCGCCCTGGGCATGACTGACGCGGACGGCAAGACCCAGTTCTATGAGAACGCCGGCCCCTCCGAGGAATATGCCGGATACTGGGACGTCTCCGCCGACGCCTACGAGGCCAACTGGGAGACCGCCATTGAGACCCTGAAGAAGTACTACACCTTCGACGAAGCCACCGGCATGTTCACCAACTTCCCCACCATCGAGTATCTGTACAACACCAATGACAGCCACAAGCTGATCGGCGAGTATCTGCAGAGCGTTGTGAGCGGCGTGGGCATCACCATGAACCTGGTGAACCAGGAGTGGAACACCTTCCTGAACACCCGGAAGCAGGGCGACTACACCGTGGCCCGCAACGGCTGGCTGGCGGACTACAACGATCCCATCTCCTTCCTGGATATGTGGGTTTCCGCGTCCGGCAACAACGACTCCCAGTTCGGCAAGGGCGAGCATGCGGAGCTGAAGATGTTCAACATGGATCTGACCCCCTACGGCGTGGACGTGAAGGTGGAGAACGGCACCTGGGCCGAGACCTATGACGCCGCCATCTCTGCTGTCAAGACCTGCGGCGACAAGGACGCCCGCTATGCCATGATGCACGCGGCCGAGGATCTGCTGATGAGCACCGGCGCCATCACCCCCCTGTACTACTACACCGACATCTACATGGTGAAGGAAAACGTGAAGGGCTTCTTCGCCAACCCGCTGGGATACAAGTACTTCATGTACTGCACCGTGGAATAATTCCACCGGATAAAATCAAGCAACCGGCAGCCGGGGCGCGCAGCGCCCCGGCTGTTTTCTGACGCAATGCAGCCCGAACAGACAGGAAATTGTTTTTTTGATGTTTTTTGGACGGGATCAGACAGCGGAGGCCTTGAAAAACAAAGGATCGGGGGATTCGCGGCGTTTGCAAAACCGGAAGGTTTATGATAACATAACCGCATACACAGCATCCGCTGCGGGAAAGAGGGTTAGCTGAAAAAAGGGGAAAAATGTCTTCTGATGCCGGATTTTATTCATTTTGTTCCTGGAAAGGCATTGAAAACCCGGGAAAGCTATGCTAATATTGTAAAGCTACCCGATTTTGGACGGGATGCTTCCTGAACGGTTGCCCAGGTGAATAAGATTCCGTATTATACGGGTGTGACCCGCGTAATAAATAATTTTTTTCCAAAAGGAGGAAACCCTATGAAGAAGATCGTTGCGATTCTTCTGGCTGCGATGATGCTGCTGTCCGTGACGGCCGCTTTCGCAGAGAACGCGAATGAGCATGTTCTGATTTACGGTACCTCTACCGAAATCAACGGCGACTTCGCTCCCGGCGCCTGGTGGACCAACAATGCCACCGACAAGATGCTCCGTGACTTCACAAACGACTACAGCACGGTTGTGACCGATCAGGGCGGCGCTGACATCATCAACCCCACCGTCTGCGACGGCATCGAGGGCGTGATGAATGAAGACGGCACCAAGACCTACACCGTGAAGGTGAAGAGCGGTCTGGTGTTCAACAACGGCGATCCGATCACCGTGAAGGATTTCGTCTGGTCTACCGCGTTCGGATGCTCTGCCGTGGCTGGCGAAGTCGGCGCGAAGCTGACCAGCTATCTGACGATTGTGGGCGGCCAGGATTACTATGACGGCAAGGCGGAGACCATCTCCGGCCTGCGCATCCTGGACGACAACACCATCGCCGTGACTGTTGTGGCGGACAAGGTGCCCTATTATTTCGACATCGTTTACGCCGGATTCCAGGCTCAGAGCATGAAGTACTGGCTGGGCGAAGCCGTGGACATCAAGGACGACGGCAACGGCGTGTATTTTGAAGGCCTGACCAAGGAAAACATCGAGAAGCAGCTGGAGTTCGCCCGCTTCCATGCGGGTGAGGACCGCGTGAGCGCCGGCCCCTACAACCTGGTTGAGTTCGATCAGGCTTCCAAGCAGGCGACCCTCGTGATCAACCCCAACTATGCCGGCAACTTCGAAGGACAGAAGCCCTCTGTTCCGAAGATCGTCATCACCAAGGCCGAGGATGCCACCTGGGCCGACGCGCTGAAGACCGGCGCCTTCAACTTCTATGACACCATGACCGATGGCGCTCAGATCAACCAGGCCATGGACATCATCGAAGACGAAGCCAACAAGGCCGCCCTGGGCTATGGCTACAAGTTCACCCAGTTCGACCGTCCCGGCTACGGCAAGCTGATGTTCCAGTGCGACTTTGGTCCCACCCAGTTCCCCGCTGTCCGTCATGCCATCGCGCATCTGCTGGATCGGAACGAGTTCGCCAACACGTTCTGCGCCGGCTGGGGCGGCGTTGTGAACGGCCCCTACGGCACGGCCATGTGGATGTACAAGGAAGCCGAAGAGTGGCTGGACGAGAACCTGGACAACTATGCCTACAACCCCGAGAAGGCGGTTGAGCTGCTGGTTGCTGACGGCTGGGTGTATGCGGAAGATGGTTCCGACTACGTCGAGGGCGTCCGCTACAAGAAGGTGACCGACGAGGAAGCCGGTACCTACCAGCATGTGGTGACCCTGCCTGACGGCACCAAGCTGATGGGCCTGATCATCGAGTGGTCCTCCTCCGAGGGCAACTCCGTGTCCGACCTGCTGAGCGTTATGCTGGCCAACGGCGAGCAGACCGCGGCTGCCGGCGTCAAGATCAACCAGAACGTGATGAGCTTCGCGGAGCTGCTGAACTACATGTACCGCGACGCGACCCAGGGCGACAAGTACGGTGTGCCCACCTACTGCATGTACAACCTGGCCAGCAACTTCACGCCTGAGTATGACCAGAGCTACAGCTTCACCCTGGATCCCAAGATGGTTGCTGATGGCTACAACACCAACTACATCTTCGATGAAGAGCTGGACAAGCTGTCCATGGATATGGTGTACGGCGTGGAAGCCGGCGATGACGCGACCTATCTGGATATCTGGCAGAAGTTCATCAAGCGCTGGAACGAAGATCTGCCCGAAGTTCCGCTGTATTCCAACATCTACATCTCCGTCTATCCGGACTGGTTGGAGAACTACAATCAGGATTCCTACTGGGATTTCAACCAGGCCATCCTGTATGCCACCATCGCGGAATAATCCGGATTCAGAACGGATGAAGGGATAACCCATGGGGCGGACAACCAACCCGTTGTCCGCCCCTATCTCGTTATCCCGAATGCTTTTCGGACAACGACAAGAGCTTTTGTCTGTCACGGAGAGCTCCTGTCATTGCCCGGAAAGAAAAAGGAGTAAGGGGGAAGCCGAATGGGCAAGTATATCCTCAAGCGGTGCGGATACATCGTGGTGGTCTTTCTGATCCTGTCCCTCATGATGTATGCGCTGTACAATCTGATTCCGACCGACCCGGCCCGCCAGGAGCTGGAGCCCCAGCGGAAGAGCCTCAAGGCGGATGAGTACCAGATGCTGTATCAGCAGCTGCGCAAGGAAATGGGTCTGGACGATCCGCTGCTGGTGCGCTATCTGAGGTGGATGGGTCTGTGGAAGGATACGGACGGCACCTTCAACGGGGTGCTGGAAGGCAACTTCGGGTACAGCAACCTCTATAAGCGCAACGTGGTGGAAGTCATCAAGGACCCGATGAGCAACACCATCTTCATCAACATCTTCTCCACCATCGCGGCCCTGGGGATCACGATCCCGCTGGGCATCTACTGCGCTGTCCATAAAGGAAAGCGCTTTGACAGCGTGACCCAGGTGGTGACCATGCTGGGATACTCCATCCCGATCTACATCATCGCCCTGGTCTTCATGTTCCTGCTGTGCGTGAACTGGCGGGTGTTTCCCATCATGGGCACAAAGACTCCCGGCATGGAATATACAAGCGGCTGGCAGGAATTTACGGACATGCTGTATCACATCGCCCTGCCGGTGATCGTCATGACCTTCGGCTCCCTGGGCGGCATGACCCGGTATGTGCGCTCCTCCATGATCGACGCCCTGAGCATGGACTATATCCGGACGGCCCGGGCCAAGGGCCTGAAGGAAAAGGTCGTCATTTATTCCCATGCCTGGCGGAACGCGCTGCTGCCTGTCATCACCAGCATTCTGGGCTGGTTCCTGTCCATCTTCTCCGGATCGGTGATCATCGAGAACACCTTCTCCCTGAACGGCATGGGCAAGCTTTACTGGCAGGGGCTGAACAACCTGGACTTTGAGCTGGTGCTGGCTATCCAGATGTTCTATTCCATCGTTTCCCTGGTCGGGTCGCTGCTGATCGACATCAGCTACGGCCTGGTGGACCCGCGCGTACGCGTGGACAAGTAAGGAGGAAGAAAAAATGACGAAAAAGAGCAAAAAGGGCTTCTTCCTTACCCGCTGGTTCAAGCGCATGTTCCTGGGGACGGATCAGGAGGTCCGGGATATCCTGAAGGAGGAGCAGGTGCAGACGCCCTTCCGGACCATGGCCAAGGCCTTCTTCGCGAAAAGGACGGTCCGGGTGGGCCTGGCGGGCTTTATCCTGATCTTCCTCTTCGTGCTGATCGGGCCCCGCTTCTGGGTACTGGATCTTTCGGAGCAGGATTCCACGCTGGTGAATCTGCCTCCGACCAACAATATGATGAGTGTGCCCGCCGAGATGAGAGGCAAGGTGGCGGACATCGCAGCCGGCCGGACCTACGGCGTGGGCCTGGATACGGATGGCCATCTGCATACCTGGGGCTATACCAAGATCACCGATAAGATCGATATCTCCAACATCCCGGACGAGGTCCGGGCGGCGGATCTGAAGATGTTCGCGGCCGGCGACGACCATGTGGTCGCCCTGGGAGAGGACGGACAGCTGTATGTGTGGGGCAACACCCGCCTGCAGCAGGGCCAGTTCTCCAGCGACATGAAGAAGGCCATGAAGGAAGGCGGAGAAGCCTGGGACATCATCCAGCTGGAAGCCAGCAACCAGTTCTCCGCGGCGCTTTCCTCCAACGGCACCCTGTATCTCTGGGGCAACACCAACGTGGCGGACATCAAGCTGCGGAAGCAGTATCAGGGAAACATCGCCAAGGTGGCCCTGACCTCCAATGAATACATCTGCCTGATGAAGGACGGCACCGTGGCCTATACGGGCTACAAGGACAAGGGAAGCGCCTTTGCCGCGATTCCCGAGATCCTGAAGGGAAAAAAGGTGGTGGATATCGCCTCCACCAGCTCCAGCGTGGCTGCCGTGACCGAGGACGGTCAGGTGGTGGTCTGGGGTAACGACAAGAGCGGCGAGAAAAAGGTGCCGGAGTTCGCTGCCCCGGTGAAGAAGCTCTACGGCGGCCGGTTCCACTATGTGGCCTGGCTGGAGAACGGGGACGTGGTGGCCTGGGGTTCCAACAAGTATCACCAGACGGAGGTGCCGGCCAATATCCAGCACGGCGCGGCCATCCGGGCCATCTATACCGGCAACTTCCAGAACTATGCGGTGCTGGAGGATGGAAATGTGGTTACCTGGGGCCTGCGGGGATTCCTGCTGGGCACCGATGACCTGGGCCGGGATCTGCTGACCCGGATCGTGAACGGCGGCCGGGTGACCATGACGGTCGGCGCGATCTCCGTCATCATCGCCACCATCATCGGCGTGCTGCTGGGCGGCCTGGCGGGCTACTTCGGCGGCCACGTGGATATCATCATCATGCGGATCGCGGAAATCGTGGGCGGCCTGCCCTTCATTCCCTTTGCCATGATTCTTTCCGCCGTTATCGGGTCCCGGCTTGATCCCACCCAGAAGATGTACCTGATCATGGTGGTGCTGGGCGTGCTGAGCTGGACGGGAACCTGCCGGCTGGTCCGCGCCCAAATCCTGGCCCAGCGGGAAATGGACTATGTCATGGCGGCGAAAGCCATGGGCATCAAGGAGGTGGCCATCGTCTTCCGGCATATTCTGCCGAACGTGATCTCCCTGCTGCTGGTTTCCATGACGCTGGACTTCGCCACCTGCATGCTGACGGAATCCAGCCTGAGCTATCTGGGCTTCGGTATTCCGCTTCCCACCCCCACCTGGGGCAACCTGCTGAACGGCGCGAACAACTCCATCGTCATTCAGCAATACTGGTGGAGATGGGTGTTCCCCGCAGCCATCTTCGGCGTATGTACCATTTGCATCAACATGATCGGCGACGGACTTCGGGACGCGGTCGATCCCAAGAGCCAGGAACGATAAGGAGGTGGAGCAGACATGGCATTGCTTGAACTGAATCATCTGCATACCTTCTTCACCACCAA
>CAZRLU010000096.1:0-8041 GCA_964600995.1 uncultured Oscillospiraceae bacterium | reverse complement strand
AGGGGTCTTCCAGCTCGATTTCCTTGGCGATGGTCACGCCGTCGTTGGTGATCAGCGGGGCGCCGTATTTCTTGTCCAGCACCACGTTGCGGCCCTTCGGGCCCAGGGTGATCTTCACGGTGTCCGCCAGGGCGTTGACGCCCTTTTCAATCGCGCGGCGCGCTTCCTCGCCGTATTTAATCTGCTTAGCCATAACGTATCCTCTCCTTTATCCCTTATTCCACGATCGCCAGGATATCGCTCTGGCGCACGATGATCAGCTCTTCGCCGTCCACCTTCACTTCCGTGCCGGCATACTTGGAATAGATGACCTTCTGGCCTTCCTTCACCTGCATGGTGATTTCCTTGCCGTCCACGTTTCCGCCGGGGCCCACCGCAATGATCAGGGCCATCTGGGGCTTTTCCTTTGCGGCGCTGGTCAGAATCAGGCCGGATTTCGTCGTTTCTTCCGCTTCCACATTCTTGATGACCACCCGGTCACCCAAGGGCTTTACAGTCATGGAACTTTCCTCCTGTCAGATCTTCGTTTCATTCGGTTAGCACTCAAACGATTTGAGTGCTAACAACCGTGGATAACTATAATGCTTTTCGCCCCGGTTTGCAACCTGCGGAACGTTCTTTATGTCTTTATTTACTGTTGTTTTCTTTGATTTTCTCCGTTATTCTCCGTTAAACTCGATTTTTTGATGCCGGAGGCCTCCCGGGCCTTGCTTTCCATCACTTTCCGGGCGGCCCGCATGGCCGTGGGCAGGGGGATGCGGGCCAGCTCCTCCGGCGGGATCCAGGTATATCCCTCCGGGGCCGGAGCCCCCTCCGGAAGCCGGGCGGAATACAGCTTCATCCGCCAGACCTGATGGGTGAAAACGTGCCTGGCCTCCCCTGCCGGCGCAAGCCCTTCCCCCGGCTCCCCGCCGGCCTTCCGCAGCAGCGCCCCCAGCCCGGCGCCCTCCCGGAAGCCCTCCGTCATGGGGAAACACCACATCCCCTGGAGCAGCGTTTCCTCCCGCCGGCGCAGCAGCACCCGGTCGCCGGAGAGGAAAATTCCCACCTCATATTCCTTCTCCCGGGGCGGCGCCGCCGCGGGAATCCGGGGCAGCTCCTCCGCGTTTCCCGCCTCCCGGGCCGCGCAGAACCGGGCCAGGGGGCATCTTTCGCAGTCCGGCGTCCCGGGAACGCACACCGTAGCCCCCAGGTCCATCATGGCCTGGTTGTGGTCCCCGGCCCGCTCCGCGGGCACCAGCTCCCGGGCCAGGCTCTCGATCTGCTCCCGGACCTTCCTTTCCGCCGGATTGCCCTCCAGGTTCCACAGCCGGCAGACCACCCGGATCACGTTTCCGTCCACCGCGGCCACCGGCACCCCGAAGGCAATGGAGGCGATGGAGCAGGAGGTGTAGGGACCGATGCCCTTGATCCGTCGCAGCTCCTCCGGCGTCCGGGGCAGCTCCCCGCCGAATTCCGCCATCACCTGCCGGGCCCCGGCATGGAGGTTCCGGGCCCGGGAATAATATCCCAGTCCCTCCCACATTTTCAGAACCTCCTCCTCCTTCGCTGCCGCCAGCGCCGCCAAAGTGGGAAAGCGCTCCAGGAAGCGGAGATAATAATCCCGCACCGTGTCCACCCGGGTCTGCTGCAGCATGATCTCGCTGACCCAGGTTCCGTAGGGATTTTGGATTCCCCGCCAGGGCATCTCCCGGGCGTTTTCGTCATACCAGCGCAGCAGCGCCTCTGCATAGGGATGCATGTCCGCCTCCATAAAATCGCCCCGGCCTTTCCGGCCGGGGCGTTGTAAAATCAGGGATTACTGTTTCGCGCCGCATTCGGGGCAGAATTTGGTGCCGGGGGCGATGGCCGCGCCGCAGGAGGTGCAGAAACCGCCGGCTGCCTGCTTCGCGCCGCACTCGGGACAGAACTTGGAGCCCTGGGGGATCTTCGCCCCGCAGGCGGAACAGACGGCCGTGGCCGCCGGCGCCGCAGGAGCCGCAGGAGCCGCGGCAGGCGCCGCCTGCTGATTCAGGCTCTGGGCGAACATCTGGCCCATGGCCGCGCCGGCGCCCATGCCGACGCCCATGCCCGCCATGCCGCCGGAGGGGTTGTTGGCCGCTTCCCGCATGGCCTCCGCCGCCTGATACTTGGCATACTGATCCAGGTTGCCGAGAACGCCCATGCTGGTCCGCTTGTCCATGGACTTCTCAACTTCCTCGGGCAGGGAGATGTTCTCGATCACGAAGCTGCACAGGGTCAGGCCCAGGGGCGCCAGCTTCGGATTCACGGCGTTCATGGTGTAGTTGCCCAGCTCGTCATAGTTGGCCGCCAGGTCCAGGGCCGGGATCTTGCTCTCGGCGATGGCGTCGCTCAGGCCGGAGACGATGGTCCGCTTGATCTGGCCCTCCACCCCGTCCACGGTGAACAGGGCGCTGGTGCCGAAGCATTCCTTCAGGAAGGCTTCCACATTGCTGACCTTGAAGCTGTAGATGCCGAAGGCCCGCAGCCGGATCATGCCGAACTCCGCGTCCCGCATCATCACGGGATTGCTGGTTCCCCACTTCATGTCCAGGAACTGCTTGGTGTTCACAAAATACACATCGGATTTGAAGGGGCTCTTGAAGCCGAACTTCCAGCTCTTCAGCGCCGTCATGATGGGCATGTTGCTGGTGGAGAGCTCATAGCGGCCGGGCCCGAAGATGTCCGCCAGCTGGCCCTCGTTCACAAAGACCGCCGCCTGGCTCTCCCGCACGGTGAGCTGCGCGCCCATCATGATTTCCTTGCCGTTCATGTCGTACTTGTGCACCATGGTCTTGCTGGAGCTGTCGGTCCACTCGATGACATCGATCAGCTGGCCCTTGATCATATTCAGGATACCCATGCTTTCATCCTCCCTAAGGCTTTTGTGTATTATGATGCCCCGGCCTTTCCTCCCGCCGGCGGCATGAAAACCCTTCTCTTCTTCCCGGCTGTTACTCCGTGTAATCCGTGCACAGGGCATAAATGGAGGGCAGCGTCCGCTTGGACTTCATCCGCAGATGCAGCCCCCGGTATTCCTCCGCGTGCTGCATGCCGTCCCGCATGCACCGCTCCAGCATGGCCTGGAGATCCTCCGTCTGCTCCTTCCCCCGCAGGGAACCCGCCAGGATGAAGACCTCGCCCTCCTGGGTCACCAGAGGCAGCACATGGAAGCCCTGATAATCCCCGCCAATGGACTGGAAGAGCTCCCGCTCCAGCAGGTGATCCGTATCCTCGTTATATTCCGGCAGATCCCCCTCCCGATCGTCCTGCTCCAGGTCCAGCAGGATGCAGGGCTTCTCCGGCTCCATGCGGCTGCGCAGCATCAGCAGCTTCCGCTTCAGCTCGTCCCGGGTCACCGCCTTCTTCCCGCTGACCAGGTTGCGGAAAAAATGCCTCCTGGCGCGGATCATCATCTTCTGCTCATCGAAGGCCTCGCTGGCAAAATCCGCGTGGAGCCAATTCAGCATCTGCAGCAGCTCCGCCAGATACTTCTTCGCATCCTCCGTGGTTTTCCCCGCCATGCACAGCGGCAGCAGGGGATAGTTGGCCCGGAGATAGCGGAAAATCTCCAGCTTGTCCCGGTTTTCCAGGTCGAGGATAATCGCGTCGGCATGATGAAGCTGCAGGCTCTGCTTTGCCCCTTCCAGGTCATGACGAATATGCGGCTTCCGGAACCCATTGAACTCCCAGTTGTCAATCTGTTCGTAGGCGTCCAGAACATCCTTCTGATCCGAAATCAGCAAAAGCTTATACATACGGCTCCTCCTGCTCCCAAATCCTGCATGCTGTTTACCCGGGTAAATTATACCCGATTGCCTTCCATCGCTGCAATGGGAAGGTTTTATTATTTTGGTTTTTTTGTGTTCTTTCGTCCCGCCGCTTCCTTCCGGAGGGTCGGTTTTCCCCGCTCCTCAGTCCGCCCGGTAGGCCATCATCAGCAGGGCGCCGTCCCCCTTGCTCTCGGCCACCAGCTGAATCGGGAAATCATAGTCGTTCCGGAAGATGAAGTTCAGGGAATCGTTTCCCACCGCCGCGTCGCAGTGAATGGGAAGATAGCTGGCGCCGCCGTATCCGTGGGGACGCCGTTTGGTGATGGTCAGCCCCGGCATCTGGCAGATGATGTTGTACAGCGTGCTGCTGACCTGGCAGGTTCCGCCGCCGCTGGACAGCACCGCCTTCCCGTTCACCAGGCCGATGGCCAGCTTGTATTCCCGGTAGGGCCCGATGTTGCCCTTGTTGCCGTTGAAGACATCCCCGGGCTGCAGCAGACCCGTCCGGGTCACCTTCTCCGCCCCGTGGCCGATGTTCCAGATCCGGTTCAGGTTGTTGGTCTTCGTATTCTTGTCCGCCCCGGGCAGCAGGTGCTTCATGGTATAGTAGCTGGTGTAGGCCGCGATGGGGCTTTCCTTGCTGATGGGCTTGTCCGTGGGGCTCACGGGGATCAGATCCTTCAGATCGTTGGGATCGATGTACCCGTAGGACCGCATGTAGTTCACGATGGCCCATCCGTCCTGGAACTGCCAGATGGAGATCCGGGTTCCGGGATTCAGCTTCACCCAGTAGGTCTTGTACTCCTTCTCGTTCAGGGGCTCCTTGGTCATGGTCTTCCGGACGTAGCATTCCCGGGCCACCGTGGCGATGTACTGGTGCTTCTGCACGTTGAAAGGCGCGGTGTTCACCGGGTCATAGGCCAGGAAGTTCTTGGTGAGATATTCCCGCTTGACATATCCCAGCTTGCCCTGATACCGGACGATGACCCAGACCAGGCCCACGTACAGCACGTCCACATAGACGTTCTTCAGGTTCCGGGCCACCTTTTCGGACTTGATGCTCTTCTCCTTGTAGATGCTGTAAGCCCCGATCACGTCCGTGATCTTTCCCTTGTAGAGAGCCGGGGAATCCACCGTGAAGTCCTTCAGGGTCTTCTCATGGTAGATGGCGTTGGGATCCGACACGGCGATGTCCTCCGTGTCTTCGCCCTCGGCGTCCTCCTGCCCCTCCAGCTCCTCGCCGGCAAAGGCGTCCTCGTCCTCCTCCGCCGCGGCGGAAAGGGGCGGCAGCCCCGAGCATCCCACCAGCACCGCCAGCAGGAGCGTAAGCATCTTTTTCCAGAAAGCCGTGTTCACCTGTTTCTGCGCCTCCCGAACGGGTCCTTGATTTCCTTCCGTCCCCGGGTTCCGCAAGAATCCGAACCCGGAGGAGTCTATATTATATCCCTTTTTCTCCTTTTTGTACAGTCCCGGCCCCTCCGGTCCGGCCCAGCAGCCGGGGAAGGGATCCCAGCCCCAGCACCAGCAGCACCATGATCAGGGCATAGGCATAGATTTCCTCATATTCAAAGAAGTAGCCGCTGGTAAAAACCGCCTTCCCCAGGGAGTCCCGGGTCTGCACCAGGTATTCCGCCGTCACCGTCGTCCGGATGCCCATGCCCGCGGCGCTGACCCAGGCCTGGCGCAGATAGCCCGCCATCAGGGGGAGATGCACCCGCCGGACCACCTCCGGCGTCAGGCTGCTGTTCATCCGGTACACGTCGATCAGCTCCGGCTCGATCCTGCGGCAGCCCTCGCAGGCCGCCTCCGAAATCATGGGCACCAGGATCAGCGTCGTCACCGCCACGGGCACCCGGTCATAGGAGGTGACCACCATGACGATCACCGTCAGCACGATCATGGGCAGCGACCGCAGCAGCCCCATCAGGGGCCGCATGAACCGGTAGAAGGTTCCGCTCAGCCCCTGCAGCAGCCCCAACAGGGTTCCCGCCGCCGCCGAGATCCCCAGCGCCAGGGCCAGATGGCCCAGGGTCACGCCGATCTGCCGCCAGGTCCTGCCGGAGCCCAGCAGCCGGAAGAAGGCGCGCAGAATCGGCGCCACCCCCGGAAAAACCAGCGAATCCCCCTTCAGCCTGCTGGCCGCCTGGATCAGAGCCCCCAGGAAAAGGAGCCCCAGGCAGAAGACCGCCGTATCCGCGGCCCTTCCTCTTGAATCCCTGTTCATTCCATCCCCCGGAAAGGGGTCGGGCGGCGGTTTCCCTTCCGGTTCCGCCGCCCGGCCCTTCATCTTTATTGCTGCGCGGTAAAGTAGAAATCGTCTCCGGGAACCTCGCCGCCGAACTGGCTCAGGTCAAAGGAGGCCGTCTTTTCAATTTCCGCCTTCGCGTCCGCCGCCGCCACGTACCGGATGCTGCATCCGGGAAGCGCCGCCAGCGCCACCTTCGGGTTGGGCAGGATCTCCAGGGCCACGGCGGCCTGCGCCACCGCCTCCGGATCCGTCTCCGCCTTCCCGGCGGATTCCGCCACCGCCTTCAGGCAGGCTTCCACCGCTTCGGGATGCTCCTCCGCCGTTTCCTTCCGCACGAAAAGCCCCGCCTGGGCGAAGCCGTCCATGCCGGCATGCTCCTTCAGCAGCTCCTGGACGGAAATCGTCTGAACCTTCTCATTCTTGATCTTCGCCGCGGTCACCGCCGGGTCCGCCGTGACCACCACCGCTTCCGGGTTGGTCAGCAGCTCCGCCTGGGTTTCCGCCGCCCCGGCCAGATACCGCACGGAGGCCGGCTCCGCCCCCGCCGCCTTCAGGGCCGCCAGGGTCACGGCGGCGTTCACCGTGTTCTCCCCGAAGAGCACCAGCTCCGTCCCCTTCAGGGTTTCCAGGCTGAAATCCTCCCGCTGGGAGGCCAGGAAGAGGTTGCCCCAGGTCACCACCGCCGCCAGCCGGTAGGTGGATTTCCCCGCCTTGAACAGCTTCGCGCCGGCATTCACCGGAGCGATGATGAAGTCGGATTCATTCTTCTGGAATTCCGCCCCGATGGTGGAAGCCTCCAGGAAGGTGAAGCCCTCCGGATTCGCCGCCGCCAGGGTGGCCACCGCCACCGCAGGGGCGCCCGCGGGAGCGGCCAGCTTCGGGGCGTATTCCTCCCCCAGGGCGCCGGCGCAGCCCAGGGCCAGCGCCAGGATCAGCAGATATGCAGTCAGCTTTTTCATTTTCATTGTCATTTCCTCCTTCAGAGACTCTGTTTTTTCTTTCCCGCCAGGGCGCTCTTGACCGTCACGCCGGGAATGTTCCCCAGCTTGCCCGTCATCGCCCCCAGCTCCTCGTTGGTTCCCTCCACGATCACGCCGATCACGGCGGTTCCGTCCGCGGTGTTGGGCACGCCGATCCGGCCCCGGATCAGGTGACCGTATTCTCCCAGAACCCAGTTGACCCGCGGGGCTTCCTCCCGGTTTTCCACCAGGATGCCCACAAATCCTGTCCGTTTCTGGCTGTCCATACCGGTACCTCCTTTTTTACACAAAAAAATGCGGCAACCCGGGGCCCTCCCGTGAAACCGCGCCCAATCCAACCATAGCGCCCGCCTCCTTTCTCATCTTGCGCGCAGGTTCCCCCGCGCACGCAATCAGTCAGCCCGGGTTTTCTCTCGGCCTTCGGCTGCCGCCTCCGGCTCCGATCCCTTCCGGAAGCCACATCATAGCATAAGTGCCATCGGAAAGCAAGCGCGTCTCCGCGGCGCCGCTTCCGGCAGTCTGCCTCTCCCTTTCCCCCCGTCTCCGCTTCGGGCCGTCTTCCGGGCCTATTTCTGCCGGGACGCCGGGGTCGCCAGTCTCTCCGGCGGCGAAATATTTTGCAAAAGGGAATTGCGCCCCGCCCTGAAATGGGATATACTTGCCCGGCGGCCGCAGCGCCGCCATTAAATGCGCCTGCGCCTTCCGGGATGCGGGCGAACCGGAGGAAACATGAAGATCGGAAAATTCCAGGTAGACGGCCGCCGGGTGGCCATGTCCCTGTGCGGCGTGGTGGTCTGCGCTGTGGCCGTGGGCTTCTTCAAGATGGCGGCCCTGGGGGTGGATCCCTTCCAGAGTCTGATGAGCGGGCTGGACGCCCTCATTCCCATTCCCTTCGGCACCCTGTATGTGATCGTCAACGCGGTGCTGCTGCTCTTCAGCCTGGCCTTCAACCGCCACAACATCGGCATCGCCACCTTCATCAACCTGTTCCTGCTGGGCTACATCACCCAGTTCACCCTGGAAACCCTCCAGGGGTGGAT
>CAZRLU010000095.1:0-8064 GCA_964600995.1 uncultured Oscillospiraceae bacterium | reverse complement strand
AGGCGGCGGGCTCGTCGTAGGGCTCCCGCTCGATCAGCTCGTCCCAGGCCTTCGGGTCGGCCCCGGCCCAGCCCGTGTTCGGCGGCATGGTCACGCGCATGTAGTCCGTGGCGTAGTAGACATGGACGATCTCGATGCCGGGGGCGTAGTGCCAGTGGATCCGCTTGCCCAGCAGGTCCGTGGTGAACTTGTGGCGCCGCGTCGGCAGCGGGTATCCCGGAACCTCCACCGCGCCGAAGAAGTATTTGCTGTCCGTCATGTAGGGGAACTTGGGATGATAGCCCGTCACGGTTTCCACCAGGGTCACCAGCCGCTCCCCGGTATCCAGCACCAGGGTGTAATTGGTCCGGGGCTTCCGCTCCGCAAACTCGAAGTTGATGAAATAGACCTCGTCCCCGCCCTTGGCGCAGTCATAGTGCTCCACGGTGCCGGCCTTTCCGATTTCGGTCCAGCGCAGGGTGTGCCCGTCCAGCAGCTCCATCACGAACCGGCGCCCGTCGTCCATCGCCAGGCGGTGGACGGTTCCGGCCAGCTCATAGTTGAAGGGATCCCGGTACTGGCTCATGCCCTCGAACTCCGGCGCCTTCTCATAGATGCCGTAGTAGGGCCTTTCCATTCTTTGGGGCTTGCCGTCGCAGACGGCGGTGAACCGCTCCCGGATATGCTTTCCCTGCTCCGCCTCGTCCAGCATGGCGTCGGCGTAGTCCGCGTAGCTGATGTAGCTTTCGCCCTCGCCGTTGCGGATCATCACGTCCCCGCCGGTCACATAGCTTCCGGTATGCTTTCCCCGGGGATCAAAGAAGAAGGCCGGGGAGAAATAGGTCCAGTTGATGTCGCTTTTCCGCAGCAGCTCCAGGGCTGCCATCATGTCCGCCGGATCCTTCCGGAACTTCTCCGGCATCAGCTCCAGGGCCCGGGCGGAGCGGCTTTCGTCCTGCCAGAGGCTCGCGGCGCCGCCCACCACCAGCAGCCGCACCTGCGGCAGCTCCCGGAAGAGGCTGATCAGCTTTTCCATGGCCTTCTGGTAGGCGTCCGCGGGATGATCCCCGCCGAAGGGCAGCCCGAAGGCGCTGATGACCGCGTCGTATCCGGCCAGGTCCTCCTTCGTCAGGTCAAAAAGATCCTTTTCCAGCCAGGGATAGGGGATGCCCGGAGCCTTGTCCCGGTCCCGCAGGATGGCCGTTACCTCATGCCCCCGCTTCCAGGCGGCGAAGGCGATCATTCGGCCCGCCCGGCCGGCGGCTCCAATCACCGCAATTTTCATCTTCTCTCACCTCACTCCGCCTGATAGAACCAGGGCTTGCTGTTGATGGGATCCTCCGGATCGAACTCCACGAACTCGCCGTAGGCGCCGAAGAGGTAGTTCTCGGGGATGTAGCCCGCGCCGCCGAACTGGCCGGAGTGGCCGAAGGAGCGGCCCACATCATGGACGCGCTTCGTGTCCATCATGAACAGCAGGCTGTTGCCGACCCGGCCGCTGCGGCTCATGCTCTGCTCCACGCAGGTGACCGCGTAGAGCCCCTCCCGCAGCTTGACAAAGGCGGTCTTCTCGTCGTAGGGGTTCTCCTTCCAGGCGGCCTCGGCCTCCGTGGACATGGGCTCCATCCGGGACAGGGCCTCGGGGGTGAAGGTTCCCCGCATGTAGTTCGGATGATAGTACACGTGAATGATGGACCAGTTGGGCCCGTAGTGCCAGTGGATCCGCTTTCCCAGCAGGTCCGTGGTGTATCCGTGGCGCTTCTTCGGCAGCGGCAGGCCGGGCGTGTCGATGGCGCCGAAGTCGAACCGGAAATCGCACAGGGTCGGATATTCCTTCTTCAACCCGGTCCAGGTATTCACCACCGAAACCAGCCGCGTCCGGGTGTCCAGCAGCAGGGTGATGTTGGTCCGGGGGGCGACGCCCGTCAGCTCGAAGTTGACGAAATAGGCCTCCTCCGCCCCCTTGGCGCATTCGTATTTCTCCCGCCAGGTTTTGTCCCCCTGGGCGTATTCCAGCAGATCCCTGGTCAGGAATCGCACGGTGATGTTTTCCACCGTGTCCATCACCAGCAGGAAGGTTCTTCCCGTCAGCTCGTAGTTCAGGGGCGGCCGGTAGCTGCTGATGCCCTCAAACTTCGGCGCCTTCGGCTCCGTGCCGAAATAGCCGTCCTTGTTGGGAACCTTCTCCGCCGCGGCGGTGAACCGCTTCCGGATGAAGTTGCCGTCCTCCGCCTCGTCCATCATGGCGATGGCGTAGTCCTCATAGCTGATGTAGCTCTCCCCTTCGCTGTTCCGGGCCAGGTAGTCCTCCCCGGTCACGTATTTCCCGGTCCGGGGCCCCTGGGGATCAAAGGTGAAGGCGGGAGAGAAGTAGGTCCAGTTCACCCGGCTCCGCTGCAACTCCTCCAGGGCGTTCTTCATGTGGGTCGGAACGGCCCGGAACTGCTCCGGAATCAGCTCGACGGCCAGCTGATGCCGCCCCCGGTCCGTATACAGGCTGCCGGCGCCGCCCACCACCAGCAGCCGGGTTTCCGGCAGCTGCTCCAGCACTTCGATCAGGTGGGCCATGGCCTTTTCGTGGCCCTTGGCGCTTTCCTCGTCAAAGCCGGTTCCGAAGGCGTCCACCACCACCGGGAAAGGCCGCAGATCCTCCGCCGTCAGGTCAAACAGGTCCTTCTGCATCACCTCGTAGCCGCAGCCGGCCACCTTGGCCGCGTCCCGCACGATGGCGGTCACCTGGTGCCGGCGCATCCGGGCCTCCCGGGCGATGCGGCTCCCGGCCTTGCCGGAAGCCCCGATTACCGCAATTTTCATGTTGCCGATTCCCCCTTTTTCGGATCCTTCGCCGTCAGCGCCTCCTCCTCCCGCAGATGCCGGAAGAGGGAAACGAACAGGGCGGCGGCGATCACGGTCGTCAGTACGTCCGCCACGGGCTGGGCGAAGGCGAAGCCCGGAAGCCCGAACCATTTCGGCAGCAGCATCAGCAGCGGCACGTACAGCGCCAGCTGCCGTCCCACCGTGATGACCATGGCCTGCAGGGCCTTGCCCAGCGCCTGGAAGGTCACGGTCAGAGTCAGCTGCAGCCCCACGAAGGGCATTGCCAGACACAGGGCCCGCAGCATCATCGCGCCCACCTCCACGGTGCCCGGGTCATCGATGAAGAAGCGGATCATGTTTTCCCCCTGGGTCAGGAACAGGATGTCAAAGGCGCAGGCCACCCCCGTGGCGATCAGCACGGTGGCCCGGAACCCCTGGCGCAGCCGGGCGAAATTCCCCGCGCCGTAGCTGTAGCCCGCGAAAGGCTGGTATCCGGTGGTCAGCCCCATCAGCAGCATCAGGCACAGGGTGCCCACCCGCATGTAGACCCCCGCCCCGGCCACCGTCACGTCCCCGAAGGAGGCGGCCACGTTGTTGCTCAGGATGGAGGTAAAGCTCATCACGATCTGGGAAAGGGCCGCGGGCCCGCCGATCTTCAGCGTCTCCAGATAGATCTGCGCCTCGGGCACGAAGTTCCGGGGCGTCGGCCGCAGCGCCGTCTTTTTCCGCCCGTATACGGTCAGGAAATAGGCGATGGAGCAGCAGGCCCCGGCCACCGTGGCCCAGGCGGCTCCCGCCGCGTTCAGCCCCATGCGGAGAATCAGCAGCGGGTCCAGCAGGATGTTCACGCCCAGGCCGATGGCGGTTCCGATGGTGGCGTGGTGGGTGGCGCCCTCGCTGCGCAGCTGCCCGCCCAGGGTCACGTTCAGAATCATCGGCATGGCGAAGAGGGCGATGATGTGGTAGTAGTCACTGGCCGGCCGGGAGGTGGCCCCGCTCATGCCCGTCAGGCTCAGAATGGGCTGCTGAAGCAGCAGCAGAATCCCCGTCAGGAATGCCCCCAGCAGCACCGTGGACCAGACGGCCACGGCGCAGGTCCGGTTTGCCTTCTCCGGCTGCTTCGCACCCAGCTGCCGGGAGATCAGGCTGGCGGAGCCCACCGCGAAGATGTTCCCGATGCCCTGAATCACATAAAAAAGCGGCATCACCAGCGAGATTCCGGCCACCAGATACGGGTCCCCGGTCTGGCCGATGAAGTAGGTGTCCGTCATGTTGTACACCATCTGCACCACCATGCCGAGCATCGTCGGCACAGCCAGCTTCAGGATGGTGGGGACGACCTTCCCCTCCTCCATCATTTTCAGCCGATCGTTCACGGTGTTCCGCCTCCGATTTTCGTTTCCGTTCTCCCCGGGCCGAAGCCGCGGAGGGAGATGTTTTCAGCGCGTCCGCTCCGACGCCCCGGGGGCGGCTGCCCGCTCCCGGGGCCGGAGGGACCGTTTCCGGGTAAAAAGACAGGGTCCGCTCAGCGGCGGACCCTGCGTTCAATGATTACTTGTTCGCCAGGAAATCCGCCAGCTGCTGCTTGCAGGCTTCCAGCAGCTTTTCGATGCCGGCGTCCTTCTGCAGCTTCCGGTACTCTTCCAGCTTGGCTTCCGTGTCGTCTCCGAAGATGCCCAGGTCAAAGGAGGTGGACCACTCCTGGCTCAGGGCGTTCAGAGTCGCGGCGATGTCCTCCATGCCGGTCTTGTCGAAGGAGAAGCCGTCCACCGGGAACTTCTCGTAGGTGATGTTCCGCTCGTCGAAGAACTGCCGCACCGCCGCCACCTGGGGCACGATGCCGCCGGTGGTGGGGTTCATCTGGCTGCGCAGGCACCAGGCCCAGCCGCTCCAGGGATACAGCTCCTCCTTCGGGCCGCCGGAATGGCTGCCGTCCTCGTGGAGGATGTAGTGCTCGCCCTCGATGCCGCCCTGCAGCAGGTTGTTGATGATCGGGTCGTTCTTCATCACGTCGATGGCCAGGGCCGCCCGCTCCGGCTGCTCGCAGAAGGAGGTGATGGCCAGGGCGTCATAGTTGTAGGGGGAGATCCGGGTGTTGGCGGTTTCGGGCATGATGGCGAAATACTCCGCATGCAGGCCCTTCTTCTCCATCTTCAGGATGTCGTCGTTGGCGGACTTGTACATCGTGATGTCGGATGCGCTCTTCCCGTCCTTGAACAGGTCGTTGATGTGGGTCACGTTGGTGATGGCGTTGCTGGGCCATACGCCGTGCTTTGCCCAGTCAGCCATCCGCAGGCAGTAGTTCTTGTACTCCTCGGTGAAGGTGCCGATGAACAGGTCCTCGGGCTTCAGCACCTCGTTGTCCGCATCCCAGTAATAGTCGCCGACGGTCTGCCAGTTCTCCACGCCGCTGAGGAAGGTCAGGGTCATGGGGCAGGAGGGGTTGGTGTACATGGCGAAGATGCCCGTGTCCTTCTCGCCCTCAGCCACCGCGTACAGGTAGGCCTGATAGTCGTCCAGGCTCTTGATCTCCGGGATGCCGTACTTCTCCCGCAGCTCCTTGAGGACCACCACGCCATAGGCCTGCTCGTAGTCGGAGTCGTTCCGGGGGATCTGGTACAGCTTGCCCTTGTACATGGCCTGCTTCCAGCTTCCGGGGATCTGGGACTTCATGGTCTCGGGCATCCAGGTGTTCAGGAACTCGTCCGTCAGCTCATAGTAGGCGCCGGCGTCCGCCTGGGTCTGGAAGGGTCCGATGTAGGGATGGGTCATGATGATGTCGCAGTCCGAGCCGCCGGCCAGCACCAGGGGATACTTGGTCTGGAAGTCAGACAGGGGGATTACCGGCACCTCGATGGTGGTGTTGATCAGCAGCTGCATCCGCTGGTTCACCAGGTCGATGACCCGCTGATGATCCTCGCCCTCGGTGCCGACCACGTAGAACACCAGGTGGGCGGGCTTGGAGGTGTCAAAGCCGCTCCAGGGATTCTCCTCCGGGGGAATGGGCTCCGTCAGATCCGCGTCCTGGGCGGCGACGGTCACGGTCCGGCCGTCGGCCGCCGCGATGATGGTCTTGGTGGCCGGCGCCGCCATGGCGGCGGTCATGGCCAGCACCAAGCACAGGGCCAGGCAGATGGAAAGTAAACGCTTCATGGTTTGTCCCTCCTTTTTATATTCAAGGCAGTTCCGCCTTGATAATCCTTTTTGCCGCGCCCCGGGGCCTCAGCCCTTGACGGCGCCGATGGTCAGGCCCTTGACGAAGAACCGCTGCACAAAGGGATACAGCAGGATGATGGGCCCGGTGGTGATCATGGTCATGGCCATCTTCAGGGTCTCCTGGGGCAGGTTCTTGCTCATCTGGCTGATGTCGATGCCCGAGTTCACCAGGTTCTTCAGGGCCTGCATGCTGTTGAGCATCTCCTGCAGGAAGTACTGCAGGCTCTTGTACTGATCCTTCGTCACGAAGAGCAGGGAGTTGTACCAGTCGTTCCAGTAGGCCAGGGCAGAGAAGAGCCCCAGGGTGGCCAGCAGCGGCTTGGAAAGGGGCAGGATCAGCTGGAAGAAGATCCGGATGTCGTTGGCTCCGTCGATCTTGGCGGATTCCGTGATCTCAAAGGGGATGCCCTTCATGAAGTTCTTTGCGATGATCATGTTCCACACGGAGAAGATCAGCGGCAGCACCAGGGCGATGTAGTTGTTCTTGAACCCCAGATACTTGGTGCACAGGATGTACCAGGGCACCAGGCCCCCGTTGAAGAGGGTGGTGAAGAAGAAGAACAGGGAGAACTTGTTTCTCGGGGCGAAGTCCGGCCGCTGCAGCACGTAGCCCGTCATGGAGGCCAGCAGCACGGCGATGGTGGTGCCGATCAGCGTGGCGCAGATGGTGTTCCGGTAGGCCCACATGATCTTCTGGGGATTCCGGAAGGCCAGGCCGTAGGACTCGGTGGAAAACTCCTTGATGAAGAAGGTGTAGCCGTTGTGCATCAGGGCGGATTCCGACGTGAAGGAGGTGATCAGCACCAGCAGGAACGGCAGCACGCACATGAGGCCGAAAACGGTCACCAGCGTGTAGGCCAGGATGTTGAACAGGATCTTGTCCCGCGCGTCGATGCGGTTCGCGGCTTTTCTTTTCAGGGTGGCGGAACTCATATTCTTCCTCCTTTCCCGCAGATCCGGCCCGGATCAGAACAGGGAGTAGTCGGGCTGCACCTTCCGGATGATGCCGTTGACCGTGGTGATGGTCACAAAGCACAGCAGGGACTGATAGAACCCGGCCGCCGCCGCCATGCCCAGATCGCTGGAGGAGGACAGGGCCCGGTATACGTACAGGTCCAGGATATCGGTCTTCGGCAGCAGCAGCGCGTTGTTGCCCACCATCTGGTAGAACAGTCCGAAATCCCCCCGGAAAACCTGCCCCAGGGCCAGCAGGAACATGATCATGACCGTGGGCCGCAGGCCCGGCAGGGTCACGTAGCGGATCCGCTGCCAGAAGCTGGCGCCGTCGATGGCCGCCGCCTCATACAGCTCCGGGCTGATGCCGGTGATGGAGGCCATGTAGACGATGGAGCCGTAGCCCGTGGCTTTCCACAGATGCAGGAACACGATCAGGAAGGGCCAGGGGTCCGCGCTGATGTAGAGGTTCAGCCGGGAGAAGCCCAGCTTCTCGATCAGCCGGTTCAGCATGCCGTACTCAAATCCGAAGATGGCCTGCACCATCGCCGCCACCACCACCCAGCTGATGAAGTAGGGCAGGAAGATGAAGGACTGGAAAACCCGCTTGTACATTTTCGCCCGCAGCTCGTTGATCATGATGGCGAAGGAGACCTGCACCACGATGTCAAAGAGGATGAAGGCCAGGTTGTACAGAAGCGTGTTCCGGGTCAGGAAGAACAGCTTGTTGGAGTTCAGCAAAAACTTGAAGTTGTTCAGGCCCACCCAGGGGCTTCCGAAGATGCCCTTGTTGTAGTTGAACCGCTTGAAGGCCATCACCAGCCCGCCCATGGGGACATAGGAGAACACGACGATATAGAGGATGGCCGGCAGCAGCATCAGATACAGGAAGCGGTTGTTGTAGAAATGAAGCATGCGCCTCCTCCGGGCGGCCTGTCTGGACGGGGAAGCATTCATCCTGGGACGCTCCTTTCTCCGCGGCGGATCTATTTCTTCTCCCTCCGGTACGGCCTTCGGGATGCTTTTTCTGTTCCTTCGTTTACATTATAGAGCGGGAAAAAGCACGAAAAAGTATCAAAAAAACGGAATTGATATCAA
>CAZRLU010000094.1:0-8105 GCA_964600995.1 uncultured Oscillospiraceae bacterium | reverse complement strand
CAAATCCTCCCCGACCTTTCCTCCGGGATCTCCGTCCCTTTCTCTTTTGCCCGCCCCGGGGCTTCCGTCCGCTTCCCGGGCTGCCCGGGATCCGCTTCAGGCCTGAAGCCGGGCCAGGATGGTTTCCAGGGTCTCCAGCACGGGAATCTGCCCGCTGGCGATCATTTCCGCCGTCGGCGCTTTGGTGATATCCGGCTTTCCGGCATAAAAGGAACCGGGAAGCAGAATGGAAAGCCTGCCGTCTGCGGCGGCCAGCGCCATGCTTTTCCCTGCCGCAAAGGGCGCGATCATTTTCGCGACCGCCGCCAGGCTTTCGGTCTGCCCGTTTGCCGAGAAGCAGGCTGCCCCGGACAAGGCCGCCGGCGCGGGAACCATCTGCCAGGCGCTGTGGTCGTACTCGCTCATGGGGCAGATGCCGTCCAGTGGGTGCTGGCTGAGCAGCGTCCATCTTTCGCCGGCCGGCACCGCGTTTTCAGCGGTCACCAGCGTGCCGGCGGCGGTGCGGCCTCCCTGGCGCCCGGCGGCAGTCACCCGCACAAAGGCCGTTTCCGCCGCCGTGACAGCGCAGCCGGAGAGCCTTCCCTTCAGCACATGGAACCGGAGGGAATTGGGCACAAGGCGCACCTCCGGCGCAAAGCCCAGGTCGGAAACCAGGGTCTCGGGAACCGTCTCCCGCGCCTGGTATTCCACCGGCTTCAGCCTTTTCTCCGCCGCCTTCACCACAAAAGCCTTCGTCCAGGCCGCGTTGTACCTCCTGCGCACCCACCAGACGGCAGCCAGGCGGAAAACGCAGGCAAAAATAATGATCGGCACCGCGCTGGTCCAGTGTGAAACCAGGGCAAAGAGCCCGATCAGAAAAAACACGAGGGACGCCAGCAGCGTCAGGCGCACCTGCGAATGCATCTGTTTCAGCCCGGAGAGTTCCTTTTCTTCCATGCTTTCCGCCGACCTTTTCCCGCCTTGGTTCTTCCGCAGCGTTTCTTTCTGATTCAAAACAATAGCGAAGACCCGAAAAAAAGTCAATCATTATTCAGAAAATACTTGACAAGGTCATTATTCCGCCATATAATGCAGGTGACTTGTATGACATGTTACATCCTACAGCGTGTTGCATGGAGGTGTGACAACGTGGAAATTACGCGGGTTCAGAAGGTAAATCTGACCGAAGCGGTTTATGATCAGCTGAAGGAAAACCTGCTTTCCGGCACTTGGGCGGAAGGAACCAGGCTTCCCAGCGAAAGCGATCTTTGCAGGCAGTTTTCCGTCAGCCGCGTGGTTGTGCGGGAAGCGCTGCAGAAGCTGCGGGGCGAAAAGCTGATCGTGACCCGGCAGGGGCTCGGAACCTTTGTGGCCAACCCCACCAACTTCCTTCCTGCGACCCATGTTTTCAACCTGAGTGAAAAGGTTTACCGCGATTTTCTGGATTTCCGCAATGCAGTGGAAGTCACAGCCATCAAGCTTTCCCGAAAGGCCGCCACGGAGGAGGATTTCCGGCAGATGGAAGCCCGGCTGGACGAGATGACGGAGGCGGACGCAGACAATGACCGGTACAACCTGGCGGATTATCAGTTCCATCTGGCCGTGGTCTGTGCCAGCCACAACGATCTGCTGATCCAGGCCATGGTGGCCAACCAGGCCAACATTGTCAACATCTTCACTGCGATGAACGGCGTACCGGATGCCCGCAGCTTCGCGGTTCCCTCCCACCGGCAGATCATGGAATTCATCCGGGAAGGCCAGGTCCGGGAAGTAATCGACGCCTATGACGAGATGGGAAAATACAACCTTGCCCGGCTGGACCGTTTCTTCCGGAAATCCGAGGAAGCAAAGGTCGCCCCGCCGGGGCGCATGGCGGAATAAACCGCCGGATCCTGACGAACTCAGCAATCCCTGTGGATTGTTGAAATAAAAACAAAGGAGAACGACCCATGAAACACTCCAGGATTATTGCTCTTCTGTTGGCCCTCATGATGGTATTCGGCTGCACCTCCGCGCTGGCCGACTATCCGGAAAAAGCGATCGAAGTTCTGATCCCCGCCAATCCCGGCGGAGATACTGACACCACCGTCCGCGCCATCGCGCAGTCCCTGACCGAGCTGCTGGGCCAGCCCGTCGTGGTGACCAACATGGCTGGCGGCGCCGGCACCGTGGCCATGACCGAGCTGCTGAACCGGGATGCCGATGGCTACACCGTGTTCTATCATCATGTGGACACCCTGCTGCTGAAGCTGCTGGGCCGCATGGATGAAGGCTGGGACTGGGCGAACGCGCTGGACATCGCTTCCGTGACCGGCGGCGGCAACACCTACTGCCTCTTCGTCAAGAAGGACAACGCCAAGGGTCTCAAGACCTTTGAAGACGTTGTGAACTACGCCAAAGATCATCCCGGCGAACTGACCTACGCCGTGGAGATGGGCGGAACGCTGCATATGCACGCCATCGCCATGATGCAGGCTCTGGGCATCGAAGTGGACTGCATCGACCTGGGCTCCGCCACCGACCGTACCGTTGCCTTCCTGGGCGGACAGTGCGACATCCTTGAAGGCCTCTACAGCCAGGGCAAGGAATACATCGAGACCGGCGACTTCATCCCGCTGTGCGTGCTGGGCAACGAGCGCAACGAGAACTTCGCCGACATCCCCTGCTCCGGCGAGCTGGGCTTCTCCTTCGCGGCTGAGTGGTTCTACTACTTCGGCTTCAAGAAGGGCACCGATCCGGCCATCATCAAGACCTTCACCGACGCGGTTGAAAAGGCCGTCACCATGGAGCCCTACTCCAACGCATTGGGCCTGTACAACTTCCACGCCAACTTCCAGCCCGGTGAAGCCGGCGTCACCTTCATGAAGGGTGTTGAAGACGTCTACGCTCCCATGGCGAAAGTCCTGATGGGCGAATAACGCCAAACCTGCTCATCAGCCTGTCTGATACATGAGCATGCGGCAGGCACTTCAGGTGCCTGCCGCACTTTTTGACTGGAGGATATGCTTATGCAGAACAATAAGCAAAAGAAAAACTTCACGGATCTGATCTCCGGCGTTGTGGTCATGATCCTGGCTGCCTTCTTTTACTGGACCACCATCGGAACCAAGTCCTTCATGAAGGCCGGGAACGGCCGCCTGGCAGCGGACAGCGTCCCGAAGGCCGTGGCCATCGCCATGTTCGTGCTGGGCGCGATCATTATCGTCAAGTGGCTCATCAATACCAAGCAGGGAAAAGTCCAGCCCGTCGTAAAGGAAGATGACAGCGAGGACATCGCGGGCATGACGGAGGAGCAGATCAAAAACCGCTATCTGTTCCAGAAGATCACCATGCCCATCACCCTGGTGCTGATTTTCCTCTATATCCTTGTGATGCCGGAAATCGGCTTCACCATCAGTACTTTCTGCTTCCTCACCCTGCAGATCACCCTGCTCTCCACGGACCTGTCCCCGAAGAGCTGGGTGAAAAGCCTGATCATCGCGCTGATTGCCTCCCTGGGCATCTATCTCATCTTCGGATGCGCCTTCGGTCTCGCGGTTCCCAAGGTCTCCTTCATCGACCTGGGTCTGGGCAATCTGTACCGTGCCATTTTCGGCTGATTTGCGCGATAAGAGGAGAAAAGGAGAAACACTATGCTGCAAAATTTTGTGCTGGGCTTCCAGCAGATGGGAGACCTGCTGTCCATCGCCATGGTCGCCTTCGGCGTTTTCCTGGGCGTGATGTTCGGCTGTGTCCCCGGCCTGAACGGCAACACAGCCCTGGTGCTGGTGCTGCCTCTGTCCTATAAGCTGCCCCGGATGGCCGCCTTCGCCCTGATCATGGGCATCTATATCGGATCCTGCTCCGGCGGCCTGATTTCCGCTATTCTGCTCAACATCCCCGGCGCGGCCTCCAACGTGGCCACTCAGTTTGACGGCTCCCCCATGGCCCGGAAGGGCGAAGCCGGCAAGGCGCTGGGAACCGGCATCTTCTATTCCTTCATCGGATCCATCATCGGCTTTATCGCCCTGTTCTTCCTTTCCGGCCCCGTGGCCAGCATCGCCATCAACTTCGGCAAGGCAGACTATTTCTGGATGGCCTTCTTTGCCCTGACGATGGTCATCGCCCTGTCCAGCAAGAACCTGTGGAAGGGCCTGGCGGTCGCCTGTCTCGGCCTTCTGTGCTCCTTCATCGGCGCCTCCGAGGTGGACGGCACCACCCGGATGACCATGGGTATGCACGCCCTGGATGCGGGCATCAACCTGATCCCCGCCCTGATCGGTATCTATGCCGTGGGCGAGCTGATCAACGCCTCCCGTTCCTTCGACAAGAAGACCAAGATCGAAACCAACTATAAGATCAAGGGTTTCGGCTTTACCTGGAAGGAATTCAAGGAGCAGATCGGCAACATGCTGACCTCCGGCATCGTCGGCGCCTTCATCGGCATCCTGCCCGGCATCGGCGGCATGACGGCCAACCTGGTTGCCTACTCCATTTCCAAATCCACCTCCAAGCATCCGGAAAAGTACGGCACCGGCTACATGGGCGGCGTCGTGGCTTCTGAAACGGCCAACAACGCCTGCGTCGGCGGCGCCATGATCCCCCTGTTCGCCCTGGGCATCCCGGGAGACACCTTCACCGCGGTGATGCTGGGCGTCATGATGGTTCATGGCCTGCAGCCCGGTCCGCTGGTCATGACCAAGAACGCCGATTTCATCTATGGCATCTTTGTCGCCCTGATGATCGCCAACATCTTCTGCGTCATTCTGCAGTACTTCGGCATCAAGCTCTTTGTCCGCATGCTGGCGGTGCCCAAGCACATCCTGCTGCCCATCATCATGGTGCTGAGTCTGGTGGGCTCCATCGCGATCAATAACCGGATCTTCGACGCCTGGATCGTGCTGGTCTTCGGAATCGTCGGCATCATTATGAACAAGCTGGATTTCCCCATAACGCCGATTATCCTGGGCTTTATTCTGGGGCCGCTGGCGGAGACAAACCTGCGGCGGGCGCTGATGGTCAGCAAGGGCGCCTTCCTGCCGCTGGTTTCCAACACCCCCTCCATCATCCTGATCGCCCTGTCCCTGCTCTCTCTTGCCCTGGCTCCGCGGCTGCTGAAGCGGGAGGCCAAAACCACGCAGGAGATCGCAGAGCTGGAAGAAAAAGCCTGATTCCGGGACGGAAATTCCCGCAGCGGATAGTATCTTAATATGTATCGCGATAAGGGAGGGACCTGTATGAAGATTGCAAAACTGGAACTGTTCAAAGTTCCGCCGAGATGGCTGTTCCTGAAGATGACCACCGATGACGGCCTGGTCGGCTGGGGCGAGCCCGTCTGCGAAGGCCGGGCCGACAGCGTCGCCGCCGCCGTGAAGGAGCTGGGCGCCCAGCTGATCGGCCACAGCGCCACCGACGTTGAGGACGCCTTCCAGCAGATGTACCGCACCGGCTTCTATCGGGGCGGCCCCATCCTGACCAGCGCCATCTCCGGCATTGAGCAGGCCATGTGGGATATCAAGGGAAAAGCCCTGGGTGTGCCGGTCTATGATCTGCTGGGCGGAAAGTGCCGGGACCGTATCGAGGTGTACCGCTGGATCGGCGGCGACCATCCCAGGGACACCGGGGAGGCTGCGAAGGAAGCGGCAGCCCAGGGATACAAAGCCGTCAAGATGAACGGAACGGACGAGCTGCGCTGGATCGACACCTATGACAAGCTGGACGCCACCGTGGAGCGGGTCGCCGCGATCCAGGAGGCGGTTCCCGGCATGCGCATCGCCGTGGACTTCCACGGCCGGGTGCACAAGACCATGGCCAAGCAGCTGATCCACCTGCTGGAGCCCTATCACCTGATGTTCATCGAGGAGCCGGTCCTGTGCGAAAACGAGGACGAGTTCCTTGAGTTCGCCCGCACCTGCCATACGCCCATCGCCACCGGCGAGCGCAATTTCACCCGCTGGGGCTTCAAGCATATGCTGACCCGGGGCGGCGTGGACATCGTCCAGCCCGATGTAAGCCATTGCGGCGGAATCCTGGAAGCCCGGAAGATCAGCGCCATGGCCGAAGCCTTCGACGTTTCCGTGGCGCTGCACTGCCCGCTGGGCCCCATCGCCCTGGCCGCCTGCCTGCAGGTGGATTTCTGCACGCCCAACGCCTTCATTCAGGAGCAGAGCGCCGGCATCCACTACAACGCCGGCTACGATCTGCTGAACTACCTGAGCAATCCCGAGGTGTTCACCTGGAAGAACGGCATGTGCGACCTGATGGACAAGCCCGGTCTGGGCATCGAGGTCAACGAGGACTATGTCCGCAAGATGGCGCAGGAAGGCCACGACTGGCATAATCCCATCTGGCGGGACAGCGACGGCGTGATTGCCGAATGGTAAGAGGTGAAGAAGGATGACTCCCCTGGAATATGTAAAGGAACGGAAAATTGTCGCCATCGTCCGCGGGCTGAAGCCGGAGTATATCGTACGTCTGGGCCACGCCTTCGAGGAGGGTGGAATCGGCCTGATGGAGGTCACCTATAACCAGAAGGCCCCGGATACCTGGAAGAACACCGCGGCGGCCATCGAGGCCGTGGAAAAGGAGTTCGGGGACCGGATGCTGGTGGGCGCCGGAACGGTGATCACCCCGGAGCAGGTCAGCATGACCTACAACGCCGGCGGCCACTACCTGGTCACCCCCTCCACCCAGCCGGAAATCATCCGGATGGGCAAGGCCCTGGGGCTGGGGCTGTATCCCGGCGCCTTCTCCCCCACGGAAATCCTGGAAGCCTGGAACGCCGGCGCCGACGCGGTGAAGGTCTTCCCGGCCGGCAGCCTGGGGCCCGGATACATCAAGGCGGTCTCCGCGCCCCTGGGGCATATCCCGCTGATGGCCGTGGGCGGCGTCAATGAGAAAAACGCCGCGGACTACATGAAGGCCGGCTGCGTCGGCCTGGGCGTCGGCGGCAACCTGGTCAACAAGGAATGGATCGAGAACGGGGAATGGGACAAGGTCACGGCCCTGGCCCGGGAATTCATGAAGGCGGTGAAGGAAGCATGAGCAAGGTTATTACTTTCGGTGAGATCATGATGCGGCTGAACCCTCCGGGATATCAGCGTTTCCTGCAGGCGGACACCTTTGAGGCCACCTACGCCGGCGGAGAGGCCAACGTGGCGGTTTCCCTGGCCAATTACGGGAACGACGCGGCCTTTGTCAGCAAGGTGCCGGAGCACGAAATCGGCCAGAACGCGGTCAACGCCCTGCGCCGCTACGGCGTGGATACCTCCATGGTTCTCCGGGGCGGCCCGCGCCTGGGGGTCTACTACTGCGAAAAGGGAGCCTCCCAGCGGGGAAGCAAGGTCATCTACGACCGAGCCAACTCCTCCATCGCCCTGGCCCGCCGGGACGAGTTTGACTGGGACGCCATCTTTGAAGGCGCCGACTGGTTCCACTTCACCGGCATCACGCCGGCCCTGGGCGGCGAGCTGCCGGAGATCTGCCTGGACGCCTGCAAGGCGGCCAAGGCGAAGGGCATCACCGTCAGCTGCGACCTGAACTACCGCGGCAAGCTGTGGACCCGGGAGAAGGCCGGCGAGGTCATGTCCGGGCTGATGCCCTATGTGGATGTCTGCATCGCCAATGAAGAGGACGCCAAGGACGTCTTCGGAATCGCGGCGGAAAATACGGACATCAACTCCGGCAAGCTGGACCGGGAGGGCTACATTTCCGTCGCCCGCCAGCTGACGGAACGGTTCCACTTCAAGGCCGTCGCCATCACCCTGCGCGGCAGCATCTCCGCCAGCGACAACAACTGGAGCGGCATGCTGTTCCGGGACGGCCAGGCCTCCTTCGCCCGGAATTACCTGATCCACCTGGTGGACCGGGTCGGCGGCGGAGACAGCTTCGGCGGTGGACTGATCCACGCCATGCGCAAGTGGCCGGATAATCCCCAGAACATCATTGAGTTCGCGGTGGCCGCCAGCTGTCTCAAGCAGGCCACGGAATTCGATTTCAACCTGGCTTCCGAAAAGGAAGTGCTCGCCCTCTGCGGCGGCAACGCCTCCGGTCGCGTCCAGCGGTAAGCACAAAGCAAGGAGCCGTCCTCCGGGACAATGTCATTTAGATAATGACATTGGGAAAAAAGGCACAGGAGACTGACTATC
>CAZRLU010000093.1:5931-8158 GCA_964600995.1 uncultured Oscillospiraceae bacterium | reverse complement strand
TGGAACTGGGACGGCCTGCGGGAGCTGCCGGAGACCGGGAAGCCCATCAAGGTCCGGGGCGGCGTGCAGGAATACAACGGCCGGCTTCAGATGCGGATCGAGAGATGGCGGACGGTGACCCCGGAGGATCCGCTGGAGATCGGCGACCTGGTGCCCGCGGCTCCCAGGACCGCGGAGGACATGAAGCGGGACATCCTGGAGACGGTGGAGAGCTTTGAGAGCGAAAGCCTGCGGAAGCTGACCCTGGCGATGCTGGAAATGGCCGGCGAGAGGCTGGACTGGTTCCCGGCGGCCCAGCGGATGCACCACGCGGAGCGCAGCGGCCTTCTGCATCACACGACGGACATGCTGCGGCTGGCGAAGGCGGCCCTGGAGATCTATCCCTGGATGAACCGGGATCTGCTCTGCGCCGGGGTGATCCTCCACGACCTGGGAAAGCTGGAGGAGCTGAAGAGCGACGAGAGCGGCAACGTGACGGACTACACCCGGGACGGGCAGCTGCTGGGGCATCTGGTGCGGGGCATCACCCTGCTGAACCGGGCCGCGGAGCAGACCGGGGTGAAGGGGGAGTGCGTGGTGCTGCTGGAGCACATGCTGCTGAGCCACCACGGGGAGGCGGAATACGGAAGCCCCCGGCCGCCCATGTTCCCCGAGGCGGAAGCCCTGCACTGGATCGATATGATGGACGCCCGGATGAACACCATGAAGGCCGCCTGGGAGAAGACGCCGGAGGGAGCCTTCAGCGAGCGGATCTTCAGCCTGGACCGGCGGGTGTATCATCCGAAATACGACGACGAGGAGCAGTAACCGCGGATGCGGTCAAAATAAGGGAACTTTTTCGGCTTTGGGCCCGTCCAACGGGGCGGACCGGATTCCACGAAACAGGGAGGATGTTACCATGAACAAGAAACGGATGCTGTGTCTGGTGCTGGCGCTCTGCGCCCTTCTGCTGACGGCCTGCCAGCAGAAGGAGGTCTTTGACACCACCCTGCCCGCCAACCGGGTCACGGAAGCGCCCACGGCGGAGCCCGCCCAGAACCTCTTCGGCTCCACGGTGGTGGGCCCGACGGACTATGACGACGGCTCCTACGATCCGGCCTCCGAGGAGGGCGGGGACTGGGAGGAGGTTCCCGACGCGGCGGAGGAGGCTCCGACGGCGGCGCCTATGATCCAGAGCGAATACGCGGGCGCGACCCCGGTGCTGATCGACCCCATCGACAAGCCCACCCCCACGCCGCTGCCCACCCTGTCCCTCAGCTATGTGACCTATGAGGCCAGCTCGCTGCATCTGACCTTCGAGGGTCCCAGCGGATGGACGGTGGACGACACCCAGGCGGACACCTACATTCTGACCAACCCGGATCCCTCCATGGACTATGCCGCCACGCTGACGGCCCGGACGGTGCCGGTGAACAAGCAGTATACCAAGAGCGAGCTGACGAAGGAGGTCAAGGGCATGCTGGATACCCTTTCCGGCAGCGGCGCCCTGACCAGCTTCTCCCCCTCCAACACCGCGGAGCGCTCCTTCCTGGGGACCACGGGCGTCTATGCCAACTACAGGGCCGTGGTGAAGGAAACCGGGGCCGAGATCGCCGGACGGCTGATCGTGGCCTGCGTGGACAGGAACCTGTATACCCTGCACGTGAGCTATCCCCGGGGATATACGGAATTCTACGTAAGCAATGTGTATGACAAGTTCCGCCATTCCGTGAAGCTGAACTGACAGCCCGCGGGAGACGGCAGGGAACCGATACGCGCGGAGGGAAGCCCGCCCGGAGGCCGGAGGCCGGAGGGGCGGGCGGAGCTCCCGAAGGAGGACTTTTCGGATCATGAGAAGATGGACACGGTGGATGGCGCTGGCGCTGGCCGCAGGGATGATGCTGTCCCTGACGCCGGCCCGGAGCGAGGTCATGACGCTGGGCGTGTTTTTCCGCGGCCTGGTGGAGAAGGAGGACGGAACCACGGAGCAGGTTCCCCTGGAGGGCTCCTTCCTGGTGCTGCAGGGCGGCATGGAGAAGGGAATCATTCAGGCGGGGAAGACGGTGCTGGCGCTGGACGGCTCCGATCCCGTGTCCGTGGTTCCCATGCCCGAAACCATTGACGGCGGATGGGATCTGACCCGGGCCGCCACCACGGTGACCATGGCCGACGGGCTGAACGTGACGGTTCCGGTGCTGGTTCCGAAGCTGACGGAGAACACGGTGGCGACGGTTCCGGAAACGCCGGC
>CAZRLU010000093.1:2274-5831 GCA_964600995.1 uncultured Oscillospiraceae bacterium | reverse complement strand
CCCAGGCCACGGCAGTGCCCGTTTCCTTTGTGGAAACCGCCGCGACGGCGGCCCCGGAGGCGGCGATGGAGAAGGCGGAAACCGGAACGCAGACCGCGGCCGCGGCTGCGCCCACGGCGACCCCGGCCTGGCAGATGACTCCCGTGCCCACCGCAGAGCCCACGCCGGCGCCCCAGGTGGAGCGGCTGGCGGAGCGGGAGAACACGGGCGCTTTCCACATCAAGGTCTTCTATGACAGCAACAGCAACGGCGACTGCAGCGTCTATGAAAAGGGCGTGGAGGGCATCGCCGTGTATCTGGTGGATGAATCCGGGAAGGCGGTGACCGGCGGCAATACCGACGGGGAAGGGGAAATCACCCTGCCCGGGCTGGAGCCGGGAAGCTACCGGATCCGGGTGGCCCTGCCCGAGGAGTGGGGCTTCAACCGGAAATCGAAGGACACCGGGCTGAACAAGTCCGTGATGGATTTCTCCGCCGAAGGCATTCAGGAATCCGAGCCCATCCGGGTCTCCGCCGGGGAAACGGCGGAGCGGGGCGTGGGCCTGCTGAAGGGCGTGGTGGTGGACGGCGTGTGCTGGCTGGATGTCAACGCCGACGGCATCATGGACGCAGGGGAGCCCCGGGTGGCCGGGGCCCGGATCACCCTGTCCGGACAGAAGAACGGCCTGGAGTTTGAGGCCTATTCGGATGAGAACGGTTACTGGCGGATCTACCGGCTGCGGGCCGGCTACTATGACTTCACCAGCTATGTGCCCGAGGGGCTGATGTTCACCCGCTACAGCAAGACCGGCGGGAAGAACCGCTCCGTGTTCACCACGGAGGGGCGGACCAAGGCCACCAAAACCCTGGATCTGAACGACGGGCGGAATGACCCGGACCAGAACATCGGCTTCACCTGGGCGGGAACCGTCAGCGGCATGGTCTTCCTGGATGCCAACTACAACGGCCTGTACGACGAAGGGGAGAAGCCCATGCCCGGCGTCAAGGTCACCGCCATCAAGCAGAACAAGGATGAGGAGATGGCTGTGTCCTTCTCCGGGGAGGACGGCCGCTACACCCTGACCGGGCTCCGGGGAAGCACCTACCGGATCCGGGCGGTGCTGCCGGACGACGGCAGCAACTTCACCGTGGCGGTGAGCGATCCCCTGGGGAACCATTTCGTGGCCCGGGACAACCGGCGGGAAAACTTCTGGAAGGATTTCGTGCTGAAGGACGGAGAGCAGCGCACGGTGAACGTGGGCGCCATCTATTACGGATCCGTCAGCGGCACCGTGTATATGGACGACGACTTCTCCGGCAGCCGTAGCGGCAGCGAGAAGACGGCCCAGGGCATCGAGGTGACGCTGCTGAACGAGCAGGGAACCGCGGTGGATACCGACAAGACCGGGGCCAAGGGCGGATACAGCTTCACGGGCCTGACCCCCGGGAAGTACAGCCTGCGGATGACGGCGAAGGACGGATATGCCTTCACCAGGCGCGGGGAAGGCAACGTGATGCTGAACATGAACGGGGGCGAGGGCTACTCCGAGACCTTTGAGGTGCCCCTGGGCGAGAGCATCACCGGCATGGACGCGGGCATGATCATGCCCGGCACCGTGAAGGGCACCGTCTATGCGGACCGGAACGACAACGGCGTCCGGGACGCCGGGGAGAACGGGCTGGCCGGCACGGTGGTGCGGCTGATGAGCGAGGAAGGGGAAGCCTTCTCGGCGACCATTCCGGATTCCGGGGAATTCCTCTTTGACGCGGTGATGCCCGGACGCTACTGCCTGGAATACCAGCTGCCGGAAGGCGCGGTCTTTGCCCGGGCGGGCGGCGACAATACGATCTTCGGTGAAAACGGCCTGGGTCGGAGCGAATGGTTCGACTTCAGGACGGCGGACAAGCGGGAGGCCTCCCTCTGCGGCGCCCTGACCCTGGGGCGGATCTCCGGCATCTTCTTCCATGATCCCGACGGCTCCGGCACCCTGGAGCAGGGCGAGGGACCCATGGCGGGTCTGCGGGTGACGCTGACCCCCGGAAGGACGGATCTGGAAGCGGTGGAAGCCGTTTCCGGAGAGGACGGCAGCTTTGAGCTGGCGGGCCTGCACCCGGATACCTACCGGCTGACGGTGGCTTTGCCGGAGGGCATGACCCTGGCCCGGACGCCGGGGGTGACCCTGCCCCTGCAGGCGGGCCTGGGCGTGCAGGAGACGAGCCTGACCCTGGAGATGGGCCAGAGCTGGACAGACCAGCAGATCGGCGGCGTGGTGCCGGGAATTCTGCGGGGCCGGGCCTGGCTGGACGAGAATAACGACGGACGGATGGACGCGGACGAGGAAACGCCCGCCGGCCTTGCGGTGAAGCTGCTGGACGAATCCACCGGCGCCCTGTTCGCCACCCTGACCACCGATGAAAACGGCGCCTTCGAGCATACGGGCATGGTGCCCGGAAGCTACGCCGTCAGCTTCGAGACCGACGAAAACACCGACGCCCCCAAGGAGGGGGACAGCACCTTCCGCCGGGAGGGCGGCCGGCTTGTGATGACCGGCATCGCCATGACGGAGGGCAGCCTGCGGGAGGACCTGCGGCTGGGCATGGTGAAATACACCGCCCTGGGCGGCCAGGTCTGGATTGACCGGGGCGCGGGGGCGGAAGCCCTGGCGGGAGCGGAAATCCTGCTGCTGGACGGCGACGGAAATCAGCTGCAGAGCCTGAATGCGGGCGAAAACGGCGCCTGGCGCTTCTCCGGCCTGATGCCGGGGGACTACCGGATCCAGGCGAACCTGCCGGAAGGCACGGTGGCCGTGGAGCCGGACGACGAGCGGCTGGATTCCGGCCTGATCTCCGTGGTGGAGGAAACCGACGGACGCACGGGCCGGACGGGGCTGATCAGCCTGCGGATGGGCCGGGATCAGCTGAGCCTGAACATCGGCAGCGTGCTGCCGGGCACCATCGGCGACTACTGCTGGCTGGACGAAAACGGGAACGGCTGGCAGGACGGCGGCGAGTATGGCATCCCCCATGTGAAGGTGGAGCTGATCCGCAACGGGGTCACCGTGGCGGAGACGGAGACGGACCAGTACGGCCTGTACTTCTTCCGGGAGGTCTATCCCGCCACCTACACCCTGCGGGCCACGGCGCCGGCGGAGGTGAAGCCCACCCAGAAGCGGACGGATATCTATCTGATCGTTTCCTCCCTGGTGGAAACCGAGGATGCGGAGGCGTACACCGAGCCCTTCACGGTGGCCAGCGACAGCACCGACTTCAACATCGACCTGGGCTATGTCCTCCGGAAGAAGGGTGCCTATCCCGCGGGATACGGCGAGCAGGAAACCATGGACTGGTCCAAGGCCTATGAGGGCGTGGAGCTGAAATAAAATCTTCCGGACGGAAAATGACGGCCGGGCGCGAAGGCGCCCGGCCGTTTTGATGGGCCTGGACCGGGTGAATTTTACGGAAAGGGTCAGCAATCTTGCAAAATAATTACAGAAGTGTTAATATAACACGTAATACTGAGCGAGGTGCGGGAAATGAAACGGTTGATTTGCTTCTGGATGATCTGCTGTCTGGCCCTG
>CAZRLU010000093.1:0-2174 GCA_964600995.1 uncultured Oscillospiraceae bacterium | reverse complement strand
GAGGCGGAGCTGGAGGAAGAGATTCTGGACAGCCGGGACCTGCAGTACGGGGATGAGGGCGAGGACGTGCTGGAGCTGCAGACGCGGCTCCAGGAGCTGAAATACTATACGGGAAACCTTTCCGGGCGCTACCGGGAGGGCACCCGGGAAGCGGTGAAGGACTTCCAGGCCGATTACGGGCTGGAGGAGACGGGGGTGGCGGACCAGACGACCCAGAGCCGCCTGTATTCCGCCCGGTACCGGGCCCTGCGGTACGGTTCCGAGGGGGACGCGGTCAAAAGCCTGCAGACCCGGCTGATGGAGCTGGGCTACTACAAGGGCAAGATCAGCGGAAACTTCCTGGGAGCCACCCAGAAGAGCATCCGGGAGTTCCAGGAAAACAACGGAATCACCCCCACGGGAGCGGCGGATCCCCTCACCCAGGAGGCGCTTTTCGCCCCCGGGGCGGTGGGAAAGAACGACCTGCCGGAGGCCAGCCGGACGCCGGTACCGGACGGAAGCGCCTTTCTGGTGGACGATGAGGAAACCGCCGCCAACAACGGGATCACCATGGCGGACAACTACGTGGAATTCACCAAACAGCTGAAGAGCGGCTCCAGCGGCAAGCTGGTGAAGCAGCTGCAGCAGCGGATGACGGACCTGGGATACTATTCCGGCCCTGTCAGCGGGAACTTCGCCCGCCAGACCCTGCGGGCGGTGAAGGCGATCCAGAACCAGAACGGCATGAAGGACACGGGAGTTGTGGACGAGGAAACCTGGAACGTGATCTTCAACGACAACCGGGTGGTGCTGCCGGGGCATACGCCGAAGCCCACGCCGGAGCCCACGCCGGTTCCCTTCGCCATCACGGTGGACGTGGAGAACCAGGTGACCACGGTTTACGGCCGGGACGAGGAGGGCAACTATACGGTGCCCGTGCGGCGGATGCTGTGCTCCACCGGCACGAAGGCCAACCCCAGCGACGTGGGGGACTGGGTGCTGAACGGACGGCATGCCCGGTGGTGCGTCTTCCCCAAATGGGGGAACAGCTACGCCCGGTACTGGACGCGGATCAACGCCTCCATTGCCTTCCATTCGGTGATCTACACCGCCGTGAGCCTGGACGCCATGAAGACCTCCAGCTACAAGGCCCTGGGAAGCCGGGCCAGCCACGGGTGCATCCGGCTGACGGTGGAGGACGCCAAGTGGATCTATGACAACATCGGCGAGGGAACGGTGGTGTCCATCCGGGAGAAGATGCCCAAGGATCCGGAGCTGCGGTATGCCTTGCAGCTGCCCAGCCTGAAGAAGGGCACTTCCATTCCGGTGGAGACGCCGGTTCCCACCCCGGAGCCGGAGTATGACGCCAGCCAGGCGCCGGAGCTGGGCAACCGGAGGCTCCGGAAAAACGCGGAGGGTCCGGAGGTCTACTGGGTGCAGCGGCGGCTGGCGGAGCTGGGCTACTATGAGGGCTACGTGGGCGGCAAAATGCTGGACGGCACGGTGAGGGCCCTGCAGAAATTCCAGAAGGAGCACGGAATCTACGCCTCGGGAGAGGTGGATAAGAAGACCCTGGAGGCGCTGAAGCCCGCCGTGGAAACCCCGGCGCCGGAAACGGCCGCCCCGGCGTCAGAAACGGTTACGCCGGAGCCGCAGACCACGCCGGCTCCCTGAGACGAAACCTCAGAGAAAAGAAACCTGAGGCAAAGGAAAGCAAAGGAAAATCAAGGCGACCCGCCGGACAGCGGGCCGCTTTTTTGCGCGACCGGCGGCTGCGCCGGCCTGAAGCGGATTGTGCAACATGCACAAAAGGCATATGTTAAATTTGTAGAAATTTGCTCTTTTCTTTTGGCGGAATCTCGTGTACAATACAGACAACAAAGGGCAAAGCCCGAACTTTGAGGAGGATTGGAATATGGCAAGCGTATCCCTGCAGCATATCTACAAGGTCTACTCCGGCAACGTGACCGCCGTCAGCGACTTCTGCCTGGACATCGAAGACAAGGAATTCATCGTGCTGGTCGGTCCTTCCGGCTGCGGAAAGTCCACCACCCTGCGCATGGTCGCCGGCCTGGAAGAGATTTCCGACGGTGAGCTGTACATCGGCGACAAGCTGGTGAACGACGTGGCTCCCAAGGATCGCGACATCGCCATGGTGTTCCAGAACTACGCTCTGTATCCCCACATGACCGTGT
>CAZRLU010000092.1:0-8316 GCA_964600995.1 uncultured Oscillospiraceae bacterium | reverse complement strand
GGAGGCGGAGGAACGCCCGCGGCCTCCCTGATCGCCGCCGCTGCTGCCGTTCTGATCGCGCTGGAGGCTGGACGCTGGAGGCGGAGGAACTGGCGGAGGATATGCCGCGCTGCTGGAGGCTGGAGGCGGGGAGACTATCAGAAACGCCCGCTTTCCTGCCCGCTGCCGCCGCTGCTGGCCTCCGCCGCCCTCCGCGGGTAAATCCTCCAGCGAAAATAAAGCCGCTAAAAAGGCCATTTCCGCCGCTTCTATCGCTATCCGCCCTCCAGCCCCTCCGCCGCGTTCCTGGCCTCTGCTGCTGATCGCGCTGGACGCGGAGGCGGAGGATATGCAGCCCGGAGGCGGAGAAGCTGGCGGAGGAACAGAAAAGGCGGAGGATATGCCCCCGCCTCTGCTGGCGGAGGCTTTACGGATTAAAAGATTATACAAGCCGCCGCCGTTATTCCTGTTCCTGATCGCCTCCGCCGCTGCTGCTTATCGTATTCTCTACAATTTCCAGCCGCTTTGACATCTCTTTTAGTCTTTCTAATTGTTTCCGCATTTCTGCAGCTATATCTTGCTCCGGTTTTGCTCCGCTGATCGCTGAATATTTCTTTTCAAACTCTTTTAACATATCCTCCGCCTTTTTCATCTGTTCCGCTAATTCTTCCCGCTCTCTCTGCTGCTGATCGCCTCCGCCGCTTTGATCGCGCCCGCGGCCTCCCTGATCGTCTCCAGCGGAGGCGGAGGAACTGGAGGAAATACCCGCAGCTGCTGCCGTTGTTGTTTGCTGTCTCTTTTTGTTCTTCTTTCTGCTGCTGTTTAGCCTTTCCCTTCTCTCTTGATGTGCGTAAAGCATCTGACGCGCTCTTGCAGATGTGATTATAAAGTTTATGCTTTCTACGTTTCTTCCGCCGTTTTTATATGTTTCATATTCTATATGTATTTCATCATTGCAAAGGTTTATTTCATCTACTGCTTTTTTTACAATGTATTTATCAAAATCCGCCCATCTTTTATATCCGTCTACTGATAATAGCTCTCTTAATTCATCAATTTTTAAAGATGCGTTTCTTTCCCATCCTTCATCTATTGCTCTTTGCGTTGTGTATGAACGCAAAATTTCATATAGGCGAATTGTGTATTTCCCTTTGAACACTAAAACATCTTCCAAATGATACTGTGTATATCTTTCTTTCAATTCAAACAAATACGGAGACATTGCCTTGTGAAATGTAATATACACTTTCCCGCTTAATGGAATTATTTTAGCGTCTCCAATCCATGAAACGGTTTGTTCGCTTTTATCGGGCATTTTTACCCATAAACGATGTGTCAAGGCTTGTAGATCGTCCTTTATTGTTTTGTAATAGTATCCGCCATAATCAATATTGATTCCGCAAGCGTCGCATATATCATTTATATCTATTTCGTATTCTGTTTCCGGTAAATCATCCGGTTTTATTTTTGAAATGCAGAACAGAATTATTTTTTGCTGCTGTGTTGTTAGATCGTATCTTGTTTTTCTGATTAAATCATTTGCTTTTACTACATATTGCCGACGATCTGCAACAGTTTTGTTTCCGTTGCTCATGGTATCACCTCCGCTATTTGATGTTATCATATATTCCTATAAAAAGAAAGTGAAAAAAATTTTTCTTTTTCCACTTTTAACTACTGATTTTTGATTCTTTACCGGGCAACCCCTACTTCACCTGATGATGATTACTTACATATATTTCTTTATTTAGTATACTTAGAGAAAGCCGAAAACGGTTAAAACCATTGAAAATAAAGGCTTTTTTCGTTTTTGATGGTGGAAAGATTCTACGGTAAAAGTGGAAAGATTCTACGGTAAAAGTGGAAAGATTCTACGGTCATGTGTGGAAAGATTCTACGGTGAGTGGAAAGATTCTACGGTCAAAAAGAAACGTAATTGTGGAGGCGGAGGAACGCCCGCGGCCTCCCTGATCGCCGCCGCTGCTGCCGTTCTGATCGCGCTGGAGGCTGGACGCTGGAGGCGGAGGAACTGGCGGAGGATATGCCGCGCTGCTGGAGGCTGGAGGCGGGGAGACTATCAGAAACGCCCGCTTTCCTGCCCGCTGCCGCCGCTGCTGGCCTCCGCCGCCCTCCGCGGGTAAATCCTCCAGCGAAAATAAAGCCGCTAAAAAGGCCATTTCCGCCGCTTCTATCGCTATCCGCCCTCCAGCCCCTCCGCCGCGTTCCTGGCCTCTGCTGCTGATCGCGCTGGACGCGGAGGCGGAGGAACAGAAAAGGCGGAGGCTATGCCCCCGCCGCTGCTGCTCTGACAATTTAAGATCTGAAATCAACCGCGCCGCGCCATTATCCGCGCCTCTGCTATTGTCCGCTGCTGCTCCCATTGCTCTGCCGTTAAATCCTCCGACATTATAGCTATTCTTTCATCCAGCAACTCCAGCATATCCGCCGCAGCCTCCGCCGCTGCTATTATTCGCTGCTGCTGTCCGCTTCTCAATGCTGCTATCAATTCCGCTATGTTCATTTCCGCGGCCTCCGTCCGCTCTGATCGCTGCCGCTGGAGGCGGAGGATATGCCCCCGGCCTCCGCTGCTGCTCTATTCTGCTCTGTCTATGCCTATCTTTCCGCGCCTCCGCCCGTCCTGCTCTATCTCCCTCTTTCCTGCCTCTTTTCGGCTTGTATTGTTGTCGTTTTTGGTACACCCCCCGCCCGCTTTCTGTTCGCTAAATTTTACGTTCCACCCCCCGCGGTCTTTGTCCCCCGCCTTTGCAAATCCGCATAGGGGGGTATGCCCGCCCCCGCCGCTGCTGACAATCCGCGCCGCTGCTGTTTTGTCTCATCAAGCGGAACGTTTCTCCGCTTTTCCCCGGATTTTTTCGGCTATTTTCCGCCATTGTCCGCGCTGCCCTGTTTAACTTTTGCTGACATAAGTTAAACAAGCCTCCAGCCCTTGCGCTGCCTTGCTTTCCTTGCTGTTCCCTCCGCCTCTGTTGCTTGCTATCGGGAAAAGATAAACAGAATAGCAAATTTAATCATATGATACTGTGTTTGTTGCCCTGTCTAATTCTTCCTGATCTATGCAGATATACCGCTCTGTGTGTGCTATCTTCTCATGTCGTAATATGTCCCGGCTTAACTTTGCTTTTGCATCTGCCCGTGTTGGGTATTCCTGCCTGTTGTCCCTGTTTGTTATCCACCACATATAAGCGTATGTTTTCCGGGTTGTGTGCGCTGTTATCCGCTGCTCAATCCCCGCCGCTGCCGCTGCATCTTTCAGCCTGTTTATAAACCATTGATAGGTTATGTGCTTTCCCTCCAGCCGCGGAGAAGGAAACAGATAGCTTTCTCCCTTTATGCCGCCCTTCCAATCAAGCCCGTTTATATACTCCTGCAATATCGGCTTTAATTCCGGGTTTATTGCTATTGTTCGCGGCTCTGCTTTATGACGCTTTGTTTTCTGCTCTTTTATTCTGATATGCTTTCTAACCTCTTTCCGCGTTCCGCTGATATTGTTTACTTTCAGCCGCAGCACATCACCAATTCTAAAGCCCGTATAAATGCAGATCGCCCACACAACAAAAGCAAATTGCCCCGTTGCTTTATCTTCCTCCAGCAATTCCGCGCCTATTGCCTTTACATCTTCTTTCTCCCGTAAAGGTTCAACAAACGTTTTCCCGCCTTTTCTGTTCATGCTCCACCCTCTCTTTTCTCTGCTGATATCCTCCGCCGCGTTCCTGGCCTCTGCTGCTGATCGCTCCCGCTGCCGTTCTGATCGCGTCCGCTGGAGGCGGAGGATATGCCCGCGGCCTCCCTGATCGCCGCTGCTGCTGCCCTGATCGCGCTGGAGGCTGGACGCTGGAGGCGGAGGAACTGGCGGAGGATATGCCGCCGCGCTGCTGCCGCTGCCGTTATGTCCATATTGCTGCCCGCTTTCTATTTCTGTCTCTTGCCATGCTGCAAGCCTTATCTAAAGCGGCCTCCCCGCTTTCCTCCGCGTCTATTATCCATATAACGCGCTCTTTCGCCTTGTTTACTGTCAATGAAAAGCCCGGAACGCTATCAAAAGCCCATTGCGCTGCCTTTTCTATGCTCTGCAAATTGATATAGCACTCTTTGACGGCCTTTATTATTGCATCCTCTCCCGGCTCTTGCAGCCCTCTTTCCTGCCTTATCTGCTGCCCTTCCTTTATCAACTCCGCCGCCCGCTCCAGCTGCTCCGCCTCCGCTGTCAGAAAGTCAATATCGTGTCTCCGCCGCTGCCGCGCTCCCTTGTTTTCCCGGTAATAATTGCATAAAGCATCTAAAGCGGCCTCCCCGCTTTCCTGCTCTATTATCCTTTTCACGCGCTCCGCGGCCTCTTTGCTATCTGCTGCAAACGCTGGAATACTATCAAAAGCCCATTGCGCTGCAACCTTTGCCCCTCTTAATATGAAAACCTCTTTAACGGCCTTTATTATGTCCGCCTCCGCCGTTCCTGTTCCTTTCTCCAGCGTTTCCCGCGCCTCTATCAGAATCTCCGCCGCTGATCTGTCCGCCGCGGCCTCCGCCTCCAGCCTTTCAAGCGAATATTTCACGCGCTCCGCCTCCCTTATTCCGTTTTCTGTTCCTCCGCCGCGTTTTGTACGGCCTCCGCGGGTATTTTCTCCCGCTTTCCCGTCAATCTCTGCCACCATGAAAGCCGCGGAGGCTTTTTTAACGCTTGAATACTTGCCATTTGCAACGCTTGCGCCCTCTGTGCGGTTTCCTGTGCGGCCTCCGCCATGCTCGCCCATCTATCCCGCTCCGCGGTTATTCTCTCTATTTCCCGCTCTTTTTTCTCTATTTCCTGTTTTTTACTCTCTAAATCCATTTGTAAAGCGTTATTCTCTTTTTCTAAAGCCTCTAAACGTTCCTTTAATGCCTTATTTTCTTTCTTTATCGTTTCATCAGGTTTTGAATATAACCGTTTACAAGTTTCAAGCCCCTCCGCCGTTAATTCTGCCGAACTTTCCTTTTTGATACTCGCTAAATCAATTCCAGCCGCCTTTATTCTCTGATAAATTGCCTGTGTTGTTACTCCCTGACTTTTTGCAAATTCCTTAATTGTCATTGTTTGCAGCCCCCTTTCCCTATAAATAAATCAGATAAAAAGAACTATGTCAATATTTCACACAATTAAATTGACAGTTTACAAGCCTTTTTCTCTGTTGCTGGAGGCGGAGGAACTGGCGGAGGAACGCCCGCGGCCTCCCTGATCGCCGCCGCTGCTGCCGTTCTGATCGCGCTGGAGGCTGGACGCTGGAGGCGGAGGAACTGGCGGAGGATATGCCGCGCTGCTGGAGGCTGGAGGCGGGGAGACTATCAGAAACGCCCGCTTTCCTGCCCGCTGCCGCCGCTGCTGGCCTCCGCCGCCCTCCGCGGGTAAATCCTCCAGCGAAAATAAAGCCGCTAAAAAGGCCATTTCCGCCGCTTCTATCGCTATCCGCCCTCCAGCCCCTCCGCCGCGTTCCTGGCCTCTGCTGCTGATCGCGCTGGACGCGGAGGCGGAGGATATGCAGCCCGGAGGCGGAGAAGCTGGCGGAGGAACGCCCGCGGCCTCCCTGATCGCGCTGGAGGCTGGACGCTGGACGCGGAGGCGGAGGAACGGAAAAGGCGGAGGCTATGCCCCCGCCGCTGCTGCTATTGTCCGTTCTGATCGCTGCCGAACAAATAAATTATTTTCCCGCTGTCCGCCCTGATCGCCTCCGCCGCTGCTGCCTTTCCTTCCTGCCTCTTTGCCTCTTTCCAGCAAGCCCACGCCATTGTCAGAACGTTTAAAAGCCCGTTGTTATCAATCCTGCTGCAATATTCCTCTATCAATTCCAGCATTTCCGCCCGCGTTTCCTTCTCCGCCTTTTTCATGCTCCCGCGCCTCCCTTCCGTCCGCGCCGCTTGCCTCTGCTGCTGGAGGCGGAGGATATGCCCGCGGCCTCCCTGATCGCCGCTGCTGCTATCTTTTCCGCTGCTGCCGCGGCCTCCTCCTCCGTTGCCGCCTCCAGCACTTCCGCCCGCGCTGCTGCTTTGCTCTCTATAAGGCCGCTTGCGTCTGCATACATTGCAAACCGCGCTTGCACTAAAGGCAGAATATCCGCTATCAATCCCTCCGCGCTCCGCTCTGCTGCCTCTGTCCGTTCAATAAACAGGGGAACGGCTGGAAGAAAATTTCCCTCCGCGTCCCGCTCTGCTGTTATGCCTATCTGAATATATTCCGCCATGTTTCCGCCTCCGTTTCTTCATTCTCCGCGGCCTCCGCCGCCCTGATCGCGCCCGCTGCCGCTGGAGGCGGAGGATATGCCCCCGCCTCCGCTGCTATCAGAACTCCGCGTTTATCGCCTGTTCTACCAACTCCGCCGCGGCCTCCAATTCCGCTCTAATTTCTCTCTTGTACTTGTAAAATGTCGGCTTGCTAACGTGAACTTTCAGCATTGTTTCCGCGTCCGTGAACTTTCCGCCGAACTCCTGACAATATTTCTTGATTCCTTCCTTTGCTGCTGCCGCCTTCTTAACTTGCAGCTTGTTCCCGGCTTTCTGTCCTATCTGCTTACCATGTAAACGCGCCGTTTCTATTCCTTCCTTTGTGCGCTGGTGCAAATCGTCAACCTCTTTTTGTGCCTGTTCAAAAGCTAACTTGATTTGACGCTCTGCAAGGCTCATCATATAGCCTTGAATAGCCTCCATAATTGCCGCTGTCAGCTTGTCCGCTGCCGCGTCTCCCGTTTTAACGGCTTGCAGCTTTGTTTCCATTGCGGCCTTGTATGTTGCCGTGTTGATTTGCGGCTCTTTCAGAAAAACTAACTCAATTCCGCGATTGAAAAGCCGCTGATATTCCGTGAAACCTTCCTCCGCGTTGCGGCTCATACGGGAAACGCTATCAAAAACGATTGTATCCCCGGCCTCCGCCGCTTTCAGAATCCAAAGGAACTCTTTCCGCCCGTCAATCTTTGTTCCCGTGAACGCCTCTTTAACAATGATTGCTCCCGGGTATGCCGCTCTAATGTTCCGTTCCTGCCGCTCTATGTTCTGCTCTTTGCGGCTAATTCTGCAATATCCGTATACCTTGCACATCTTGAAAGCCTCCGTTTCTGTCTCTGTTGGGCAACTTTTAACGTTCGTTAGTTTTTGCCCTAACTAATACTATCATTTTACCCCTGTTTTGTCAACACTTTTTTACCATTATTTTTTAACGTTTCTTTTTTACCTATAAAGCAGAACGGAGAACAGAACGCCCGCGGCCTCCCTGATCGCTGCCGCTGCTGCTGCCCTGATCGCGCTGGACGCGGAGGCGGAGGGGAGGGAACAGGCGGAGGATATGCCGCGCTGCTGGAGGCTGGACGCGGGGAGGCTATCAGAAACGCCCGCTTTCCTGCCCGCTGCCGCCGCTGCTGGCCTCCGCCGCCCTCCGCGGGTAAATCCTCCAGCGAAAATAAAGCCGCTAAAAAGGCCATTTCCGCCGCTTCTATCGCTATCCGCCCTCCAGCCCCTCCGCCGCGTTCCTGGCCTCTGCTGCTGATCGCGCTGGACGCGGAGGCGGAGGATATGCAGCCCGGAGGCGGAGAAGCTGGCGGAGGAACGCCCGCGGCCTCCCTGATCGCCTCCGCTGCTGCTGCCCTGATCGCGCTGGACGCGGAAAAAATCAAAAAAATTATGCAAAAATGCCTTTACCCGCTTGACAATATCGGATATTTCCGATATAATCATATCATGGAAGGAGTGACTTTTTTATGGAAAACGCCCCCACAAATAACACCCCGCAGCCGTTGCCCTCAATAACCGCCGCCCGGAAACTCCGCGGAGTAACGCAAAAAGAATTATCTGCGCTTACTGGCATTTCACAAGGGGATATAAGCCAAATTGAAAACGGAACGCTTAACCCCTCTTTAAAAATCCTCCGCCGTATTGCTGCCGCGCTGGATATGGAACTAAAAATAGTTCTTGAACCTCTCCAGCCGCGCCCCTGATCGCCTCCGCCTCTGCTAGAGGCTCTTTTTTATGCCCGGAGGCGGAGGAACGCCCGCGGCCTCCCTGATCGCCGCCGCTGCTGCCGTTCTGATCGCGCTGGAGGCTGGACGCTGGAGGCGGAGGAACTGGCGGAGGATATGCCGCGCTGCTGGAGGCTGGAGGCGGGGAGACTATCAGAAACGCCCGCTTTCCTGCCCGCTGCCGCCGCTGCTGGCCTCCGCCGCCCTCCGCGGGTAAATCCTCCAGCGAAAATAAAGCCGCTAAAAAGGCCATTTCCGCCGCTTCTATCGCTATCCGCCCTCCAGCCCCTCCGCCGCGTTCCTGGCCTCTGCTGCTGATCGCGCTGGACGCGGAGGCGGAGGA
>CAZRLU010000091.1:0-8328 GCA_964600995.1 uncultured Oscillospiraceae bacterium | reverse complement strand
TGATAAAATGAACGCCTTCCGGGATGGATTCCAGCTTTTCAGGCAGGTTGATTTTGGTACATTAGGGACAGTCCCTAATGTACCATTTTTGTGCCCCTGTCACCTCGCCGGTGGCCCCCAGGCCCCATCCCGCCTCTGCCCCGCAGGGGCGTTTTTCATGTCCCCGAGCCTTCCGCACGCCAACACCGGCGGCCGCCAGCGTCTCCCGGACGAAGAGACTCAGCCCCTCCGTCCCGGCGCTGCCAATCACCTGATCGACGGCCACCCGGATGATCTGTGGCGTCACCATGTCCGCCAGCGCCGACGCCACCGCGCAGCTCATGCAGAGCAGAAATCATCCCCGGCTGCCCTCCAGGAACCTGCAGATCAGATCCCCCCGGCGGGGTGAGGCAAGCCGTTATTTTCTTCTTCAAGTGCTAATTCTGTTTTCTCTACCATCATCTTGTTCTTCTTTCAGCTGTTCCCGGCAAGTTTCATGAATTCACGCGTCCAGCCAGCCAATCATCGGGAATCCGCCCCCGGGGACGGAAATATCCCGCGCTCAGGGTTCCTCCGGGATCATCAACGGCAGAGGCTGGCACAGATCAGTCAGATCGGAGACATCCGTCTTCTCCATGCCGTCGTCCGTAAAGCGGAACCATTGCCCCCCCTGGAGGATGCAGTCGCGGATCTCCCTGTCTCCGGTGTGCTCCCAGCAGTATATTGCGTTCAGGACCTGCTCGTCTTCCCCGGTCACCAAATACGTATAATCCAGCGCGTAACTGTCGGTTCTCCTGTATACGCTGTAGTGGTTCAGGCGGCCGGACACGTATGCAGCATAGATCTTCGAACCGTCTGTCCCATAGGAAACGCCCGCCTGTCCGCCGGGACGGGCTTCGATCTCATACAGGATGTCTCTTTCGGAAAGGGCCGCTGTTATGGTCAGCTCTCTCACGCCTTCCCGGTCAAATATAACCGTCAGATCAAGCGCCGCCAGCTCCGGCAGGGACTGCCGGGCGGACTCCCAGGCTGCCTCTGTCCAGGAATCATCGCCTTCCTCCGAAGGCACAGCCGGGAGGATCAGCGTCATGACGCTGTCCGCCGGCTCTCCCGAAGCGGTCCAGTCCCCCAACTGCGGATCCAGGGTCCAGGTACGCAGGTCTTCCGGAAGGAGCCCCCAGGCCGCAGGGTCTGCCCATGCAATCTTCACGCGGATGCTGTCCTGTTCACGAATCACTTCATAGCCGGGAAGCTCCGGAAAAGAAACCGGCAGCGTCTGAAAAACAGCTTCCTTCATTTCCGGCGGATCGAGCCAGAAGGCGCGTTCACTTGCCGTTTCCTGCCGTATCGGGCGTGTCACGATGACCGCAGCTTCCTCAAAAGTCAGGATCCTGCCCTCCGGTGTAATGACCCGGAAGGGCCACATCTCTTCCAGATTGATATTTTCCGGTTTTTGGACCGTTTTTCCATCGTTGTAATCAAACCAGGGGCTCGCGGCAGCGCTCGTATAACCGATCCCGTTTTCGAAATACGCATCCCACTGGTATTGCGTTCCGAAATGGTTAAGCCTGTATCTGAAGTCCGGATACACGGCCTCCGCAGGGTTCACAATGGAGCTGATCAGCCAGCCGTCCGCATCATATTTCAGCGTGTATTCCCATTCGTCCACAACAAACCTGAATTCAAAGCCTTCCGCGCCGATGCTGGCGCTCGCTCCGTTCTGATACCACACATCGATCAGCCAGGATTCCTGAATCGTTTTTCCCTCCGTGAACCCAGCCGGACTTACGGGCAGGAAGTGAATGAATCTGATGGATGAATCCCCGGAGAGAGCAAGGGAAACCAAAGAGTTCTCATCATTGAAATCCTTTACCACAGCCTCGCCGCGTTTCAGAACGATCCGCTCTTCCCCGCCCGCACCGGGCTGCTTCGCCGGATGCCACTCGGACCGGGACCAGGTATATGCCGTGAACTGATCCTCCGGTACGCCGAGCCTCCGGAACAGGCCAAGGTTCGTCAGGATGATATCGTCCTTCTCCACCTGGACCGCCGGCAGGTCAAGGGGCATGTCCAGGCGCTGCAGGATATCCCTCTGCACAGGCAGAAGAAACGTTTCCGCTTTGGCTGCTTCCGTGCCGAAGGCCAGAGCGGGGAGCAGGCAAAGCAGGAGCGTGAGGATCATCTTCCGGAGCTTCTTGTGCGCGTGCATGACTGGTCTCCTTACATTCTTTTTGTTCTCCATTTTGTGGTACATTAGGGACTGTCCCTAATGTACCATTTTCCGGAAGGCTCCCGGGCTGACGCCGTAGATGCTCCGGAATTTCTCGTAAAAATTGGTCCGGCCCGTCAGGCCAACGCCGGCGGCGATCTGATCCACCGAAAGGTCCGTCTCCCGCAGCTGCCGGGCCGCCGCCTCCATGCGCATGGTCAGCAGCAGCATCTGGAAGGTGAACCCGGTCTGCCGCCGGATCAGCCGGCTCACATAGGCGGGGGTGAAATGCAGCATCCCCGCCACATCCGCCAGGGAGACCTCCTCCAGATGTTCCCGCAGGTAATCCACCACCCGGGCCATCATCCGGTCCCGGGTCACCACGGCGCTCTCCTCCCCGTGGAAATCCGGCCCGGATTCCAGCAGCAGCAGAAACAGCTTCTCCAGGTCCGATTCCATGCAGAGCCGGCGCAGGGGATCGTGCTGCCGCCCCTCGGCGAAGCAGGCCAGGATGTCCGAAACAATCTGCCGGACGGCCCCGCTGCCCGCCGTCTCCGCGTGCAGGAACCGGGGCCGGGGGCCCTCCCCCTGGAAGAACGCCCGGAACCCGTTGGGGAAGCCGGTCAGCCGGGGAAAGAGCTCCGCCAGACAGTCTGGCGGCAGCACGAAGTTCACCATGACGGCGTCGTCGGTGTACACCTCGTTGCGGTGGGGCACATAGGGCGCGATGACGCAGATCTCCGACTCCCGGAGAAAGAGGGTATGGGAATCCACGAAGACCGTGCCGCTGCCCGCCAGCTGATACTTCATCTCGAAGAAATCATGGAGATGGAAATCCTGCTGGATGTAGCGGGGGTGGGGAAACACGTCGAACCGCTGCCCCTCCTCCATAAATTTCCGCCAGGAGATCAGGGTGCCGGGGGTCATATACTCGCCGGCAAAGCGCTCCCAGGCGCCGGGCTCGGGAAACAGCCTCCGCAGCTCCGCCTCGTGCATCAGATAGTTGTCCGGGGTGATATGATGCTCATAGAGATATTTGCGCAGGGGCTCATCGGTCCTGATCCGCTGATAATCCGACTCCTGGGAACTCATCCGGCGCTTCCCTCCCTCCTGGCATCATTCAGTGCATGAAACAGTACTTTCTGTTCCGATTATAGCATTTCCCGGGCCCGCTTCCAAGGGATATAATGGAAAAAACACCAGGAATGGAGGCCCGTAAGAAATGAAATGTGCAAGACTGTTTTCCGGATTTCTCTGCCTCGCCCTGCTGCTCAGCGCCCTGGCGGCGCCGGCCCTGGCGGCGAAGAAAGAGAAGAAGCCCGAGGTTTTCCCGCCCTCCGGCAACCTGACCTTTGAGGACGCCATCACCCGGGAGCTGAAGGCGACCGTCGACGGCGCAGCCCTGAAGGTCACCCAGTATGAGGACTACTATCTGGCGGAGCCCCTCTCCACGGAGCAGCGCGTCAGCATCTACGTGCCGGAAACCGCCACCAAGGATTCCCCGGTGATCCTGAGCGTGAACAACTCCGGCTGGATGGCCAACAGCTATGCCGCCCGCGTCAAGGTGAGCAAGGACGATCCGGAGACCGTGGGCGAATATTCCGCCCAGGACGACAAGGACAAGGTGGGCATGATCCTGTCCAAAGGCTACGTGCTGGTGAGCTACGGCTGCCGCTCCCGCAACGACAAGCCCGGGGACGACGGGCTTTACAGGGGGCATTCCCCGGCCACCGTGGCTGACACCAAGGCGGTCATCCGCTATCTGCGGCTGAACAATGATCTGCTGCCCGCCGGCAACCTGGACCGGATCGTGGTCACCGGCACCTCCGGCGGCGGCGCCCTGTCCACCCTGATCGCCGCCTCCGGCGACAGCACGGATTTCCTGCCGGAGCTTTATGCCATCGGCGCGGCGGGGGTCACGAAGGAGGGCGACGCCTACGCCTCCGCCCTCAGCGACGCGGTCTGGGGCGTGATCGCCTACTGCCCCATCACCGACCTGCCCCACGCGGACATGGCCTATGAGTGGACCTACAAGGACGTGCGCACCGCCCTGCAGGACATGGACTTCAACACCAAGGAGGGCGGAAAGCCCGTCATCAACTACTCCGCGGACAAGGGCACCGTGAATCCCGAGGTCTCCGAATATCTGGCGGGGCTGTATGCCGCCTATGTGAACGGCCTGGAGCTGAAGCTGGACGACGGCACGCCCCTGACCGGCGACAACCTGCAGGAAGCCATCGCCGGCCTGATGCGGGAGGAGATCGCGGAAGCCATCGGCGAGATCGGCGCGGAGCAGATGCGGCAGGATATCGACAGCCTGCAGAGCAACGGGACGCAGAGCTTCGATCCCCGGGACTGGCTGGTCTTTAACGAGGACGGCAGCTTCACCTATGACTACGCAAAACACATCACCTGGGTGGCCGCCAACAATAGGCTGAAGGTGGTCTGCGCCTTCAGCAACAAGGGCCTGCCCTGGGCCGCCACCAACGAGGACAGCCTCTTCGGAACCACCGCCTATGAATACAGCGCCTTCGAGCCCTGGTCCTGGGATCATGACAGCGTAGAGAGCAACGGCTGCGGCCCGGACGACACCGGGATGACCTGGGCGGAGTTCATGGAAACCGAGGACGGAAAGGCCCTGGAGCTGCAGATGCGCATGAGCAACACCGTGGAATACCTGAACGACGCCGAGGGCGACGATGCCGGCGTCAAGGCCCCCCACTGGTACGTGCGCTACGGCATGAACGACCGGGATTCCTCCTTCGCCCTGGAGACCATCCTGCGCTACAGCATCTGGAACTGCGAAGCCATCCGGGACCGGAGCTTCGAGTTCACCTGGCTCAAGCCCCACGCCGGGGACTACGACGTCACCGAAGCCTACGCCTGGCTGGACGCCGCCCTCGCCGCGGACAAATAAAGCAAAATGGTACATTAGTGGTACATTAGGGACTGTCCCTAATGTACCATTTTTATGTCCTGGACATCTTGACAAAATGTCATGGACATATTATGATGTCCATGACAGAAGGGGGGCGACAGGATGAATATCGGGCATGAAACCGAGTGGATCGAATTCAAGAAGACGACCGCCGAGGTCCGGGAGGGGATCATTTCCGTCGCAAGCATCCTGAACAAGCACGGTAAAGGCGCGCTGTACTTCGGCGTAAAGGACAACGGGGATGTGTCCGGCATGGACGTGGGCCGGGATACGGTGCGGAAGCTGTCCCAGGATCTGGCCGCCAATCTCCGGCCGCCGGTCCGGTATGAGGTGAACGCCCGCTACGCCGATGACGGGAAAGCCTTCATCGAGGTGCAGTTCAGCGGGAGCCAGGCGCCCTATTCCGCCTTCGGGAAATACTATCAGCGTTTCGCGGATGAGGACAGGCAGATCTCCGACGCGGAGCTGGAAAGGCTCTTTCAGTCCAGAAGAAAGGACTATTCCGCCTGGGAGGCAGCCGATTCCGATGAAACCGCGGCGGATGCGGATGAGGCCCTGGTGCGGAAGGTCGTCGCCGACGGCAACGAATCCGGCCGCATCCGGTATGAATACACCGACGCCGCCGCCATGCTCAGCCGTCTGGGGGTATATCATCCGGCCTCCGGCCTGCTGACCAACGCGGGCAAGGCGCTGTTTTCCGCCCGGCAGCCCGTCCTGCTAAAGACGGCAGCCTATGCCGGGAAGGAAAAAAGCACCTTCATCCGGCTGAACCATTTTGAGGGGAACATCTTCGAATGCATTCAGGAAGGGATTTCCTTCATCCTGTCCTCCATCAACTGGAAGGTTCAGATCGACGGCAGCGCCCGGCGCCGGGAGGAGCCGGAGATTCCCCAGGTCGCGATCCGGGAGATCTGCGTGAATGCCTTTGCCCACGGCTGCTATTTTTCCAATACCACCTTTTCCATCGAAGTGTTCAGCGACCGGGTGCTGATCTACAGCCCCGGCTTCTTCCCCGGCGGGCTGACGCCGGAGGATTTTGCCACCAGCGCGGCGGAGCCGATCATGCTGAATCCGAAGATCGTGAACGTGCTGTTCAAATCCGGGATGATCGAATCCTTCGGCTCCGGCTTCGAGCGGGCCTTCGAGGCCTGCCGCCAAGCCGGAGTCCGGTATGCCTACGAAAACACCCTGACGGGATTCCGGTTCATCTTTTACCGCGGCGGGGAGCCGGCGCCGGAGCTTTCCGGAACGGAGAGCGCCGTCTACGAGGAGCTGAAGCAGAACGCCGGGCTCACGATCCGGGAGCTGGCGCCGGCCCTCTCCAAATCAGAGAAGACCATCGCCCGGGCCATCAGCGGGCTGAAGGAAAAGGGCTATCTCTGCCGCGAAGGCAGCGACTACTGCGGATACTGGAAAACCCTGAAGTGAACCAAAATGGTACATTGGGAACTGTCCCTAATGTACCATTTTGACCAGATACGCCAAAGGCAGTGAGAGAAAAGGACGTTCCCCCTTCCTTGACCGAAGTCAAAATTCTTTTATAATAGGATCGGAAAACAGGATTCACGGGAGGTAGGAGCATGAGCGCAGCGGAAAACAGACAGGGCAGCGGGGCGACGCAGAGCCAGTACGACCGGATGACCCGGACGTCGATCCCGAAGCTGATCGCCCGGCTCAGCGTCCCCACGATCCTGAGCATGCTGGTCACCAATATCTACAACCTGGTGGACACCGCCTTCGTGGGCCGGCTGGGCACCAGCCAGAGCGCCGCCGTGGGCGTCATCTTCGGCTTCATGTCCGTGATCCAGGCCATCGGCTTCATGTACGGCATGGGCTCCGGCAGCATCATGGCCCGGAAGCTGGGCGCCCGGGATCCGGAGGCCGCCTCCCGCGCCGCCTCCACCGCCGTGGTCTTCTCGGTGGGCACGGGGCTGCTGCTATCCCTGGTCACCCTGTTCCTGAAGGACCCCATCGTCCGGTTCCTGGGCAGCACGGAGACCATCCTGCCCCACGCCCGCAGCTATCTGGACTGGATCCTGATCGCCGCCCCCTTCATGACCGGCGGCTATACCCTGAACAACCTGCTGCGGTTCCAGGGCAAGGCCTCCCTGGGGATGATCGGCCTCATGTCCGGCGCGATCCTGAACATCGCCCTGGACCCGATCCTGATGTTCGGCCTGAACCTGGGCATCGCCGGAGCCGCCATCGCCACCGCCGCCAGCCAGATCCTCAGCTTCCTGATCCTGCTGAGCATGTTTCTGCGGGGGAAGACGGAGGTGCGCCTGTCCCCCGCCCGGGTGGATCCCCGGCCCTCCATGGTGGGGGACATCATGGCCACGGGCCTTCCCAGCCTGCTGCGCCAGGCCCTGAACAGCGCCGCCACCATCATCCTGAACAGCTCCGCCGCCCCCTTCGGCGACGAGGCCGTGGCGGCCATGAGCATCGTCAGCCGGATCTCCTTCTTCGTCTTCGCCCTGGCCCTGGGCATCGGGCAGGGCTTCCAGCCCGTGGCGGCCTTCAACTACGGGGCGGAGAAATTCGCCCGGCTGCGGAAGGCCTTCTGGGTCACGGTGATCATGAGCGAGGGCGTGATCCTCGTCGCCGCCGCGATCTGCTTCCTGCTCTCCGGGGACCTGATCCGGGTCTTCCGGGATGATCCCCGGGTCATCGAGATCGGCACCCGGGCCCTGCGGCTGCAGATGGGCACCATCATCTTCCTGCCCTTCACCATGTGCACCGAAATGCTGTATCAGAGCACCGGCCGGCGCCTGGGGGCCTCCTTCCTGAGCTCCGCCCGGTCCGGCCTGTTCTTCATTCCCGCCCTGCTGATTCTCTCCCGCCTCCGGGGCCTTTCCGGCATCCAGGAGGCCCAGCCCGCGGCCTACCTCCTCTCCGTGCCCCTGTCGGCCGCCTTCGTGATCCTCTTCCTCCGAAGCATCCCCAAAGAAGACAAATAAAACGAAATGGTACATTAGGGACAGTCCCTAATGTACCATTTCGGCTCAATTCCCGTATTTCTCCTTCAGCTTTTCCTCCCGCGCCTGATCCGGATCCGCCGTCTCCGCCAGGATCCCGGTCAGAGAATCCGTGGCGGAAGAAGTCCGTGGGAACGGATCCCACCGGCCCGTGGCATAGTGCCAGGTGAAAAAGACGAAGAGCAGCAGGTTGTGGCCGATCATGCAGCCCCAGGCCGCCACCAGCC
>CAZRLU010000090.1:0-8373 GCA_964600995.1 uncultured Oscillospiraceae bacterium | reverse complement strand
GGCTATAAACCGGGAGGACCTTTCAAGGTCGATAAGATCGAAACTCATGAAGTAATGAAAAACCAGGCCCACGCCCCGCTCCTCCGGGGGCATGGCCGTCACGTCCTTGTCGCCGAAAAGAATCCGGCCCTCGGAAGGAATCTCCAGCCCGCTGATCAGGTTCAGCGTCGTGCTCTTGCCGCAGCCGCTGGGCCCCAGCAGCCCCACCAGCTGCCCGTCGGGAATCTCGAAGTTGAAGTTGTTGACCGCGATCACATCCTTGCCCTTCTCCGTCCGGGAGGCAAAGCGCTTGGTCAGGTTCTCCAGCACGACTTTCATGGTTCCTCTTCCCCCTCTTCCGGGACGCCCTCCGGCGTCTCCTGTTTCCTGTCCTGTTCCGTTCCTCCGGCCGGGGCCGCGTCCTCCGCTTCCCCTCCGGCGTCCTCCGGGGCTTCCTCCCCCAGCAGCTCGTAGTTCATGGTCACGATCTTCGGCTGTCCCATCAGGGTGACGCGGATCCGGACCTGCCGCTTTCCCCGGTCCACGGATAGCACCTGCCCGTGCAGCCGCTTCAGCAGCGTATCCGTGATCCGGATGAAGCTGTCCTCGTCCACCGCCTCCAGGATGTCCAGCTGCCCGTCCAGCTCCTTCAGCGTCCGGGCGAATTCCAGATCCTCCCCCCGCAGATATCCGTCCGGCTCCCGCTCATAGCGGAGCACCTTCAGCACGTGCTCCGTCCGGTAGTAGCGGAGAACCGGCACCTGCTCCCCGGAGAACACGAAAACGTATCCCGGCAGCAGCCGGATCCGGTCCCTCCGCCAGCGGCCCTGGATCTTCCGGATCCGGACCCGCCGGGGAAAAAAGCCTTCTCCCAGGCCCCGGGTGGCCAGGAGCCGGCATACGGTCTCCTCCTGCCCGGTTTCCACCATCAGGCATCGCACGAGCGGCCCCTCCAAAAGCACCGGCCCCCTCTGTGTTTGATAGCTGATTTTATCATACTTTCCGGGGCATTTCAATGATGCCGGTCCGCCCCGGGGCCTCTCCCAAAAATTGTCTGTCCCGCCCCCGGGCCGGAACCTTTTTCATCCGGTGGGAGCGGGACAGGGATCTATGTGAAACGGGGTGACTCCCCGCTGTTTTGAGTGAATTCTACCCCCCGCCCGTGAAAACGGAACGGGGATTCTGTGAAAATCCGGTGATGCTTTTCGGAAGAATCCCGAGCAGGGCTCCGGGATCCCTTTAATCCGCCGGAGCCGGGGCTTCCGTCGCCGCCTCCGGCGCCCAGGGCTTCGCCTCCGGGGAGAAGAGCTTTTCCTTGGTCTCCGCCCCCACGATGCCGTCCGCCCCCAGCCCGTTGCGCCGCTGGAAGCCCAGCACCGCTTCCTTCGTACCCGGACCGAACTGGCCGTCGATCTCCCCGCTGTAATACCCCAGGGTATACAGGCGGCTCTGCAGGTCCTTCACGCTCTGCCCCGTCATCCCGGTCCGCAGCACCGGCTCCGCCGTGGGCAGGGAGGGATCCGGGGTCACCGCCAGCACCGAATCCGGCCAGTCGGGCTCCGGAGTGGGCGTCAGGCTCATTTCCACCTGCACGGCGCCAATGGTGGGGATCATCCTTCCGATCAGGATCCCCAGCACGATCAGCAGAATTCCCAGCAGGACCAGGCCTGCCACCGTTTTCGGATTCCACATCTTACTTCCTCATGAACAGAATGCCCAGGGTGTTGGGGCCGCAGTGCACGCAGATGGTTCCCCCGGCCGTGGTTTCCAGAATCTCCCGGAAATGGCCGTATTCCTTCACGCACTCCTTCGCGAACTCCACCATCCCCGTCTCGCTGGGGGAATGGGTGATGAAGATCCGCTTGTAGTCGATGTCCTCCGCGTCCTTCAGCTGATCCCGGATATAATGCTTCAGATAGTGCTCATAGGAGCCCCGGTACTTCTTCCCGGGGTTCATCTTTCCGCCGTTCACCTCGATGCAGGGGCGGATCCGCAGCATCTTCGCCCCCAGGGCCTCCAGGCCGCTGCAGCGCCCGCCCCGGTACAGGTATCCGATATCCTGCACGGTGAAGGTCGCCGTCACCTTTTCGATCCGGTGCTGAATGAATTCATAAATCTCCGCGCCGGTCTTGCCCATGGCCGCCAGCTCGCAGGCCTCCAGCACCAGCAGGCCGATCCCGGTGCTCAGATTCCGGCTGTCCACCACGAAGATCTTCCCGTCCCCGACCTTCTTCGCCGCCTCGCAGGCGTCCGCGTAGCAGGAGCTCATCTCGCTGCTGATGCAGAAATGGACGATCTCGTCCCCGTCCTGCAGCAGCTCCCTGAACAGCTCCTGATACTCAAACTGGTTCACCGCCGCCGTCTGCACCTTCTTGCCGTGCTCCACGGCGCTGAAGATCGCCTCCGGCGTCACGTCCACGCCATCCTTGTAGCTCTGTCCGTCGATGATCACGCTCAGGGGCGCGATGGTCACCTGATATTTTTCTGTAAGTTCCGGACCCAGATCGCAGGTCGAGTCTGCGCTGATTCTTACCTTCATGCGTTTCCATGTCCTTTCCCTTCCGCAAAACAGCGAAAGCCGGGAGCTATTATACTCCCGGCATTGAAAAAACACAATCTCCGCCCTGTTCTGAATGGAAATTTTCTCTTCTGCCCCGCGGCCCGCTCATCCCTTGATGCCCGTCATGGTGATGGAGCTGACAAAGGCCCGCTGGAAGATGGCATAGACGATGATCATGGGCATGACCGCCAGCGAGCTTGCGGCCATCATGAAACCGTAGTCCGTCACATACTGTCCCTTGCACATGGCGATGAACATGCTCAGGGTCCGGTTCGCCTCATTGCTGATGATGATCGTCGGCCAAAGCAGATCGTTCCAGGCCCACAGCAGCACCATGATGCCCATGGCCGTCATGATCGCGGTGGACAGGGGCAGCAGGATCCGCAGGAAGAAGCGCACATAGGAACACCCGTCGATCTTGGCCGCGTCCTCCAGCTCCGTCGGGAAGCTCATGAAGTTCTGGCGGATGAAGAAGGTCACGTTGATGGAAATGAAGTTCGGCATGATGATCCCGATCAGCTTGTCATAGCCTCCCAGGGCCCGCACCATGTGGAACTTGGGAATCATGGTCATGTTCTGGGGCACCATCATCATGGACAGCACCAGGAAGAACAGGATGTTCTTTCCCGGGAACTTCAGCCGCGCGAAGGCATAGGCAGCCATGGAGGCGGTCAGCAGCTGGAAGAAGGTGATGCCGATGGATACGATGATCGTATTCAGATACGGGTTGAGAATATTTCTCTCAATGGCCCTGTTGTATCCGTCCAGCACCCAGTTCGCCGGAAAGAAGGTCGGCGGAACCTGAATCACTTCAATATTGGACTTGAAGGAGCTGAGCAGCATCCAGATGAAGGGGAACAGCATGGTGAACACGCCGGTCAGGAGCACGATATAGATGACGACCCGGCCCGGCTGGATTCTTATTTTGCGGCGGCGCTCCGCCTCTTTCCGCATCGCAGCTTCCATTTCCGCACCTCCTTTCTCAGTAATTGACCCAGTGTTTCTCGCCGAACATCTGGAAGATCGTCACGATCAGGATGACAAAGAACAGGAAGACAGCCTTTGCGCAGGCATAGCCCATCTGCATGTCCGCGAAGGCGGAATTGTAAACCCCGAACACCAGCGTCCGCAGGCTGTTGGTAATGGGACCCACCGCTCCGGCAGTTCCGTTGCCGGCCAGCATGTAGACCATGTCAAACTGGTTGAAGGCGCCGATTATCCGGGTCACCAGCAGGAAGAAAATCGTGGGCGTCAGCAGCGGAATCGTGATCCGGAAAAACTGCTGGATCCCGCTGGCGCCGTCGATTTTCGCCGCTTCATAATAGGTGATCGGAATGCTCTGCAGCCCGGACAGCAGGATGACGATGCAGTAACCCATTCCGGACCACACGGAGATCATCACCATGCTGAACATGGTCAGATTCGTGTCGCTCATCCAGGCCGGGCGGATGCCGAAAAGCCGGAAAAGCACGGAATCCACGATGCCGTAATCCGAGTTCAGCAGCCAGCGCCAGATCATCACCACCACGGCGGCCATGGTGACATTCGGCAGAAAATAAGCCACCCGGAAGAACCCCACGCACTTGATGTTCGAGTCCATCATGGCAGCGATCACCACCGCCACAATCATGGTCAACGGAACCGAGGTGAACACGAACACCATGGTATTCCGGACTTCGAGGCCGAATTTATCATCCTTGGTGAACATCTTGGTATAGTTCTTCAGCCCGGTCCATTTGGCCGCCCCGATCCCCTTCCAGTTGGTGAAGGAATAGTGGACGGTCTGGACGATGGGCACGATGAAGAACAGGACGATGCCCACCAGCAGCGGCAGCAGGAAAAGATATGCCACCAGGCATTCCTTTCCCCTGTACCGGTTCCGGTACCGAAGCTCCCGTCCGGGATCCATGGTTCTCGTCATCTCTGATTCCCCCTTTTCGGAGCGTTTCCGGATAAAAGCGGCCGCCGGGACAAGGGGTCCCAGCCGTCCCGGCGGCCTTGGATATGGTCAGATAAGGCTTCGTCCGATGCGCTTATTCCTCCAGCGCGGCGTTGACGGCTTCCTCCGCGGCGGCCGCAAAGGCGGCGGCATCCGCGTATTCACCGTTGCGCAGGTTGGCCAGCACTTCCTGATAGGCCGTGCGGGCCAGGGTGGCGTTCACGCTGGACAGATATCCGCGGCCATAGCCCAGGGCGTTCATGAAGGCGCCCACGTTGACGTTCGGATACACATTGGCCCAGTCGTTGGCGCAGGTCAGGTTCGCGGGGATAACCACTTCAATCTGCTTCACCTGGGCTTCATAGGTGGCCAGATAGGTCAGGAAATCCACGGTCTCCGCCATATGCTGGTTGGAGGTGGTGGTGGCGTAGCCGATGCCGTGGTTGGAGCTGAACTTGCCGGCCGCGCCGGAGGGCAGCTCCACGATGCCCAGATTGTCGCCCAGGGCGCCCGCGTACTGGGAGATCATCCAGGAGCCGTTGATGGTCATCGCCGCCAGGCCGGAGGTGAAGGCCACGGTATCGGAGGTCTCCGCCAGCTGCGCGCCGGTGTACATGGCGCCGGCCGCCTGCAGGTCCATCAGCTTCTGGGTCACCTCGATGGCCGCCTCGCTGTTGATGGCGCACTTGGTGCCGTCCTCGCTGTAAATCTCGCCGCCGTTGGCATACACGAAGTTGTAGAATACCCGGTCGGAGCCGCTGTTGGTGTAGCCCATCACCTTCTCGGAGGTCAGGGCCTTGGCCGTCGCGCAGAAGTCGTCGATGGTCCACTCGGCGGTGGGATAGGGAACGCCCGCCGCGTCAAACAGCGCCTTGTTGTAGAACACGGCGTAGGAGTCCGTATCCTTGGCCACGGCATAGACCTTTCCGTCCACCGTGTAGGCGTCCACAATGCCCTGGGCCAGCTGGCTCTGATCGATGTTGTATTCGGTCAGATCCGCCACGATGCCCATGGGGATGTACTCGGCCGCCAGGTTGTAGTTGATGAAGAAGATTTCCGGCGCATCGGTGGTGCCGATGGTCGCCTGGATCTTCTGGTTCAGGCCCGTCACATCGGGCTGGCAGCTGATCTCGATCTTCACGTTGGGATGGCTGGCCGTATATTCGTCCACCATCGCCTGAATCGCGGGCTGCTGGGCATCGTCCCACATCCAGAACCGCAGCGTCACCGGATCATCCGCCGCTGCAAAGCTCATGCAGGAAAGCACCATGACCAATGCCAGCACGATACCAAATAACTTCTTCATTCGCTCTTCCTCCTTTTCATATTATTTTGTGAATGAAGTTGATTATATTATAGTCAGCGGAAGCTATTTTGTCTGCCATCCTCCTTTTGATTTTTTGCACAATTATTTACTTTCTGGTAAGTATTGTTCCATATTGACATATATCAGGGTCATTCCGCCTCCATGGGCAGGATTTTCTCCCCGTTCAGGAAGGCGGTTTTCGCCCTGTAATCCACCGTCATGATCTCCCCGTTCTCATAGGTGATCCTTCTCTTTCCCTCCGGAAGGATCTCATGCCGGGCCATGGGAATGTACTGCAGATAGCGGATCTTCCGGTACCAGCGGTAGACCCGGGCGATGTAATCCGCGCTTTCCTCCCGCTCCTGCCGGGTATGGCAGTGGAAATCCTCTGCTCCCATCCAGTTCACGTCCTTGTCCGGGTCCGGCGTCACGAACTGGGAATCGTAGTAGAAGGTCGGCCTCCCGCCGTATTCCGCCACCGTCAGCAGCTGCTCCTCCGTGGGATTCACCGTTTTGGTATAGGGATTGCTGAGGATATACCCATGGTAGACCAGCTGCCAGAGGGGGATGCATTCGTCGGCCAGCGGGCATTCCTTCAGGCCGAAGGAAACATACAGGCCGAAATCCAGCTCGGGCGCGGCAAAGTCGTATCCTCCCTCCGAGCTGATTCCCCCGAAGGTGTCCTTTGCGGTCCGCAGAATCCGGTTCCAGATCCGGGCGCATTCCCTCCGATTCACCGGGTGCTCCGGATCGCGGCAGGCCCGGGGAAACACCGTGGAGATCACGTCGATATAATGGGTTCCCGAAAAACCCAGCTCCCGGATTTCGGGAAGCAGCTTCCGGGCCTGGCGCAGCCCGCATTCCGGACACACCCAGTACATGTCCCCGCCGCTCCAGGGCTGGTCGTTCCGGATCCGGCTTCCGTCTTCCCGCCGCATGATTTCCGTCTCCGGCCAGACATCGGCAATGGAGTAGGCGTCCGTGGAGTTGGTATGGCACACCATGGCATACCCCATCCGCTTCGCCTTTTCCGTCAGCTTCCGGAGCTCCTCTTCGCCTCCCAGCTTCTCCTCCACCGGGAAGGCCTGGGGCCACCGTCCGTCGTGGCCGCTCTTGTTCCATCCCACCAGGCAGAATTCCGCCTCGTCGATGCCCCGCTTGTGGAATTCATCCAGCAGGTCCGACACATCCCGGAAGGTGGAGGCCACATGCATCTCCGGTTCATTTTCCGGAGTCTGCTCCGGGATTGGCGGAGGAACCGGCTTCCATCCCTGCCGGATCCGGACATAGATGCTCTCCGCGGTATACCGGGCCGCACTCCGATGGGCTGCCCGGTCCCGGTAGGGCCGGATCTCTCCCCGGTTTTCCCGCCACCGGCGGTAGGCCAGCGCGATCTCATTGTAGTCCGCTTCCGCTCCCAGCAGCCGGTACTCCACCTGGATCGGCTCGTAGGGCGCCTGTCCTTCCGTGATAAAGCGGGGATAGCTGGTATATTCTCCCGCCCGGACCGAGGTCACCAGGCAGTATTCATAAGTCATGGAGGATACGGTGGCCATGAAGCTGCCTTCCGCATGGATGCAGCCCCACATGGGCATCACAAATTCCGACGAGACCATTTCATAGTCTTCCCGCTCCCGGAACCGGCAAAGGAAGGAATCGCCCGCAGTCTTCTGTCCGTGGGGAAGGACGTAATACCCCTTTTCTCCCGCCCGGGCCCGCCCCATTTCCGGCGCATAATCGATCCGAAGAATGCGGCTCCAGTCCTCTCCCTCCGGGAAGGAGGTGGTCAGAATTCCTCCGGTTTCGGAATATTCCAGGGGAATTCTTTTCGTCGTGCCATCAGTGCAAAGCACCCTGGCATACATCGCATGCTCATACCAGGCTCCCATTCTGTTCCCCTCCTTATTCAGTTTCTGAATTCATCCCTCCGGGCATAAGGGCTGCAGGTCATGGTCAGCACCACCAGGAGGCCTCCTTCCTCCGGGGCCTCGAGCCGCACGCCGCTCTCTCCCCCGAACTGGACCTGCAGCCTCCGGTTCACGTTGGCCAGGCCGATATGTCTGCTCTTCAGGTATTTCTGCCGTTTCATCTCCTGGTTCATCTTCTTCAGCTCCCGGGGATTCATGCCGATCCCGTTGTCCGCCACCCGGATCTCCAGCAGGTTGTTCCCGGTCCGGACCGCGCTGATCCGGATCCGCAGACTTCCGGGATTTTCCTTGGAATATCCGTGCTGGAAGCAGTTTTCAATCACGGGCTGCAGGATCAGCTTGCTGACCTTCATCTCCTGCAGCTCCTCCGGGACCTCCCACAGGGTTTCGATCCGCAGATCCTTCCGCATCTGCTGGATCTCGATGTACATCCGGGCGCATTCCATTTCCTCCCGCAGAGAGGTGTAAAGGTCCGAGGAATCCAGCGCATATTTCAGAATCACGCACAGATCCTCCAGCATGGCTGATTCCCTGCTGTCCGCTCCCGTTCTCCGGACGCTGGACCAGTAGATGGAATCCAGCGTGTTCAGCAGGAAATGGGAGTTGATCTGCACATGTCCGTAGAGAGCGTCCAGCTCCGCCTTCAGCTCCTGCTGGGTTT
>CAZRLU010000089.1:0-8702 GCA_964600995.1 uncultured Oscillospiraceae bacterium | reverse complement strand
AAAATCAACCTGCCTGAAAAGCTGGAATCCATCCCGGAAGGCGTTCATTTTATCAATTTTTCATCATTCATGGATTGTGAACACCTGGGCAATTCCTTTACTGAATTCCTGGAAAGCCTGAAACAGTATGGAATTGAATTCTGATCCTGATACAGGCCCGGCAAGCGAAACCCCGGAGGGAATCTCCTCCGGGATTTTTACGCCCTTGCATTAATGATGAATTATGAATCCTGAATTATGAATTGAATCCCAGCGCTTTCAGCGCCTCTTCATGCACATGGCCGTTCGTAGCCAGGACGTCCGTTTCCGTCAGTTCGCAGGGGGATCCGTCCAGCTGCGTCACCATGCCGCCCGCTTCGCGCACCAGCAGGATGCCGGCCGCCATGTCCCACAGGTGGATCCCTGCTTCATAATCCGCGTCGGACCTCCCGCAGGCGACTGAAGCCAGGCTGATGGCCGCGCAGTTCCAGACCCGCATGGCCTGGAAGGTTTCGGCCACCCGGGGAATCCTGGCAACCATCTCAGCCCGCGTCTGCATGCTGTTGGTCGGCATGCTGGTGTTGATGATGGCGTCCCCGGCTTCCAGGGCGCCGGACACATGGATCGGCACGCCGTTGCGGAACGCTCCCTTGCCCTTCAGGGCTGTAAAAAGCTCATCCCGAAACGGGTCGTAAATCACGCCCGCGATAATCTCCCGGTGATGGATCACACCGATGGAGACCGCGTACTGCGGATAGTCCCGGATATAATTCACCGTCCCGTCGATCGGGTCCACCACCCAGACGAAGTCCTCGTCCCGGAACGCGTTGATTTCAGCCGTTTCCTCCGCCGGCGTGTCGCCGTAAACCGATTCCTCGCCGAAGAACAGGTGATCCGGATATTTCCCGCGGACGATCTCCCGGATCATGTTTTCCGACATTCTGTCCTTGTCCGAAACAAAGTCGATTCTGGATTTGGCATCCACGTGCAGGCCCTCCGCCCGCGCTTCCCGGATAAATGTTCCCGCTTTCCGTGCCGCTTCCGCGGCTGTTTCCAGGATTTCCGAATAGAGCCGCTCCATTTGGCTTCCCCCTCTTTTCAGATTTCACGCAGATTGTCGTCAGGGAGCAGCCGCAGCGAGTCCGTCACGAAGCGGACCGGGATTTCGTCGCCGTCCTGCAGTGCGGCGTTCGCCTGTGTAAAGTCCATCTGTTCGATTTGCTGTCCGCCGATCTCCATCAGATGGCGGATATACTGCCCGAAATATGCCTTGGAGATAATCCGGGCCCGGAAAGTTCCCTCGGGGGAAATCTTGATGTCTTCCGGCCGTATCATGCATACGCAGGGCTCATCCGCCCGGCACAGCTCGGAGGCCATGATCGTCATCCGCTTTCCGAACAGCGTGACATCCGCCTTCCCGCCGGATACGGAATGGACCGCGTCCGGCTTTGCGAAATTGGCTTTGCCGATGAATCCGGCGACAAATTTGTTTTTCGGGCGGGCATAGATTTCCATGGCCGTGCCTGCCTGTTCAATCGTCCCGTCCCGCATGATGATGACCTGGTCGGAAATGGCCATGGCTTCCGACTGGTCGTGCGTCACGTACAGGCTGGTGATGCCCACGCGCTTCTGGATTTTCCGGAGCTCCTCCCGCATGTACTCGCGCAGCTTGGCGTCCAGGTTCGACAGCGGTTCGTCAAACAGCAGCACGCTGGGCTCCGTGACAACCGCCCGGGCCAGCGCGACGCGCTGCTGCTGCCCGCCGGAAATTTCGTTCGGGAAGCGGCTGGCGTACTCCTCAATCTGCATCAGCTGCAGGATGTTCTTCACCCGTTCATGGATTTCCTGCTTCCCCATATGCTTGATCTTCAGGCCGTAGGCCACGTTGTCGTAAACGGTCAGGTGCGGAAACAGGGCGTAGCTCTGGAACATCATGCCTACGTTGCGTTTGTTCGGCGGAACCTTGCTGATCTCCCGGTTGCCGATGTAAATCTCGCCGGAGGAGGGCATCAGGAACCCTGCCACCATGCGCAGCAGGGAGGTTTTTCCGCAGCCGGAAGGCCCCAGCAGCGTCACCAGCTCGCCCGGCTTCACCGACAGGGATACATGGTTTGCCGCGTAGATTTCCTTTTTCTTGTTGTCAAAAGCCGGAAAGGTTTTCACCAGGTCCCGGATTTCAACGCCGACTGCTTCGTTACTCATATGATCTTCTCCTCCGGGCAAAGAGCCCGTTCACAATTGCCTGCAGCACGCCCACCGCAGCCACGACCATCACCATCAGGGCCACGCAGTACGCGCTGGCCGCCCCCAGGCGGTTGGATTCGATTTCCGAAAGGATGGATACGGTCAGCAGGTTCCAGTTGACCGAAACCAGGAAGATGACCGCGCTGACGCTCGTCATGGACCGGATGAAGGAATTCAGCAGCCCGGAGAAGAGCGCGGACTTCATGATCGGCAGGGAAATGCTGAAGAATGTTTTTGCGTTCCCCGCGCCCAGGCTGATCGCCGCCTCCTCGATGTTCGGATCCACCTGCCGCAGGCTGTTGGATCCGGTTTCCACACCGATCGACAGCGTCCGGAACACCATGGCGATGATGATGATGGCCGCCGTGCCCGTCAGCAGAATCGGCCGGGTATTGAAGGATACGACGTATCCGATACCCAGCGCGATGCCGGGGACGGCGAAGGGAACGATGGAGGCCGCCGCCATCAGCCGTTTGCCGAAGAAGTTCTTGCGCACCAGCAGGAACGCGATCAGCATGCCGAGCAGCGCGGAGAGCGGCGTCGCAACGGCGGAAAGGAACAGGGTATCCCGGATAGCGCGTTCTCCCCGTACCAGGATGAATTTATAGCTGTCCAGCGTCATCGACCAGTCCACGCCCCACGTCTTGACGAAGGAAACATAGACCACCGTTCCGTACAGCAGGATCGTGAAAAGCGTCAGAAGCAGCAGGATGACGAACAGCGGAATGACAATCCTTTTTTCCCGGATGAGTTCCACCGTGCCCGTGGCCTTGCCCGTCACCGTGACGAAGGACCGCTTGGATACCCAGTAATTCTGGATCAGGTAGGCCAGCATACAGGGCAGAAGGATGGAAAGTGCGATAAAGGAACCGGTCTTCAGGTCGAAAAGCCCCACAATCTGCAGGTACGCGGAAACGGAAAGAACACTGTAGTTTCCTGCCAGAACCTGCGGATTTCCGAAGTCGCACAGCGATTTGGCGAATACGATCAGGAAGGAGCTGAGGCATCCCGGCAGGGACAGGGGCAGCGTCACCGTCAGGAACACCTTGAGCCGGCTGGCGCCCAGTGTCCGGCTGGCGTTTTCCACCGAACTGTCCAGCGTTTCCAGCATGCCCTTCAGGTTCAGGTATGCCAGGGGAAACAGGGACAGGATCTGCACAATAGCCAGCCAGGTGAATCCATAGATGTTGTTGCCGCGGATGTGCAGCAGCGTCTTGGTAATCAGGCCGCTCCGGCCGAACAGCAGCATCACGGCCAGCGAAATCACAAACGGCGGCGACAGGATCGGCAGAATCGCCATGACGTTGAAGAATTTCTTTCCGGGCAGTGACGTCCGGGTAATGGCAAACGCGTAAATATACCCGACGATCGTCGCCATCAGCCCGACAAAGAGGCCCAGCTTGATGCTGTTCCAGAACGCCTGGAAAAAGTCTGTCTTCGAGAATACATAGCCGATATTGGACAGGTCCAGCTGTCCGCTCTTATCCGTCAGGCAGGAGAGAAACAGGCGGACGATCGGATAGATGCAGAACAGGATCAGGATCGCAAATACCGCCACGATGGCAAACAGCATTCCCGGCTGTTTGAGAAGCATGAAAAACTCTTTGCGTTTTTCACTTCGGGCATGTTTGCTTCGGACAATCCCGGCAGATTCCATAGATACCTCCTTGGCAGGCGCCTGACCAGCCCGGGTCTGGAAAGATCGGAAACCGCAATCCGGCGGGGCTGCCTCGGCATGCTCCCGCCGGATCGCGGTGAATCGGATTTTTTACTTTACGTCGGCGGAAGAGCGGACCTCTGCTTCGAACATTGCGCAGTTCTCAGCCTTCGTTTCGGCGGAGAGCACAGGATCGAAGTCCATCAACTTGATCTCTTCGATGGGGGTCATCTTGGGTTCCGGATGGACCGTGGTGTTCAGCGGATACTGGTTGAACTCGCTGTAGGCAAGGTTCATGGCGGATTCGCCGATCAGCCAGTCGATGAACTTGTGGGCCGCTTCCTGCTCGTCCGCGGGGCCGCCCTTGACCATGGCAGCCGCGGTCACGCCGTAGCCGGTGCCTTCCTTCGGGTAGGTCACAACCAGCGGATAGCCCTGGTCCACAACCGTCTGTGCGTTGTCGGAATAGCCGATCGCCACGCCGACTTCGCCCAGGCCCGCGGAGGTGAAGGGCGCCGCGCCGGCCTTGGTGTACACGAGGATGTTCTTGTCCAGCTCCTTCAGGTATTTGAACCCTTCCTCCTTGCCCAGGCGCTGGATGGTCTGGGACAGCACGGTGTAGGCCGCGCCGGAGGTGGCCGGGTGGGCAACGCAGACCTCACCCTTGAATTCGGGCTTCAGCAGGTCTTCCCAGCTGGTCGGGGCTTCCAGTCCTTTTTCCTCAAGCCAGTCCTTGTTGCTGCCGAAGCAGGTGGCAATCATGTGCAGCGGCACATACATGCCGTCGGGATCGATGAACCGCTGATCCATGTCCCCAATGTTCGCGGGGGTATAGGGATCCAGCAGGTCTTCCTTGATCATCGCCATGGCCAGGTCGTTGCCCATGCCGAAGATCATGGCCACCTGGGGATTTTCCTTTTCCGCCGCCACGCGCACCTGCATTTCGCCGGCGCTCAGCCGCTGGTACTTCACGTCGATGCCGGTTTCCTGCTTGAACAGCGCCACCAGGCCTGCCACTTCCGCTTCCACGTAGCAGCTGTACATGGTAAACGAATTCTTCTGCGGCACCTCATCGGCCAGGCCGCCTGCCGTGAACGTCACCAGGCAGAGCATGAGGCAGAGAACGAACGAGAGAACCTTTTTCATTTCCTTTTCCTCCTTAGTTTTTTATGTTAATTGTACTTTCCCGTACAATTAAGGACGTTCCGAGCAGCAGGTTTTCCGGGTGTTCCTGCCGGTGTTCAATCATGTCCAGCAGCATCTGGGCCGCGGCCCGGCCCATTTCCGTCCGGTTCAGGGACATGGTCGTCAGGCTGAACCACGGCAGGGATGCGTAGTCCATATCGTTGACGCCGGCGACGGAGATATCCTCCGGAACCTGCATGCCCTTTTCCCGCAGGTAAATCATGGCGCCGATCGCCAGCTGGTCCGTTCCCGCGAAAACCGCCGTCGTGTCCGGATACTGGCTATGGATGATTTCCATCGCCCGGTATCCATTTTCCTTCGCCTGGTCCAGCTTGTTGGCCGGCAGGTCCACCCGCACGTCCCGGGCTTCAATTGCCCGGATCCGGCAGAAGTCCCGGTAGGCTTCCCGCCGGATTTCGCCGATCCCCGTCGGCAGCACGATGTGGGCGATCTTCGAATGCCCCAGCCCGGTCAGGTAAGCCATCATCTCCATGGCGCCCTTGTAATGGTCGTTGTCCACAAAGGGGACGCCGCTGCTCTGGGGCGGCCGCCGCCGGAGGGCGACCACCGGAATGGGCAGCTTCCGGATGGTATCCAGCAGCTCCGGATTCCATTCGTCCGGGGTAATGATCAGGCCGTCAAAGCGCATCTGCCGGGCCTGCTGCAGGAAACCCAGCAGCTTCTCCGCGCTCCGCTCCATATTTCCGTAAAAAATCCGGTATCCGTTCTCCTGCAGCAGTTTCTCCGCCCCGGCCGCGTTCTCCGAAAAGAAGGGATCCTTGATATCCGGGATCGTCAGGCCGATGACCCGGGTCGCCTTCTGCGAGAGCATCCGGGCGGTGTTGCTGGGAACGAAGTCCAGCTTCCGTACAGCTTCGTATACTTTCCTGGCGGTCTCCTCGCTGATATCCGTATATCCGTTCAGTACCCTGGATACGGTAGATACAGATACGCCGCAGAGCCGGGCTACATCCCTGATCGTAACGCTCACGATATTCTCCTTATTAACTAAACCGTTTTTGGTCATGCTTAGTATAGCAAGCATCATTCCCCTTTGTCAAGTGCTTTTTGGACAAAGGCAAAAAACAGCTGGAAGCCTTATAATTCCTGATGTTTTGCTCCGGCTTCCGGGCATTTTATAAACTCGTTTTTCAAAATAATTTTTTACTAAACCGATATAGTAAACGTTTTCATCCCGCGAACCAATAACTAAAATCCAAAAACCAACAACTAAAAACTAAGGAAACGCTGAACAATAATGTACCTGGAATTATGTCCGTCAGGCTCGGGGACATAAAAAACGCCCCTGCGGGGCAGAGGCGGGATGGGGCCTGGGGGCCACCGGCGAGGTGACAGGTGCACAAAAATGGTACATTAGGGACTGTCCCTAATGTACCAGCAACAATCTACAGGTCGGTTTCTTCAAACCTTCTAATTCTAAACATGTCTGATGAACGTCAGCCAGCAAAAAGGCCCGCCAACGATCATATACGTCAGCAGGCTCTTAATATAAGGCCTTTATTCCAAGGTTACATACTCTTTGCAACCATCTGAGGATCATTGATTGCATTATCCAGCAACCGGCTCAGAAAGCCTGTGTATCCTTTGCCGGTGGCCTTAGCCTTCTCAAGGGTGCTGATTGAAATACGCAATGAAACAACTGGTTTTACTTGATTGTTTCTCCTGTTTCTTGCCATTGCCGCCATTTCTGCATATTGCTCCAGAGTTAATTCAGGAGCATCTTCATCCGGAACAACCGGTTTTGTCATAGCCGCCTCTATTTCTTTTATTTGTTCTTCTGTTGGCTGCTGTCCAGCATGAATCACAGTCCGAACGATTTTTTCATTCTTCGCCATAATAGATCTTCCTTTCAAAAGGTGTTGCCATACGTGCTGAAATCAAACGCGCACATTCATCCCTCATAGTATATACAACATACAGTATTCCGTGAACACATCCAAGAATCACGTACCTTTCTTCATCCTGACTATGCAGCTTATCAAAGTATTCAATCCGCTCCTCATCGGCAAATACCAGTGCAGCAGTTTGAAAACTGATCCCGTGTTTCTTGATGTTCCGCTGGTTCTTGGTTTCATCCCATTCGACCAGCGTGCCCGCAATTTCTGCTTTCACAAGCAAAGTATAACGTAAAGTATTACTTTTGTCAATTGCATGTAATTTACTGGCCAGGGTTGTTGCACGAAGGATCAATAGGAGCCAACATCCCATTGAGAAGTTAAGCAACAATCTAGGACTGTCCCTATCGTTCCAAAGGTCCGTCCCCATCGTTCCATTTTTCAGCGTCAAGCCTTGCGGCGTGCTGCTTCCTCCGCTATAATGGAAGGAAAGGGGGCCTGGCCCTCCATTCCGAATCATCCGTCTCAACAGGAGAAGAACCCATGATCAAAGAAGAAAGCAGTCGGATCAACGTTCTCAGGCTCGCCGTGCGGAAGGCGGGAATCGCTGCGGCAGCGCTGGCGCTTCTGCTTATGCTGTGCTCAGGGATCCCGTGGAGCGGCGCCCTGGCGGATGCGGAGATTCCGCTGACCCTCGGCAATCCTGTACAGGTCACCATTCCGGCTGGTAAGAAGGTTCATTTCAGCTTTGTACCGGAAGAAACCTGTCCGTACATCTTTGAGTCTCACGGGTGGTGGGATACGGTTGGCATTCTTTATAACGGCTATTATCATGGAGAGCTGGAATACAATGATAATGGGGGAGAGAACCACAATTTCTCGATCTCCTATACGCTGACTGCCAACACCATGTATATATTTGGTGTCGGACTGAATGATCCGGAGCAATCCGCCACGGTGACGGTCATGATCCGGAAGGATGATGCCACCATGAACTCCGGCGGCTTCGATTTCAGGCTGCTTTCGGATGGAACCGCGAGCATAACCAGGTGCTACCTGACCGGAGATATTATCATCCCGGAGACGCTGGACGGGTATACCGTGACCAATCTGGTGCGCGAGCTCTTTATGGACAACAACAAGATCACATCCGTTACGATCCCGGCCACCGTAACCTACTTCGGAACCGATCGGAACGATAATAGATGGGACTACGTATTCTCCTACTGCTCATCACTGAAGAATATCCATGTGGACCAGGATAATCCGTCCTTCAGTTCCGTGGACGGTGTACTGTACAATAAAGACGGCACCTCGCTGATCAATTATCCCTGCAACCATCCGGGCGAAGTTTATCATGTCAGCACCCCTATCCTTTGCTGCACCTCTTTCGCCAGCTGCAAGAATCTGAAATTCCTGTTTCTCGACAATCCGGATACCTGGTGGTATACCTATACCTTCTGTAATACAGCGGAAACAACGGTATTCTATCAGGAGGGCGGAATTTCCGAGCGGAGGCTGGCCATCGACACAGAATCCGATTGCACGTTCGTTTCCAGCGGGAGTATTGCGAAACTGCCGTCCAATCTGGAACGCATTGAGCCGCAGGCTTTCCGGAATACGGATATTTCCTACCTGTACATACCGGACAGCTGCCGCAGGATCGAAGCCGGCGCGTTCGCGGATTCCAGTCTGATCTTTGTCAGCGTTGACGGGGAAACCGTGACGGAGGACGGAGCTTTCGGGGATTCTGTGATCGTGGAACGGCGATCCCCGTGATG
>CAZRLU010000088.1:0-8765 GCA_964600995.1 uncultured Oscillospiraceae bacterium | reverse complement strand
CAAAGGCCTCGACGCGACGCTCCAGATTCCGGTTCAGCAGGTCGCCGGAGCCGATGAACAGACGCTCGTCCTCGCCCTCGCCGAAGCGGTAGATGCGGGAGTGTTCCAGCCAGCGGCCGACCACGCTGCGGACCGTGATGTTCTCCGTCCTGCCCGGGATCCCGGGACGCAGACAGCAGATGCCGCGGATGAAGAGCTCGACCCTGACACCCGCCTGGGAGCATTCGATCAGCTTTTCCATCAGATCCACAGTGTTGAGGGCGTTGACCTTGATGGCGACGCGGCCGTTCTCGCCCTTGGCGATCTCCCGGTCGAGCATCTCGATCACGCGGGACTTGAAGCTCAGCGGCGCGATCCAGAGGCGGCGCGCCTCGGGCGGGAGCTCCCCGCGGGAGAGCGCGGCGAAGGCGGCCTCGGCGTCAAGGCCCTCCTCCTCCCGCGCGGTGATGAGCGAGAGGTCGGTGTACTGCTCGCCGGTGACCTCGTTATAGTTGCCGGTGCCGACCTGCGTGATGCGGCTGATGTTCCCCTCGTGCTGGCGGGTGATGACGCAGAGCTTGCTGTGCACCTTGTGGTCGGGCAGGCCGTAGATGACGCGGCAGCCCGCGTCCTCGAGCATCTCGGAATAGTCGATGTTGTTCTGCTCGTCAAAGCGGGCCCGGAGCTCCAGCAGGCAGAGCACGTCCTTTCCCCGGTCCGCCGCGTAGGCCAGGGCTGCGGCGACCTTGCTGCTGCCGGACATCCGGTACAGGGTGATCTTGATGGAGAGCACGTCCGGATTATCCGCGGCTTCATAGATGAGATCCACAAAGGAAAGCATGCTCTGGAAGGGGAAGCTCATGAGCAGGTCCTGCTTCTCGATATAGGAGAAGTATTCCCCCTTCTTCAGCCCGATATCCCGGGCCGGCCGGCGCTCCGGATAACGGAAGCCGGAAGGGCCTCCGATGCTGGAGCGGAAGGACAGATCAAAGGGAACAGTCTGGGTGAACACCCGGTTCTCCTCGATGCGCAGCTTCCGGACCAGCAGCGCCAGGGCAGGATCCGTCAGCTTGCCGGAAATCCGGAGACGGACGGGCATCTCCCGCTTCCGCTTGGAGAGCATTCCGGAGATTTTTTCCGGCAGATCCTCGTCCGCCTGCTCCTCCATTTCGGAAAGGAACACATCGGCGTTGCGGGTGACCTCCACGATGGCGGACTGGACGATGGTTTCCTTCTTCAGCAGCAGGGGCAGGAAATGCCGGACCAGATGATCGGTGGGGACGATTTTCTGGCATCCGTCAATCTCGAAGCTCAGGTAGGCGGGCACCCGGTGAAGGGGGATCAGGCAGAGCTTCTGGTCCGTTCCCCGGCCCAGGAAGGCCACGATGTTGGCCTCCCCGTCCCACAGGAAGGGCAGGGGCTGATCGGGGGAGATGATCTTCGGGAAAAGCAGGTCCCGGATATCGCCGAAGAGCTTCTTGCTCATCAGCTCGTCCACCTTGCTGATCTTTTTGAAATCAAGAATATCCACCCGGTTGGCGTGAAGCTCGTCCCGGATGGCCTTCCAGATGCTCTCCATCAGGGACTGCTGCTCCCGGATTCCCCGGAGAATTTCGGCGATCTGGGCCTCGGGACCCATGCCGGAGAGGGGATCCTTTTTCTCCGGCGCGGCGATGACCCGATGGGTCAGGATGCCGATACGCACCCGGAAGAACTCGGAGAGGTTGGACTGGAAAATCATCAGGAACTTCAGCCGCTCCAGCAGGGGCACGGAAGGATCCGCGGCTTCCAGCAGCACGCGGCGGTTGAATTCCAGCCAGCTCAGATCCCGGTTGATATAGAGGCTGTCGGAGGAGGGCAGGGGGGCGTTCTGACTCTTTTTTTCCTTGGAGGGCATCATCAAATCTTCCCTTCATTGATTTCCGCGCCGGGACGGAAAGAAAGGCGTCGCCGCCCGAAGATCCCGCTTTCCGGCATGAGGAACCTGTCTGTTTCCGGTATTATACCATGAAAAGGGAAGGGAAGAAAGATCCCCGGGTTCTGTATTTTTCTACTCTTGCGGAAGCATCGCCGTCCGGTGTAAAATGAACGCATGATTCAGGCGCCGGGGCAAGGGCACGAAGGAAAATGATCAGGACAAAAAGGGAGGCTGTTTCATGAAGCAATTTCTGTGCGTGATGCTGGCGATGATCCTGGCTTGCGGCGGATGCTTTGCCGAAACGGGGGAAGAGGCGGCGCCGGAGGTGAAATTCCGGAGCGAAAAAATGACGATGTACGTGACGGACCCGCAGAGCCCCATCACCTTTCCCGTTTATTTTGTCAACGGGGTGGAGGATATGCCCTGGGCGGATATGGAATCCTGGGCAAAGGTCCTGACCGGCCTGTACGGGGAGATCTACGGGCAGAGCGGCTTTGAGGTGACCTGCACCTGGGAGGGGGAGATCCTCCGGCTCACCCGGGAGAACGGGTTCTATATGGAAGCGGATTTTGCGGAAAAGACGCTGTATTTCAATGACTACAACGGTTTCCTGCACGTGCCGGGCAATGTGACGCCGCTGCTGGATCTGGTGACCTGCAGCGGTTTCAGCCCGGAGGGGGAGCCGGAGCTATTCCAGCGGATGATCAACCGGTCCTTTGACCGCTGCGGGGACGCAGTGCGGCTGAACCTGGGCGAATACGGCATCGACATGATCCATCAGGGGGATTATTACCTGATTCCCCTGCAGACCATGGGGGACTTCACCATTGCACCCGCGCTGAACGTGGATACGCTGTTCAACGGGGAGAACCTTTTCCTGGCCAAGCCGGAAGATCTCGGGAACAGCAGGGACGGGTATACGGAGCTTGGAAATATGTACTATTCCGGCCAGCCCGCGGACCGGAGCCCGGAGCTGGCGGAGTACGGCTATCACGAGCTGTGCCTGGTGCTGGACAAGCTCTACGGGCTGAAGGCCATCCACGGCATCGATAGCTTCGCGCAGCTGTTCTGGCAGATCAGCTTTGACGAGAGCCTCTCCGGCACCAGCGCGGAGGACGCGGACGCGGCGCTGTACAACCTGCTGGACTTCTATCTGAACGACGTGCATTCCTATTTCGCCGGCTACTCCCGGATGACGGGAAAGAAGGACACGGAAGGCATGCTGGGCACCGCGACGCGGAAGCTGGAAGAATATTACGACATCTACAGGACGGCCAGAACTGAAAGCCTGGGGGAGGATTATCCCCAATATCAGGAGGTGGGGAACACCGCCTACATCACCTTTGATGAATTCATCGGAGGAAAACCGGGAACCTATTATGAAATGGCGAAGGAGGACCAGGTTCCAAAGGACACCATCGGACTGATCATCCATGCCCACAAGCAGATCTGCCGGGAGGGAAGTCCCATTGAGAACGTGGTGCTGGACCTGAGCAACAATACGGGCGGAGCGGTGAACGCCGCGGTTTTCGTGGCGGCCTGGTTCCTGGGGGAAGCGCCCCTGAGCGTTCAGAACAATTTCACCGGCGCGCTGTCCACCGCGGTGTACCGGGCGGACGTGAACCTGGACCGGGAGTTTGACGAAAGGGATACGGTGGAGGACAAGAACCTGTACTGCCTGATTTCCCCGGTGAGCTTCTCCTGCGGAAACATGGTACCGGCTCTGCTGAAGGCCTCTGAAAGGGTTACGATCCTGGGGCGCACCAGCTCCGGCGGCAGCTGCATCGTGCAGCCCCTGACCTCGGCCTGGGGCACCTATTTCAACATCTCCGGCCCCAGCCGGATGTCCTTCCAGAAAAACGGATCCTTCTATGACATCGACCAGGGGGTGGACCCGGATTTCCACATCTCCAGGATCCGGAATTTCTATGACCGGGAAGCGCTGACGGAATACATCAACGGCCTGTTCTGAGGCCGGGAAAAGCGTCGCGGGGTACATTTCAGCATCGTGGAAAGGAAAAGAAAGCATGGGCATCATGGAAGCGGAACTGAAGCGGATTGCCCGGGAGGCCGGCGATATTTTCGCCTCCCGCATCCGGGCGGTTGACCGGAAGGAGGGTCACGCGAATTTCGTGACCAACATTGACCGGGAGGTGGAGAGTTTTCTGCAGAAGCGGCTGCTCCGGCTGGTTCCCGGATCCGAAATGATCGGGGAGGAGCAGGAGAACGGAGCCCTTTCGGAGGCGCCGACCTGGATCGTGGACCCGGTGGACGGGACCACCAACCTGATTCACGGATACCGGTTCTCCGCTGTGTCCATCGCCCTGTGCAGGGAGAAGACCCCGGTGACCGCCCTGGTGTGGCAGCCCTATACAGGAGAAATGTTCTATGCGGAGAAGGGAAGGGGCGCATTCCTGAACGACCGGCCCATCCACACGTCGGAAACGCCTTTTTCGGAAGCGCTGGTGGCCTTCGGAACGGCGCCCTACTATGAGGAGCTGTCGGCGGATTCCATGCGGCTGGCTTCCGCCTATCTGCGGACCTGCGCGGATATCCGGCGCAGCGGTTCTGCAGCCCTGGATCTGGCCTATCTTGCCTGCGGAAGGCATGACGTTTTCTTTGAGCTGTCCCTGAAGCCCTGGGACTATGCTGCCGGAGGCCTGCTGGTGCAGGAGGCCGGAGGCCGCATCGACATGCCGCTGGAGAAAGAGGGCATGTCCTGGGGCAGGACGGGCGCCGTGTTTGCGGCGACGGGAGCATGCTGGCAGGAGGCCCGGGCGCTGTTTGACGCGGTATACCGGGAAGGCCGGCGGAGCTGAGGCCGGAAGGCATAAAACATCCCCCTGAAACCATGCGGTTTCAGGGGGATGTTCCGGCAGTCCAATGTGGCTGGAACATCAAACGGTATTCTGTTTTACAGTTTTGCTGAAATTAATCTGACAAATTTGTGCTATATTGCTTGACAGATGTGCGGATGCTCCCTTCATGCGACAGTTTTGTCTTTTACTGTCTCTCATGAAGGGAGCATATCATCACTGCCGAGGGGTTCACTTTTTTCAGGGTTCACCTCGGCGACGTGAACGACTCGTGCCGCCATTCCGTTCACACGGTCGTTTGGCTCAGCTGCCGGAAAATCGGGGTGGCTCGCTTGGTGGAAAACGAATAAGGCCACCTGCCCGAAACGGGTAGATGGCCTGTACATATTCAGGAAACTGTATTATCTGATGATTTTTACATACAGATGATCATCAGTGCCGCCATAGTTTGTTATTTGCTTGACAAAAAAATAGCCGTAACGTTCATACAACCCGACATGGCTGGACGGAATATAGCTTTGGCTAAATCCGTTTTCTCTGAGGTAATCATTGGCACAGGCGATGAGCTTCTCGCTGACTCTGAGCCCGCGATATTCTTCAGAAACAAACACTGTCGAGATCCACGGAAAAAGATCCGGCAAAGGATAATAGTCCTCTTTCAAAGTTGAAGCCATTCCGATGATCTGGTCATCTTCTACTGCAACAAACATCGATTCCCAATCGGAAAAATCCCATTTGCTGATTTTTTCAGCTATATGATCCTTCACTTCCACCCAGGAGCAGTTTTTGACAAAGGACAGCAGTTGATCCGCAAGCGGCGTTCCGTGATCGACCTTCCTGACGGAAAAATGATTCAGCAAACGCCATCCGAAATGCTTTTCTACCAAAGCGACTGTCTCGTCAACAGTTCTGCTGTCATCACGCTCCAGCCAGAAATAATCACTGTTCCGGATGTAGTTATAACGATCAATATTCAGCGAATACAAAGTTTCATTGCAGGTCGCTTTTGCCTTTTCATAATCTGATGCGCTGTAGATAAAATCCCTGAATGCCTGATGATCCGGACGGCTGATATATGCATCCACAAGATCTGTGGGTTCTTTGATCAGGAATGCGATCCGGGAAGGATCAGTGATCTTTGCGGCCTGTTCGGCAATCAGATGAATATCGCACAAAACGACACGATCCTGAGAAAGCTTAATCAGATCCAGCAGCACATAGTCCAACTGTTCCCTTGAGTTGCCAAGAAGCCAGCTTTTGTATTCTTCGACGCTTCTGCCAAAGAATTCGTCCGCATCCCTGAAGCCCTTATTCATGTTTGGCTGATGTGTTTCATCGGACATCAACTGATGAATTGTAAACTGGTCATCAATGACATAGACCGGGATGTTGAACTTTTTCCCCAGCGCCCGAGTGATCGTTGTCTTTCCGGCACAGGGCGTACCTGAAATGAAATAGACATTTCTCAGGTTTTCTTTTATTACATTGTCCTGGAATATCATTTTGGTTTTCTCCTTATAAATAGTTTTCATTTTTCGAATGGGATCGAAGCATGAAACTATTAATAAGTTTCATGCCGTTAGATATTCCTCAGTTTCCGGAACATTAACATCTTCGTTTCCCTCCGTTTCTGATGATCTTACAATGACCTACCAGCCATCACCCGTCTATAATACCATATCCCCAAAAACAAAAAAAGCCCGCAGAACTTAAATTACAAGCTCTGCGGGGCATGTCTGCCGTCAGGCACTGGCTTCAGTTTTCTTCCCAAGGAACTGGTCTGCGGTCATGCGCCAGTAGATGGTAATCTCATAGTCTTTCTTCACCTCGATCCGGTCAACCAGCTCCGCGATCAACATGTGCTTCGCTTCGTAGCTGGCATCCTCAAAGCGGCTGGCCCAAGTCAGGATCGAGCAAATGCAGCATAAGCAGCCTGGCAAACCATTACGGAATAGATCACGGGACAATAGAACAATGGATAAAGCAGTACGAGGCAAAAGGCGCAACGACATTTATGAGAGCCGGAGGAAACAACGTATATAGTGAGGATCTGAAAGAACGAGCTGTAAAAGATTATTTGGAAGGAAAAGGCTCCTTAAGAGATATCACAGCAAGATATGGCATTCGCGATAAGATCAGCTTGAGAAAATTGCTTCTGCATAATTTCAATATATTTCCGCAATTATTAAGAACTGCGGAAATATATTGAAATCCGTCCTTGCATATGCTATTATGGCTTGGGATTCTCGGGGAGGTGGTTCCATGACGATGACAATCCCGGCTGATCAGCATTTTCTGTCGCTGTCAGACCTTCTTTCATCTGGCTTCTCGTATTATAAAATCAACAAGCTGGTATCAGAGGGAAAGCTCATTAAGCTGAATAATAAAACGTACGAGAACACCGCCTACAGCGGCGAGACATCCGATTTTGAAACTGTTTCAGTATATGCGCCTAAGGGAGTCATATGTATGATGACAGCGGCGCGGAACTATGGCCTGACAACCTTCCTTCCGGATGCGGTAGACATCGCCATCGAGAGAAATATGAAGATCTCAACGCTGCCAGACTGGCCAAGCGTTAATATCTGGTATTTTCCCGAAAAGAGATATAGCGCCGGGATCACCAGCATTGCGGATGCTGCAGGCGAGTACCGCATTTATGACGTTGAAAAAACGGTGATTGATATTCTTTATTACCGCAATAAAGTCGGTATTGAGGAAACGAAGGAAGTTCTGAAAAAATATCTTGCACGGCCAGATCGGAATCTGATCCAGCTGCGGCGCTACGCTGATACGCTGAGATGTGAAAAAATCCTCGGTACCTATCTGGAGGTGCTCCTATGAATAATGTGGCTTCTGTCAAGGACAGGCTGAAGAACAAAAGCATAGCAACCGGAAAAACTATACAGGAGCTTCTGACTGCCTACGGCCTCGAAAGAACCATATTTCGCCTGTCCAAATCCCAATATGCCAGCAATTTCACTCTGAAAGGCGGAATCTTCCTGTACGCTGTTTTCAATGGGAATTACTCGAGGGCAACCACGGATATTGATCTGCTGGCACAGAGGATCAGTAATGACGTTGAGGACATGAAAGCTGTATTTACGGACATCTTTTCCTTGGAAGTCGATGATCCGCTCCGCTTTGATCTTGATTCTCTTGATGTTCGTCCCATCACCGAATTCAAGGATTACCATGGAGTGAATGTGTCCATCATGGCCTATCTCGACAGAACGCGGGTTCCGATTTCGATCGATATTGGTTTTGGAGATGTGATCGTACCAGAGAGGGTGATGATGGATTTTCCGGTTATACTCAGCGACGAAAACCCGCACGTTTATGTATATTCCCTTTGCTCATCTGCGGCGGAGAAGTTTGAGGCCATTGTATCTTTGGCCTATGACAATTCGCGTTTAAAGGATTATTATGATCTTTATGTGCTGGCGACAACGCATGATTTCAATGGAGATGAGATAGTTGAGGCTGTTCGGGAAACCTTCGAAAACCGCCATTCATCGTTGAATGAGATTGTAGCTTTTGAAAAAGGTTTTGCCGACAATCCGCTACGGCAGACAAGATGGAATGCTTTTGTGAAAAAGAAAAAAGCCCTGCTGCCGATAACGCTGCAGGAAACCATCGAAATGATTCAGAAGTTTATGCTGCCTGTGGCCAATGCCGTGCTGAGTAATTCAAAGTTTGATGCTAGTTGGTCGCACGAACAGCAAAACTGGCTCTAACTCAGTTTTTTCACGCCCGTGTTCAGCCGATAATGAACCCAGCAGAGTCGTGAACACCCCCTGAACACACCTGAACACACCGTGTTCAATGACTGTGAACACAGCTGAACACACCCTGAACACAGGCGTCGTGAACACAGTCTAAAACGTAAAAAAGCCCATATTTCAGGGCTTCCGAGGTGTGTTCACGTCCATATTTCAGTTTGACAGCTTGACCGATAGCCCAGAGCACATCGTTCACATCGATGAGGTCACAGGTACGAGTCCTGTTGCGACCACCAACCCAAGAAAGTCCTTGAGAAATCAGGGACTTTC
>CAZRLU010000087.1:5409-8807 GCA_964600995.1 uncultured Oscillospiraceae bacterium | reverse complement strand
GCTGGTGCGGAAACCGTCAAAGAAGTGCAGGAACGGCACAGAGCTCTTCAGGGTCGCCAGATGGGCAACCAGAGCCATATCATGGGCTTCCTGAACGGAATTGGAGGCCAGCATGGCAAACCCGGTCTGCCGGCAGGCCATCACATCGCTGTGATCTCCGAAGATGTTCAGCGCATGATAAGCAAGGGCACGGGCGCTGACATGGAATACGGCGGGGGTCAGCTCACCGCTGATCTTGTACATGTTCGGGATCATCAGCAGCAGGCCCTGGGAAGCGGTGAAGGTCGTCGTCAGAGCGCCGGCGGAAAGGGATCCGTGCACAGCGCCGGCGGCGCCGGCTTCAGATTGCATTTCGGCAATCCTGACAGTCTGCCCGAACAGATTCTTTCTGTCATGGGCAGCCCATTCATCCGCCACCTCAGCCATGGGAGAGGAAGGCGTGATGGGATAGATGGCGGCCACATCGCTGAACGCGTACGCGACGTGGCTGACGGCGGTATTGCCGTCAACGGTGATTTTGATGGCCATGGATGTACCTCCTCGGATAGAATAAGATTAACACCCGAAATTCCGTGTCCCGTGTTTCCAGGAAAGGCATGCAAAGAACACGGTTTTCCTCAAACGTTTTTAATTATACGTTCTTTCCCGGGTCGTGTCAATGAAGAGGAATAAAAAAAGGAGCGCTTCCGCGCTCCTTCGGGATGGCCGCATCAGTATTCGAAAACGGTGATCACGCCGCCCATGTTGTCCAGGGAGGACACATAGCTCTTTGCTTTTCCCGTCACCGTGATGTCGAAGGAATTCGCATCCCCGACATACTGGCGGTAGATTTCATACCGGAGTTTGCCATCCTCAAACAGGGCCACGTGAGGATGCTCCTCCAGATACTGGATGTACTCCTCCAGGCAGAAATCCATGGCGTGCATCACGGCGGCATTGCCCTTCCCCACATACCTGTAGAGATTCATCTGGCTGCGGATTCCCGTCACGAAGCTCTTGTCCGTGGAGGTTTCCAGGGGCCATGCATTCTGTGGGAAGCGGAAAACCAGCCCGTATTCCCAGCAGTGCTGGTTCATCCAGATGCCCTGGCTTGAGGTGGAATACTTGGTGTTGGTGATTTCCTTGTCATTCCGGTCGTATAGCTGCAGCCGGAAGGCCAGGCCGGTATTGTATTCGCTGGTTCCCGGATAGTTGACCTCTTTCTTGGCCGCCTCAATCAACGCGTCCCCGCTGTATTTGCTGCTGAGCTTCTCCACCCGGTTCTGAAAGTACTGGTTCTGGGTTTCCCAGCTGCGATAAGCCTCCGGAACATAATAATGCGAAAGGTCCTCCGCTGCTGCGGCGTCCAGGGCGGCCTTCATCGCGTCCGCGGCCACCGGGAACAGGCTGACGCTCGCGTCCGCGACCTGAACCGCCCAGTTGAAATAGTTTCCGAGGCCGACCAGGGTGCTCTCATCGAAGTCCTCCGGCCTGGAATGCCACTGGTTCACCAGCAGCAGACCGTTGTTCATTACCTGGCTCCGGGTCATATTCACCGTGGACGGAGACTCCAGCGGATAATTGGTCAGATCCACCAGATCCCATCCTTCGGTCTTCTGGGCAGGCCAGGCCAGATTCGCGCCGCTGGCTGTTTCCTTTTCAAACTCAGCCATGGCGGCGGCATATTTCTGCTGTTCCTCATTGTTGTGCGCTTCCGCTTTTTCCTGCGCGTTCTGAAGAGCTGCCGCCCGCTGGTCCGAAATCCAGCTTCCTGCATAGAAACACGCGACCGTCAGCGCTGCAAAGAGCACCGTAAGCAGAATCACGACCGGCACGGCCTTGCTCTTTCTGGGTTTGCTCATGATTCCTTCACACCTTCCTCCCTGATAAACAGGAGAACAGAATTAATCATTCATATATTCTTCACGAAAATGTAAAATTCCTTCTTTTTTTTAAATATTTTATTACATTCTTTCGGGGGCTTCAATTCCGATCAGGTTCAGCCCCGTCCGGATCACGGCCGCCGTGGCTCCGGTCATCGCCACCCTGGCCGCCGCCTCGGAGGGATCCCCGTCCAGAATCCGATGCTCGTAATAATATTTGTTGAAGGCCTGGGCGATATCCGTGACGGCCCTTGTGATCATGCTGGGCTCATATTTGCCCGCGGCTTCCCGGACCGTGTCGGGGAAGCGGCTGATCAGCCGGAGCAGCGTCTGCGCCTCATCGTCCGTCAGCGCGCTCCAGTCGGGATCCGGCAGGTTCATCTCCCCTGCCTTTCTCATGACCGAGCAGCAGCGGGCATGGGTATACTGGACATAGGGCCCCGTTTCGCCGTCAAAATTCAGCGCCTTTTCCCAGTCAATCGTATACCGCGTTCTCGGCGTTCCGTCCTTATCGGTAAAGGGCGTCTTTTCGCAGGGATAGTCGATATCCTTGATTCTGTTGCTGGACAGGGTGGTGTAGACCACTGCGCCGACTCCGATCTGACGGGCAATCTCCTCCTTGTTTTCAAGCCCGGGGGATTTTTCCTCAATGATGCTTCTCGCCTTTGAGATGGCCTGGTTCAGCAGGTCGTCCAGATAAACGATCACCCCGTCCCGGGTGGAAAGCGCCTCTCCGCCCAGGCTCACCATTCCGAAAGCAACATGAACGCAGTCCTTTGCCCAGGGGTATCCCATCTTTTCCAGGACCCGGAACACCTGTCTGAAATGAAGGTCCTGCTGATAGGCAACCACATATAGGCATTTGTCAAAATGGTAGGTGTCCTGCCGGTATTTTGCCGCGGCGAGGTCCCGGGTCGCATACAGCGTGGCCCCGTCCTTCTTCAGAATCAGGCAGGGGGGCATTTTGTCCTCGCTCAGGTCGACCACCCACGCTCCCTCGCTCTGGGTCAGAAGCCCCTTGGCACGCAGATCCTCAATGACCGGCTGCATCTTGTCATTATAGAAGCTTTCTCCCGCATAGCTGTCGAAATGCACATCCAGGATGTCATATACCCGCATCGCGTCCTTCAGGGTCACATCCTTGAACCAGTGGAAGATTTCAAGGGCTTCCGGATCACCTTCCTCAATCTTCTTGAACCAGGCTCTCCCTTCATCCTCCAGCTCCGGATTGTTTTTGGCTTCCACCCCGAAGCGCACGTACAGCCGGGTCATCTCCTCCACGCCGCCGCGCTCCACGGTTTCCCTGTCGCCCCAATGCTTGTAGGCGCAGATCATCTTGCCGAACTGGGTTCCCCAGTCCCCGAGATGATTGATGCCGACGGTTTTATAGCCCAGGAAATCGTAGATCCTTTTCAGGCTGTTTCCGAGCACCGTCGTGGAAAGATGTCCGATGTGAAAGCGCTTGGCGATATTGATGGAGGAATAGTCCAGACATACGGTTTTCCCTTTGCCCTCCTCCGAGGAGCCGAAGCGTTC
>CAZRLU010000087.1:0-5309 GCA_964600995.1 uncultured Oscillospiraceae bacterium | reverse complement strand
CACAATGACGGGCATTACAAGATGGGCCCCTCTGATCCCTGGACCACGATATCAGCCCTTGGGCGCTTCCAGCAGAAGCTGGACGCGGCTCTCGGATATCATTATCAGGTGCTTTCCTTCCGGCCGCCCTACGGGAACATAACCGACATGAACGGAAGCTCCAAGCGGTTCCGCTCCGCCGTTGAGAAATTCGGATACAGGCACGTGGTCCTCTGGGACGTTTCCCAGACGGATCCGGACAAGGCCTATTATCAGGTAAAAAACGGCAGCATCCTTCTCTATCACTCCAGGCATAAGGATTATGAATGCATGAAAACGCTGATTCCCCGTCTCCTGGAGGACGGCTATGAATTTGTGACGGTCAGCACGCTGCTGGAGTTCGGGAAGAACGAGATCAGCCCGGAGCTCTATGTCTATAAAAAATCCGATTATCAGTAACCGCTGCGCTCCGGAAGGATATTTTTCCGTTGACGGATTACCTTCATCCTGATAAAATTTCTGTGAGACAAACGATATATGGACGATTCTGTCAAGGAGATGATTGGCTTGTTGAAACGCGTCACCGTTTTCCTGCTTGCGGCGCTGCTTTGCTGTTCCTTCCTTTCAGCCTCGCTGGCGGCCGGCTCCATGCAGCAGGGCAGCATGTATGTCAATACCGCAAACGGAAAGGCCCTTCGCTTCCGCTCCTCCAAATCCACTTCCTCCGACAATATCCTGGATGAGATTCCTTACGGAACCAAGGTATACGTCATCAACTGGGATGGAACCTGGGCGCGGATCCGGTATAACAGCGCCGTGGGCTATGTGGTGCAGAAGCATCTTTCCATCGCCAGACCGGCGTCCTATGAGGAAGTCCAGCAGCAAAGGGCTGAGGAAGCGGCTGTCAAAGAGAAGGAAAGGGAGCTGAAGGCCGCCAACAGCAAGCTGGATCATTCCCGGCTGAAGCAGATCGACGCGTATGATGTGACGGTCCGGACCGGCGTGAACGGCCTGTCCGCCTACGTCTACGCGAAGCCGGATCTGACCTCCGATATCCTGATTCCCTATGAGGAAGGTATCCGGCTGGAGGTCCTTGCACAGAACAGGGACTGGGCCCAGGTTTATCACGGGGGAACAGACCTGAAAGGCTACATGCTGCTGGAGGATCTTGAGGCCGACCTGATGGAGGAAGAGATTCTCGAGGACGACTGACCCTCCGCTCCCGACCCGTACAACAAAAAGGAAGCCCGCCCGGATGGACGGACTTCTTTTTTTGTCCTGAATCAGCTGAAGTCAGCTGTTCCCTTTTCCTCTTTCTGCGATCATTCCTGCATTTCAATACCGCGCTCCGCCGGTTCCCGGCGGCTATGTCTCCGCCCCGAAGCCGGGCAACGCTTCTCAGTTTCCTTCCGGCAGTTCGATCTTCAGCTCCCTGGCGCAGGCCACCAGCGTATCCAGCGCATAAAGGATTTCCTCCTCCGTATGCTCCGAGATCACGTTGAAGCGAAGCCTGGCCTCGCCGCGCGGGACAGCCGGGAATACCGCCGGAGGCACGCACACATTCCTGTCTCTCAGCGCGTTGGACAGCACATAGGCATTCAGGTCATCCCCGATCAGCACCGGAATGATTGCGGATTCTCCCGCCAGGCAGATATTCAGCTTCCGTTTCCGGGCTTCTTCGCAGAAGAAGCGGATATTGTGCTGCAGCTTCCTCATGATTTCCGGCTCCTGCCGCAAAAGCCTGATGGCTTCCCGCACCGCGGCAGCTAGCGGCGGCGAGATGCCCACCGAGAAGGCAAACCCCGGCAGCATGTACCGCAGATAGTCGATGATGGCCTGGCTCCCGGCAAGGTACCCTCCGCAGGCGCCGAGCCCTTTGGAAAGGGTTCCCATATGGATATCGATATCTCCCGGCTCCAGATCGAAGTATTCGTCCACTCCCCCGCCCGTTTTTCCGAGCACGCAGCTGGAATGAGCTTCATCCACCATCAGAAAACAACCGTATTTTTTCTTGACGGCAACCAGGCCCGGGATATCCCCCACGTCCCCGTCCATGGAGTAAGCGCCCTCGGCGATGATCAGCACCTTCCCGAATTTTTCCCGTCTCGTGGAAAGAATCCTGTCCAGGGCTGCGATGTCATTATGGGGGAAGGGTCGGCAGACCGCCCGGCTCAGGAGGCAACCCTGCCAGACCGAATTATGGGACAGGGCGTCATAGACGATCAGATCCCCCTCGCCGCAGAAGTTTCCCACAAAAGTCACGTTTGTGGCATGACCGCTGACCAGCACCAGGGCATCGTCCGATCGTTTCCACGCGGCGATCTCCTTTTCCAGCTCCCGATACATGGTTTTCTCACCCGCCAGCAGGCGGCTTCCGCTTGCGGAGGTGCCATAGCGGTCAATCGCGGCTTTGGCAGCCTCCGATACTTCCTTTCTGCCCGACATGCCCGCGTAATTATAGCTGGCAAAATTAAGCTTCCGAACCCCGTCCACCAGAGAAGTATCTGAAAGGACGGAATCATGCCTGATAAAATAGGGATCCCTGTTCCCGGTCGCCTGGATCATCTCTTCCCGTCTTTGCTGGAAAGCAAGGTATTCCGGTGCGTCTTCAAATCTCACGATCGGTTTCATGCGTGTTGATCCTCCTTGTCTGTCTGCTGCTTCCGGTCACGTGATCCGAAAGCATTCCTTCGTTTCGCCTCATTTCTTCGCTGCTGTATTTTTCGGTCCCGTCTTACTTGGAAACGACAAGATGCATCGCTCCTCCCGTGATATTGCAATAGGTGATATAGCTCAAGGCCTCGTCCCCGCTGAAAATCTCGATTTCGCCGCCCGAGATGTCAAGGTAGCCTCTCGCCGGATCATTCTGATTGGTGGACTTGATACCGTCCTTTCCGGCCCGGATCTGAATCTTTCCTCCGCTGATCTCCACGCAGTCCTTCCCCTTGATGCCATGCCGCGGGGCATCAATCACGTATTCTCCCCCCGCAATTTTCAGATCATCCTTGGAAACGATTCCGTTCATCGCACCTGCATGGATCTCCAGCCTTCCGCTGCCGTCCAGAGTCAGATCGCTTTTGCTGTAGATCACACCGTCCGGTTCATCACCTTCCTCAAAGGCAAGCTGCGCCCCGTTGGAAAGGCGGTTCTCGGTCCCGTCCACCAGAGAGATGGCGGCCCGGGGATCGCATTCTCCGATCCGGATGGCCGGGCCCGTTTCGTTGTGGACTTCTGCGCCGTTCAGATACAGGGTAACTTTGCCGGCTTCCTGGCAGTCCACCAGAATCTGACCCTGCTCCAGTTTTCCGGAAATCAGATATTCCCCCGGCGCGCTGATCACAATGCCGCTTTCCGTAGCTTTCCAGGCTCCGGAGGGGGCAGTCTCCGCTCCACCGTTCAGGTCGATTGGAATCATATCTGCCGCACAGGCTGCGGATCCCATCATCCATAATGCCGCCATGCCGGCAGCCAGTCCTCTGGCAAGCGTCTTTCTCATCTGCTCAGTTTCCTTTCCATTTTTATGTTTTTCTATCTGATTTCAACCGGAGCTCCCTGGAGCGCCTCCTGCACAACGGACAAGGTTTTCTGCATCTGTTTGATCTGATCGTTGCCCATCCCGTCCGGCGCGGCCCGGTCCGAGGCCACGACCCGGTAGTAGTCCTTCCCGTCCTGCCGGTACTTCCAGACGTAGGTGGGCGTGTAGGTTGCCCTGCCGATCTGTACCTCATGCTCTCCGGTGCGGTTCAGCTGCACATGGAGCAGAAATCCGCCCATCCGGTTCGCCGACTTCCGGTTATCACTGATCAGCGTTCCAAGGCTGTAGGCGCACAGAACCTGCCGCCCGTCCGGAGTGACCAGATATTCCACCTTCTGCGGAACCCGGCTGCCCGCGCCGATGATCAGGTCCGCTCCGCTGTCCGCAATCTGCTGAGCAAGAATTGTCTGCGCTTTATCCGGCGTCTTTCCTCCCGTCTTGCCCCAGTTCAGGAATACGAGGACGGCATCCGCGCCCCCCGCCCTGGCCGCCGCAATATCGGAAGCGATGAGCTCCGGATCCGCTTCGGGAATCATCCCGGCCAGATCTTTTTTCTGCATGGCTTTTCTGGTTCCGGAACTGAGGGTATCCGTATACTGCATCATGGCAATCCGGATTCCGTCGATATCCTGCATCAGGATCCGTTCTCCGGAGGCAGACCTGCAGATGCCAAGCGCCCTGATTCCATTGCTTTCCAGCGTCCCGATCGTCTCGGCAATCCCGCTTTCCGCCTTGTCCCAGGCTTTTGAAAAGCCCGAGAAGGCAATGGAAAAGCCCGTCCTTCTGAGCATTTCCGCCCCGGCCGGCGGAATGACGGTGGCGGAAACCCTGGCATTCTCCATGATCAGATTTTCCAGGAACACCCCTGCGGTTCTTCCCTGCAGCTCCGGTGACAGCAGCATGAAAATATCTGAAAAATCATATTTCTTGCTGTCGGCTATATATCCGCTTTTCCGGATGTTTTCCTCGATGGCGATGGTTCCTCCGAAGGTAAGCAGCGCCTGTCTCTCCCGGACGGTCTCCGGAGCGGGAGAAGCGCTTTGTGCCTGGCCTGTCCGCTCTTCGCTCCTTTGCGTCTGCAGCGGTTCCACCTGCTGCTTTTCCGGCTGTTCTCCGGCGCCTTCTTTCGTCTCCAGGGAAATCACCTGCATGTTCAGCCTGGAAAGATCCGCCCTGTGACCGCTTCCAAGGCGCAGCAGCACAAAACCGGAGGATACAAGAACCACCAGGGTCAGCAGGATCGTGACACCTGTTCCCAGTGTGGTTTTCCTCCGCTTTCTCCCGGACATTCCCGCTCTCCTCCCGCTTTCAGGCTTTCCGGCAGCCCTTTGATGAGCCTGCCACTGCGTTGTTACCAGACCTGGCTCAGAATTGCGGCAGCCAGAACCGAGAAGATCATGATGCAAGCCACAGCGAGCGCGATCAGTCTGATTCCCCGCTGCTTCCGTTCCTGCTTCCGGATACTCATTGTCTCAACCCCCGTGGCATTTAATGCACGAATTATATCACTTCGCCCGCAGGATGGCAAATCCGTCCGGGCTCCGCTTTTCCTCCATCGGAAGCCCGGCCTTTCCTGTTCATTTTTCCGGGTTTGTGCTATACTTTTCCAAAAACCTCCGCCAGGGTCCACCGGAATGCCTGTGCGGCGTTCCGGATGCTGCCGGCGGAAAACGGGAGGCAAAAATGAACCTTTTTCAGGAAGATTACTGTCTGGATACCTTTAAAGCCCTTCTGAGCATTGATTCCACCACCGGCCAGTATCAGCAGATCCAGGAATGGACCGCTGCGGAAATCC
>CAZRLU010000086.1:0-8824 GCA_964600995.1 uncultured Oscillospiraceae bacterium | reverse complement strand
TGGGATCCTGCAGCACGGCGTTGGCGCCGAACTTGGAGGCCAGCTTGTTCTTGATGACATCCAGGTGCATCTCACCGGCTCCGGAGAGCTCCGTCTCGGTGGTTTCCGGATTCTTCACGATGCGGATGGAAGGATCTTCCTCGGCGAGGCGGTTCAGGCCGCTGAAGACCTTGTCCTCCTCACCCTGCTTGGCCGCGTACACCGCCTTGGAGAAGCAGGGGGCCGGGAACTCGATGGCGGGATAGATCACCGGATTGGCGGGATCGCAGAGGGTATCGCCGGTGTTGGTGAACTGCAGCTTGGCCAGGGCGCCCAGATCGCCGGCATGGAGCTTGTCGACGCCGGTCTGCTTGTTGCCGCGGAGGCTGAAGAGGCCGCCGGCCTTTTCAGTCTTTTCCTTATTGGCGTTGTAGAGCTGGGTGGCGCCGGTGATCATGCCGCTGAAAACCCGGAAGAGGCTCAGCTTGCCCACGAAGGGGTCGGCAATGGTCTTGAAGACCAGGGCGCTGAAGGGCTCCTCGTCGGAGGACACCCGGGTGACTTCCTCGCCGGTTTTGGGGTTGGTTCCAACCTGATGCAGGCCCTCATGGGCGGGAGAGGGAAGATACTTGGCGATCAGATCCATGGTGCGGGCGATGCCGACGCCGGTGAGGGCGCTGCAGGCCACCACGGGAACGATGATGCCTTCCTTCATGCCCTTGATGAAGCCGGACATGATTTCCTCATGGGTCAGCTCTTCGCCTTCGAGATACTTCATCATCAGTTCGTCGTCGGCGGAGGCGGCCTGCTCGGTCAGGAACTCGAAGGCTTCGTTGATCTCGCCTTCCAGCTCCGCGGGAACCGGCACTTCCGTGCTCTTCTTGTAGGCGCCTTCATAGGCCTTGCGCTCCAGCACGTTCACCACGCCGCGGAAACCGGCGCCCTGCCCCAGGGGCAGCAGGATCGGCACCACGCTGCTGCCGTACTTTTCCCGCAGCTGGGCCACAACCTTTTCGAAATTGGCATGCTCGCGGTCCATCTGGTTCACCACGAACATCCGGCCGAGATGATGGGCGCCGGCCAGGTCCCACGCCTTTTCGGCGCCGACGCTCAGCCCGTTCACGCCGCCGATCACGATGACCGCGGTTTCCACCACGCGCAGGGGGCCCATCATCTCCCCGGCGAAATCAAAATATCCGGGAACATCGATGGTGTTGATGACCTTTCCGGCCCAGGGAATGGGAGCATAGCTGGCGCTGATGGAAAAACCGCGCTTTTTCTCCTCCGGATCAAAGTCGGAAACGGTGGTTCCGTCTTCCACTTTCCCCTGACGATCCGTGACTCCGGCAGCGAAGAGCATCGCTTCGGTCAGCGTGGTCTTGCCCTCGCTGCCATGCCCCATGAGGGCGATGTTCCGAATGTTGTGGGTGGTAAATTCAGCCATGATCGAGTTCCTCCTGTTTTCAATTTTCGATTCCGGCAGGCCCGGATCCGGGCATATCGGAAAATAAAATGCTCAAGCCAAATGAGATAGTATCATAAATTCCACCAAAAGAAAAGAATTATTTGTTTTTTATGGGAATTTATTCGCCGAAGCGAGGCCGCACCCGGTGAAGCACCGGGGCGGAATGGGCTTTCACCGGATCTCCAGCGCGAGGCGGTAGAGGCGGTTCATTCCCGGAAGAATCCGCTCCGGATCCCCGCTGGTCCGGATCTCCACGGTTCCGGAGGCCGCGCCTGAAAGCAGCCCCTCCCGCTCCAGCACCCGGTGCAGCTGGCGGGCGGTTCCCTCGTTTCCGTCGGTGATCAGCACCCGGTCCGGCAGCATTTCCCGGAGCATGGGCCGGAGGAAAACATAATGCGTGCAGCCGAGCACCACCGCGTCCAGACTGCCGGGCCCCAGATCCCGGAGCAGCCCGGTCAGATACTCCCGGGCGCCTGCCCAGTCCTCCCGCTCCACCAGATCCATCAGCCCCGGGCAGGGCATGGGCACCGCGTGGGCGCCCCATTTCGCCATCAGCCCCAGAAACTTTTCCTGGCGGAGGGTCAGAGGCGTGGCCAGCACCAGGATCCGGCCGCCGTGCCAGCTTTCCTCGGCGGGCTTCAGGGCGGGCTCCATCCCGATGACGGGATAGGTCTTTTCCTCCCGCAGCATGGCCGCGGCAGCGCCGGTGGCGGTGTTGCAGGCGATGACCAGCGCCTTGATATGGTCCTGCTCCAACCCGTCCACCACCTCCCGGACCAGGGACTGGACCTCTTCCGTCGTCCTGGTGCCGTAGGGGGCATGAAGCGTATCCCCGAAATAGATGAACCTTTCCTTCGGCAGCTCCCGGGTGAGCGCGGCCAGCGTGCTGATGCCGCCCACGCCGCTGTCAAAAACGCCGACAGGCCTGTTGTCCGATTCCATAGACAGAGAATCAGCTCCCTCTTTCCATTCTGTACTTTCCATTCTATCATTCGTGCCCTGCCCTGTCAAAAGGATTGCCAGCCGGTTCGGATTGGATTATACTGACAAAAACGTCGGGAGGAGAGGGAAGCATGACGGAGGAAATCCGGCTCGGGGATGTGGTGACAACCAAAAAGCCCCATCCCTGCGGGGGAAATGAATGGACGGTGGTCCGGACCGGCGCCGACATCAAGATCCGGTGCGGCAAATGCGGTCATGTGGTGATGCTGGACCGGGAGCGGTTCTTGCGCCGCAGGAAGAGCGTGCTGCTCCAGGGACCGAAGCCGGGGACGAATTCCGACTGAAATTTGCACTTTCAGGCTATGTCTGATATAATGTCTTGATCATGACAGAAAGGGCCGGTGACCTTTTGTGCGCAAAAAGTTCTGCTGGATGCTCTGCCTGCTGCTGACCGTTTTTCTGGGCAGCGCGCTGGCGGCCGTGGGCACCACGGAGTATTCCCTGGGGGCGGTCTATGCCACGGTAACCCTGTCGGACAGCTATATCGTGCTGCGGGCGGACAATCTGGCCCAGCACCCGGAGCTGCTGGCCTCCCGGAATACCACGGAGGAGGAGATGCGGGCGGACTGGCAGGCCCGGGGCGTGCTGCTGCAGGCCTGGGTCCCGGCGATGGACGCCTGCCTGGAGATCCGGGCAGCGCAGGATGAGGACGCCAAGACCTACTTCGACATCAACGCCCAGACCACCCAGGCCCGGTCCGCCTTCCGGGCGGCCCAGCTGAAAAGCGAGGCCCTGCAGGCGGAGGGATACGACATCAAGGCGGCGGAATGGACCCGGAGCGGCGGCGGAGTCCGCTTCCTGCGGCTCCGGTATCTGCGCAACGTCAACGGCCTGATTACCCGCGGATATATGGATAAAACCATCCAGAACGGATGGACCGTGGTGCTGGATTATCAGGTTTACGGCCGGGGCCTGCGGGAGAAGGATCTGAACAGCCTGAAGAAGGTGCTGAAGACGGTATCCTTCACCGAGAACCTCGCCATGCCCGCCACCACCCGGGGCGCCCTGACCTTCAGCGCGGAGCCTCCGGCGGAGACCAGCAGCGGCTCCTTCACCGTGGAGGGGACCACGTCCCCCGGCGCCCACCTGATCGGCGTGGTGATGAAGTACGCCAACCCGACGCCCAAGCGGATCGAGATGGACGCCAGCGCCAAGACCGGCAAGTTCAAGATGAACGTGAAGCTGGAGGACGAGGGCATCTGGCTGATGACGCTGACGGTGGAAAAGGACGGCGTCACCGTGGCGGAGCACGTTTTTGAGCCCACCACCTACAAGAGCACGCTGATTCCCGTCACCCTGGACGCGGAGGTGCCGGAGCAGTTTGAGGGGAACACCTTCACCCTGTCCGGAAAGACCATCAAGGGCGTGTCGATCCAGTGCATTGTCACCGGCGGGGCCAAGGATTATGACAAATCCGCCCGGACCAACAATACGGGAAAGTTCAAGTTTGAGTTCCCCACCGACGCCCAGAGCGAGTACAGCGTGACCCTGGTTTTCCAGAAGAAGAACTACGATACCAGGAGATTCACCTGGACCGCCAACAGGACGCTGACGGAGAAGGACATTCGGGATCAGTACAAGGCGGAGGCGGTGAAGCCGGCCTATTCCACGCTGAACCGGAAGCTGGAAGCCTATACAGGCCGGATCATGGGCTACAAGGTCTACATCACGGACATTCAGCAGGTGGGCGAGGAGCATATCATCTTCGCAGCCCTGACCAAAACCAAGAAGGGGACCCTGAAGGACATCATTGTGATCACCACCGGCGAGGCGCCGGACTTTGTCGCAGGCAGCGAACAGACTTTCTACGGCAGGCTGGAGGGTACCTACGAGGTGCAGAGCGAGGAGGAAGGAACGGAACGCTATCCCAGCTTTGACCTCCTGTTCTGGGAATGAGCATCCCGGAACCGACGCGAAAAGGAGACAAGGATATGGAAAAATTACGGGCAGGCATCATCGGCGCGACGGGCATGGTGGGACAGCGGTTCATCTCGCTGCTGGCGAATCACCCCTGGTTTGAGGTGACCTGCGTGGCGGCCTCCAGCCGCAGCGCGGGAAAGACCTACCGGGAAGCGGTGGGAGACCGGTGGGCCTTCGACTGGGCCATTCCGGAAAAGGCGGCCGGGCTGACGGTGCTGGATGCGTCGGATATCGACGCGGTGGCGGAGAAGGTGGACTTTGTTTTCTGCGCCGTGGATATGAAAAAGGACGAGATCCGCAGCCTGGAGGAAGCCTACGCGAAGCACGAGATTCCGGTGGTCAGCAACAACAGCGCCTGCCGGGGCATCGAGGATGTGCCCATGGTGGTTCCGGAAATCAACAGCCATCATCTGGAAGTGATTCCCACCCAGCGGAAGCGGCTGGGAACCACCCATGGCTTCATCGCCGTGAAGCCCAACTGCTCCATCCAGAGCTATGTGCCCGCCCTGACGCCGCTGATGGATTTCCATCCGATGGAGGTCTCCGTGTGCACCTATCAGGCCATCAGCGGAGCGGGAAAAACCTTCCGGACCTGGCCGGAGATGGTGGACAACGTGATCCCCTACATCGGCGGAGAGGACGAGAAGAGCGAGCAGGAGCCCCTGAAGCTGTGGGGAAAGGTGCAGGACCTGGGCCGGGGCCCGGTGATCGTGCCGGCGGCGGAGCCCGTGATCAGCGCCCAGTGCCTGCGGGTGGCGGCCAGCGACGGCCATATGGCGGCGGTGAGCGTGCGCTTTGAGAAAAAGGCGACCCGGGAGGAGATCCTGGACCGGTGGAACCATTATGAAACCGAGGCCCAGCGGCTGGAGCTGCCCAGCGCGCCGAAGCCCTTCCTGCAGTACTTTGAGGATCCCAGCAGGCCCCAGACCCGGCTGGACCGGGATTTCCAGAACGGATTCGGCGTCAGCATCGGCCGGCTCCGGGAGGACCGGATCTTTGACTGGCGCTTCGTGTGCCTGAGCCACAACACCATCCGGGGAGCGGCCGGCGGCGGAATCCTGACGGCGGAACTGCTGACCCGCAAGGGCTACATCACATCCAGAAAGTGAAGCAAAAGCCTTCTCCGGAACGGGAGAAGGCTTTTTTCAGAAGGACGGATTCCTGCGGGAGGAAAGGAAGACGGAGATGACCGAAAAAGAGCGGAAGCTGCAGATCCTGCGGACCCTGGAGGAGACCTATCCGGAGGCCAAGGCGGAGCTGAATTTCACAAACCCTTATGAAACCCTGGTGGCCACGATCCTTTCGGCCCAGTGCACGGACCGGCAGGTGAACCTGGTGACGCCGGCGGTGTTCGCCAGGTATCCGGACCCGGCGGCCATGGCGGAGGCCTCGGTGGAGGATCTTTTCCCGATGGTGAAGAGCTGCGGCTTCCGCAGCAAGGCCGGAAACATCATCGCCGCCTGCCGGAAGATCCGGGAGGAATTCGGCGGGGAGGTTCCGCGGACCCTGGAGGAGATGACCAGCCTGCCCGGCGTCGGCCGGAAGACGGCCAACGTGGTGCTTTCCAACGCCTTCGGCATTCCCGCCTTCGCGGTGGACACCCATGTGTTCCGGGTGAGCAACCGGCTGGGGCTGTGCAGGGCGGACACGGTGGAGGAAACGGAGCGGCAGATGACGAAGCTGATTCCCCGGGAAAACTGGGGAAGGGCGCATCACTGGCTGATCTGGCATGGGCGCAGGGTCTGCAAGGCGCAGCGTCCCCTGTGCGAGACCTGTCCGCTGCGGAGCTGGTGCAAATCCGCCGGAAAGGTCTGAGGCTTACCGGGCAGCATAACAGGGCGGAGCAGAGGCTCCGCCCTGTTGGCGTGATTTCCGTTATTCCGCGGCTTCAGCGGATCCGGCCGCTTCGCCGCCCAGGTTCAGAATCGGCAGGGAGGAGCCGCCGCCCACAAAGGAGGGAAGCTTTCCGTCCCAGGCCCGGAGCTCGATTTCCTTCAGCAGGTTTTCCGTCAGGGATTCAGCGATCATCTTGTTGGCTTCCGCCTCGGCCTCGCTGCGGACCTTCACGGCATAGGCGTCAGCATCCGCATTGATCTTGGCCACGTTGGCCTGGGCTTCCGCGTTGATGCGCTGGCGCTCCGCCTGCTGCTGGGTCTCCATGGTCAGCTGGGCCTGCTCGATCTCCGCCTGCAGCTTCTTCTGGGCCGCCACCTGCTTGGCTTCCACCGCGTCGGTGAAGGCGTCGGTGAAGTCGATGTTCTCGATGCTGAGGCTGATGACGTTGATCCCGTAGCCGGTGAGCTCACCGTAGAGCCCGTCCCGGATGGCTTCGCTGAGGTTCTGCCGGTTGGCGACCAGGTTTTCCGCCGTATACTTGCTGAAGACGCCCTTGGTGATCTCCAGCATCCGGGGATAGACCAGCTTGTTGAAGTAGTCGGTGCCGACCTCCTTGAACAGGTTCATGGCGGTGGCCTTGTTGATGGCGTAGTTGATGGAGCCGGTGATGTTGACCTGCTGGATATCGCTGGAGAATGCCTCCGTGGTGAAGGAGGACTTCTGCTCCCGGTTATCCATGGCGATGATGCGCTGGAAGGGCGTTTTCAGATGAAGGCCGGCCTCCATGGTCCGATCCTCCACCTTGCCGAAGGTGGTGACAATGCCGGTGTAGCCGGTTTCCACGGTGGCCGTGCAGGTCAGGCCGACGATCCCCGCCAGAACCACCAGGGCAATGAGAATGATGAGACCTTTTTTCATGATGCATTCCTTTCCCGGTACCTTTTGTACCGACTGCAGGCTCCCTGCCTGAGCATGGCTTTATTATATGGATTTTTCCTGAAAATAAAAGGATGAAAAGGGCGAAATAAACGATCCTATTTTTCTTCCCGGGAGCAGAAAAGGGAATCCGTTGAAACCTTTCCCGGTTTGGCTTATACTGTCAGCAGTGCTTCCCGCCCGGACGGCGGGGGCGAAAAAAATGATCCGGAGGCGAAGCAGATGAAGGAAGAGAAGACCAATGTGATGCGGATCCTGGAGCAGAAGGGAATCGCCTGCCGGGCCCATTTCTATCAGGCGGACAGCTCCCTGACGGGGGCGGAGATCGCCGGCCTCCTGGGGGAGAAACCGGAATGCGTGTTCAAAACCCTGGTGACGGTGGGAAAATCAGGGCGGTATTATGTGTTTGTCATCCCGGTGACGGGGGAGCTGAACCTGAAAAAGGCAGCGGCCGCGGCGGGAGAAAAAGCCGTCAGCATGCTGCCCCAGAAGCAGCTGCTGCCGCTGACCGGGTATGTACACGGAGGATGCTCGCCCATCGGCATGAAGAAGGCGTTTCCCACCTTCATGGATGTCTCCGCGGCGGAAAAGGAAAGGGTCTATGTCAGCGCCGGAAAGGTGGGCTGCCAGGCGGAGCTGGCCCCCGGCGACCTGCAGCGGGCGACGGGGCTGACCTGGGCGGATCTGGTATAAACAAAAAGGCCGGAAGGGAGATCCATCCCTTCCGGCCCGGGAACCGGTGCCCTCAGGCGTGAAACAGCCGCCTGAGGAAAGCGCGGAGCCCGGTTTGGGGGGGAGCGGAAGAAACGCTCTCCTCTTTTTTATCTTCCGAAGCCGGGAAATTCTCCCGGAGGGAGACCTTCCGGCTGCTGAAATACCGGTAAAGGGCTTCCTGGGAGGAGGAGCCCTCCCCGCCGTCCTCCCGGATATAGGTCCCGTCCGGCTGCATGAGCCAGCCCTTTTCCCGGTCCGCCCGGAGGGCGTCCAGGATCGCGTTCAGCTGCTCCCGGGTGTCGGGGGTCACGGCCTCGATCAGGGCTTCCACCCGCTGCTCCAGGTTCCGGTTCAGCAGATCGCCGGAGCCGATGAAGAGCCGCTGGTCGTCCCCCTCCCCGAAGCTGTAGATCCGGGAATGCTCCAGCCACCGCCCCACCACGCTTCGGACGGTGATGTTTTCCGTCAGCCCGGGGACTCCGGGCCGCAGGGAGCAGATGCCGCGGACGAAGAGCTCCACCCGGACTCCCGCCCGGGAGCAGTCGATGAGCTTCTCCATCACGTCCAGGTTGTTGATGGCGTTGATCTTGATGGCGACCCGGCCCCGCTCCCCCTTGGCGATCTCCCGGTCCAGCAGCTCCAGCACCCGGGGCTTGAAGCTCAGGGGCGCGATCCAGAGGCTGTGGGCTTCGGGGGGCACCCGGCCCTCCAGGAGGGCGGCAAAGGCGGATTCCGCCTCGAGGCCCACCTCTTCCCGGGCGGTGATCAGGGAAAGATCGGTATACTGCTCCCCGGTGACCTCGTTATAGTTCCCCGTGCCGACCTGGGAGATATGGCGCAGCTCCCCGCCTTTGCGATAGGTGATGACGCAGAGTTTGCTGTGGACCTTACGCTCCGGCAGGCCGTAGATCACGCGGCAGCCAGCGTCCTCCAGCATCTCGGAATAATCGATGTTGTTCTGCTCGTCAAAGC
>CAZRLU010000085.1:0-8834 GCA_964600995.1 uncultured Oscillospiraceae bacterium | reverse complement strand
AGACGAACCGACCTCGATGATCGATGCCTGCTCCCGGGCGACAAGTCTGGACATGCTGCTGAAGCTGCGGGACGAGACGGGCATGACGGTTATCTTCATCACCCATGATATCGGTCTGGCCTACTATATTTCCGACTCTGTCTATATCATGGAGCATGGAAAATTCGTGGAAAGCGGAAAACCGGACAAGGTCATGCTGACTCCGGAGGCGCCCTACACGAAACGGCTGATCTCCGACGTGCCGAAGATCCATGAACCCTGGGATCTGAGCACCGTGGAGCTGCTGCAGAAATAAGACCCCATCCCCAATATCATTACATGAGGTGAAGAATGGATATTCAGAAAATCAGGGACCTGATTGCACAGATGACCCTGGAGGAAAAAGCAGGACTGTGCTCCGGCGACGACTTCTGGCACACCAAGGCGGTGGAACGGCTGGGAGTCCCGCGGACCATGGTCAGCGACGGCCCCCACGGCCTGCGGAAGCAGGACGACAAGGCGGATCATCTGGGCATCAATGACAGCATCAAGGCGGTCTGCTTCCCGGCGGCCAGCGCCACGGCGGCCTCCTTTGACACGGAAATGCTGGAGAAAATGGGCGAAGCCCTGGGCGAAAGCTGCCAGCATGAAGGACTCAGCGTGCTGCTGGGGCCGGCGGTGAACATCAAGCGCAGCCCCCTGTGCGGCCGGAACTTTGAGTACTTTTCGGAGGACCCCTATCTGACCGGCAAGATGGCTGCCGCGCTGATCCGGGGCATCCAGAGCAAAAACGTGGGCACCAGCATCAAGCATTTTGCCCTCAACAGCCAGGAGCATCGGCGCATGAGCTCCTCTGCCAACGCGGATGAGCGGACCATCCGGGAGATCTACTTCCCGGGCTTTGAGATTCCCGTGAAGGAAGCGCAGCCCTGGACGGTGATGTGCTCCTACAACCGGATCAACGGCACCTATGCTTCGGAGAACAAGTGGCTCCTGACGGACGTGCTCCGGAAGGAATGGGGATTCGAAGGCTATGTCATGTCGGACTGGGGCGCGGTGGCGGACCGGGTCCGGGGCGTGGCAGCGGGGTTGGATCTGGAGATGCCCGCCTCCGGCGGCGTCAACGACCGGAAGATCGTGGAAGCGGTCCGGGCCGGCCGTCTGGACGAGAAGGACGTGGACCTGTGCTGCGAACGGATCCTGAACATCGTGTTCCGCTTCCTGGAGAACGCGAAGCCGGATACCCCCTGGGATAAGGAAGCCCAGCACCGGATGGCGGCGGAGATTGCCGCGGAGTGCATGGTGCTGCTGAAGAACGAGGATCAGATCCTGCCCCTGAACCGGGAGGACGCCATCGCCCTGATTGGCGAGTTCGCCGAGAAGCCCCGCTTCCAGGGCGGCGGAAGCAGCCACATCAACTGCTTCAAAACCACCAGCGCGCTGGAGGCTGCCCGGGCCCGGAACCTGAAGACGGTCTATGCCCGGGGCTATTCCGTGAAGGAGGATACCGCCACGGAGGAGATGATTGCCGAGGCGGTGGCGGCGGCAAAGCAGGCGAAGGTGGCCGTGGTTTTCGCGGGCCTTCCGGATTCCTATGAGAGCGAGGGCTATGACCGGACCCATATGCGCATGCCCGAAAGCCAGAACCGGCTGATCGAGGCCGTGGCGGAGGCCAATCCCAACACGGTGGTGGTGCTGCATAACGGCTCCCCGGTGGAGATGCCCTGGATCGGCAAGGTGAAGGGCCTGGTGGAGGCCTATCTGGGCGGCCAGGCGGTGGGGGAGGCCACGATGCAAATCCTGCTGGGAGAGAAGAACCCCAGCGGCCACCTGCCGGAGACCTTCCCGATCCGGCTGGAGGACAATCCCAGCTATCTGTTCTACGGCGGAGAGCCGGCCGGAACGGACTACCGGGAAGGCATTTTCGTGGGCTACCGGTATTATGACAAAAAGAAGATGAAGGTGCTGTTCCCCTTCGGCTACGGCCTGAGCTATACCAGCTTTGCCTATTCCGACCTGCGGCTCAGCGCGGACAGCATCCGGGACACGGACAGCGTCACGGTGACCTTCACCGTGAAAAACACCGGCGACCGCGCCGGAAAGACCGTGGCTCAGCTCTATGTGGGCGATGTGGAGGGCTATGTTAACGCCGTCCGTCCGGAGAAGGAGCTGAAGGCTTTCCGGAAGATCGCGCTGGAGCCCGGGGAAAGCAAGGAGGTTTCCTTCACCCTGGACAAGCGGGCTTTCGCCACCTGGCGGAGCGAGATTCACGACTGGTGGGTGGAGAGCGGAGACTTCTGCATCGCCGTGGGCGACAGCTCCGATCATCTTCCTCTGGCAGCCACCCTTCGGGTGGAATCCACGGTGGAACTGCCGCGCCACTTCGACACCAACAGCATTTTCATGGACCTGATGGCGGATCCCAAGGCCAAGGCAATCCTGGGCCCCATGCTCGAGAAAATGTTCTCCGCCTTCTCCACGCCGGATGAGAACGCTTCCGAGGCTTCCCAGGAAGCGGTTTCGGCGGATATGAGCCTGGCTATGATGCAGTATATGCCCATCCGGGGAACCCTCAGCTTCGGCGGCGGAGCGGTTTCCGACGAGATGCTGGAGGCACTTCTGCAAAAGATCAATGACTGATCCCGTCGGATGAATATTGCCGGGGCAGCGGGGGATCCGCTGCCCCGGTTCAGAATGACGGGAGATAAATCAGAATCATTTCCCAGAAAAGAGCGACTGGAGGATCATGTATGAAAAAGCAAAGCCTGAACGGCGCCTGGACGCTGACCATTCCGGGCAGCTCCTTCGGCGAAACGCCGGCGAAGGTTCCCGGATCCGTTTATCATGACCTGCTGACGGCCGGCCTGATCCCGGATCCCTTCTACCGGGACAATGAAGAAGAAGCGCTGAAAATCATGGAGCATGATTTTATCTACAGCCGCTCCTTCGAGGTGACGGAAGCGCTGCTGGCCTGCGACAGGGTGCTGCTGCGGTGCGAGGGGCTGGATACCCTGGCGACGGTGGAGCTCAACGGCAGCCTGGCTGGGAGCGCCTTCAATATGCACCGGACCTGGGAATTCGACGTGAAGAAGCTGCTGAAGCCCGGGAAAAACGAGATCCGGATTCTCTTCTTCTCGCCGACCCGGTATATCCGGCAGGCCTATGAGCGGCAGCCCCTGGAGGGCTCCTCGGACGCCATGATGGGATTCCCGTATCTGCGCAAAGCCCACTGCATGTTCGGATGGGACTGGGGTCCCCGGCTGCCCGACGCGGGCATCTGGCGGGATCTGGAGCTGGTGGGGGTGGAGACCGCCCGCCTGGCGGAGGTCGCGGTGCGGCAGCATCACGGGAAAGACGAAGTCACCCTGGAAATCCTGCCCCGGATCGAAAAGACCGGCAGCGGGGAAACGGAAATCCAGGTTTCGGTGACCGGACCGGAGGGCGAAACCTTCGCCTGCCCCGCGGGAGAGACGACCCTGACCCTCCGGAACCCGAAGCTCTGGTGGCCTGCGGGATACGGGGATCAGCCCCTGTACACCGTGGAGGTGAAGCTGACCTGCGGCGGGAAGGAGCTGGACTGCTGGAAGAGGCGGATCGGCCTGAGAACCATGACCGTCCGCAGGGACAAGGATGAATGGGGAGAAAGCTTCTGCCACTGTGTGAACGGTGTTGATGTCTTTGCCATGGGCGCCGATTACATCCCGGAGGACAACCTGCTGCCCCGGGTGAATCCGGAGCGGACCCGCCGCCTGCTGGAGGACGCCAGGGCGGCGAATATGAACGCGATCCGGGTTTGGGGCGGCGGCTATTATCCCGATGACTACTTCTACGACCTCTGCGACGAGCTGGGGCTGCTGGTCTGGCAGGACTTCATGTTTGCCTGCGCGGCCTATGATCTGTCGGAGGAGTTTGAGGAAAACGTGAAGGCGGAGTTCCGGGACAATATCCGGAGGCTGCGCCATCATCCGTCCCTGGCGCTGTGGTGCGGGAACAATGAGATGGAATCCTTCGTGCCCATGGACACCTGGGTCAACACTCCGAAGCTGAAGGCGGACTATATCAAGCTCTATGAATACATTCTGCCGAAGATCGTGAAGGAGGAGGATCCCCAGGCGTTCTACTGGCCCTCCAGCCCCTCTTCCGGCGGCAGCTTTGACGCGCCGCAGGATGAGAACCGTGGCGACTGCCATTACTGGGCGGTATGGCACGGGCTGCTGCCCTTCACGGATTACCGGAACCATATCTTCCGCTATGCCAGCGAGTTCGGCTTCCAGTCCTTCCCCTGCATGGCCACCATTGAAAGCTTCACCCTTCCGGAGGACCGGAACGTCTTCTCCTATGTGATGGAGAAGCATCAGCGCAATGCCAGCGCCAACGGAAAAATCGCGGAATATCTTTCCCAGACCTATCTGTATCCCTCCACGCTGGATGCCTTTGTGTATGCCTCCCAGCTGCTGCAGGCCCAGGCGATGCAGTACGGCGTGGAGCACTGGCGGCGGCACCGGGGCCGCAGCATGGGCGCGCTGGTATGGCAGCTCAATGACTGCTGGCCGGTAACCAGCTGGTCCAGCATCGACTATTACGGAAGATGGAAGGCGCTGCACTATTACGAGAAGCGGTTCTTTGCTCCGGTGCTGATTTCCTGCGCGGAAGAGGGAACCCTGACGCAGAATACCAATGTGAACGCGGAGCCTTTCCCGCTGAAGAAATCGGCGCGGCTGAACGTTTCCAACGAAACCCGGCAGACCTTTGAGGGACGGGTGCACTGGAGCCTGCGGACGCCGGATGCGGCGATCCTGAAGGAAGGCTGCACGGAGGTGAAGGTTCCGGCGCTGTCGGCCCTCTGGCTGGAGGAGCTGGATTTCTCCGATCAGGATACCCGCGGATGCTATTTTGCCTACGAGCTGACGGACAAGGCGGGAGCAAGGATCGGCGAAGGCACGGTCCTGTTCTGCGCACCGAAGCACTTCCGCTTTGAGAATCCGGAGCTGGAGGCCCGGCTGGAGGGAGACGAGATTCTTGTCACCGCGAAGGCCTATGCCCGCAGCGTGGAAATCCAGTGCGGTCCGGACACCCTCCTGGAGGACAACTACTTCGACATGAACGCCGGGACCCGGCGGATCAAGATCCTGCGGGGCCGGGCGGAGACGGTACGGGTCCGGAGCGTCTATGACATCCGGTAATCTCCGGCATCCGATAAGAAAAACAAGCCTCCCGCGTCCGGAAACGGGCGCGGGAGGCCGGAGGATCCATGAAAGCAAATCATCGTGAATTCTATGAAAAACTGTACAGGCTGGCCCTGCCCATTGCCCTGCAGAGCCTGATGCTCGCGGCGGTGGCCGCGGGAGACGCCCTGATGCTGGGCCGGGTGGCCCAGAACGAGATGACTGCGGTTTCCCTGGCGACCCAGATTCAGTTCGTACAGAATATGTTCATCACCGCTGCCGCCGGCGCCGGCTCCATCCTCGGAGCCCAGTACTGGGGCAAGGGGGACCGGGAGACCATCGGGCGGATTTTCAACATCATGCTGCTCTGGTGCGGCACGATTTCCCTGCTTTTCTTTGCAGCCTGCGAGATCTGCCCGGAGCTGCTGATGAAGCTGTTTTCCCATGACCCGGAAATCATCGGGATCGGCAGCGCCTATCTGCGGATCGCCGGGTTTTCCTATCTGCTGACGGGGGTCTCCCAGTGCTATCTGACCGTCATGAAGGTGACGGATCATGTAGCTCCCAGCGCCTGGATCTCCTCGGCGGCGGTGGTGATCAACATCCTGCTGAACGCGGTGCTGATCTTCGGCCTGTTCGGCCTTACCCCCATGAACGCCCGGGGCGCGGCGCTGGCCACGACCCTGGCCCGGATCGCGGAGCTGGCGCTGTGCCTGATCATCTCCGCCGGAAAGACCTATGTGCGGCCGGCCTGGAAGCAGTTCTTTGCCTGGCAGAAGCAGCTCAGCGGGGACTTCCGGCGCCAGTGCCTTCCCCTGCTGGGGGGCGGGCTCTTTTGGGGCGTGGGCTTCACCTCCTATACGGCCATCATGGGCCATATGGGTACGGATGCGGCCGCGGCCAACGCGGTGGCGGCGGTGGTCCGGGATCTGATCTGCTGCGTATGCAACGGTGTGGGCAGCGCCGCGGGCATCATGGTGGGGAATGAGCTGGGATCCGGGAATCTGGAAAGGGGCAAGGAGTACGGGATCCGGCTGAAGAATCTCTCCTATGTCATCGGCCTGGCTTCCATGGCTGTGGTGCTGGCGCTGACCCCCCTGGTGATCCGGATGGTGATTCTGACGGACGAGGCCAGAGGCTATCTGACGGGAATGATGATCATCATGGCGGTCTACATGATTGGCCGCTGTGTGAATACGGTCACCATCAACGGCGTGCTGGACGGGGGCGGGGACACCCTGTTTGACATGTATTCCCTGGCGGTCTGCATGTGGGGCATTGCGATCCCGCTGGCGCTGCTGGGCGGCTTCGTGTTCCAATGGCCGGTGCTGGCGGTGTACGCCTGCACCTGCCTGGACGAGGTGGGGAAGATCCCCTGGGTGATGCTCCGGTTCCGGAAATATAAATGGGTCCGGAACCTGACCCGGGAAACATAAAAAACAGGGAAGCCTGAAGAATTTCCAAAGAGACCGCAGAAAAAAAGCCAACCAGATAAGAAAAGACCCGCGGACCGGAAGCAGTTTCCGGCTGCGGGCCTTTTGCAATGCCTTCCGCGTAAACCGCGGAATTATGGAAGCTGTCTGATTTATCCCTTGACGGCGCCGGCGATAAAGCTGTCCTGAATGCGCTTGGACAGCAGCACGTACACGATCAGCGTGGGGATGGTGGCGATGGCCAGGGAGGCGCCGATGGCGCCCCATTCCGTGGAATACTGGCCGACCAGCCCCTGGATACCCACCGGAAGGGTTTTCAGGGCTTCCTTGCTGTTGAAGATGGTGGCGAACATCAGCTCATTCCAGCACTGCAGGAAGGTATAGATTCCTACAGTGGAGATGGCGGGCACCATCAGGGGCGCAATGACCCGGAAGAAGATGCCCCAGACGCCGCAGCCGTCCAGGAAGGCGGCTTCATCCAGATCATAGGGGATGTCTCCCATGAAGCCGGTGCTGATCAGAATGGCCATGGCCAGGGAGAAAGCGGAGTAGGGAATGATCAGGGCCGGATAGCTGTTGAGCAGCTTCACGCGGCTGAGCACCACATACAGCGGAACGATGGCCGCATGAATCGGAATGGTCAGTCCCAGCATGAAGAACTTGTTCATGGTTTCCCGACGCTTCCATACCAGCCGCGTCATGGCATAGGTGGCCATGACCGCCGCGACCAGCGTGAAGACAATGGACGTGATCGCGATAATCAGACTGTTCATGAAATAGACGCCCATGTTGCCGGTGTTCAGCGCCCGGGTATAGTTCTCCCAGGCCCAGTAGTGGGGCAGACCCACCACATTGGCGCCGAAGATTTCAGAGTTGTTCTTCAGGGAGAAGGTCAGCATCCAGTAAACCGGGAAGAGGCTGACAAAGGTCCAGATGATCAGCACGAAGTAGATCAGGCATTTCCGGACCGAAAGCTTGTTGCCGGCGGTATGAGCGCGGCCGGCCTGGATTTTCACTGTGCTCATACAACCTTCTCCTTTCTGAAAAGCATATTGATCAGCAGCGCGAACAGGAAGCACAGAAGGATCAGCATCACGGCGATGGTGGAGCCCATGCCGTAACGGTTCCGGAGGAACAGCAGGTTGATCATCAGCGTGCTGGGCACCTCCGTTGCGTGGACGGGGCCGCCGTTGGTCAGCACGTAGATCAGGTCGAAGGATTTCAGGGAGCCTGTGACGGCGAAGATCACGCTGACCCGGAGGATGGGCTTGATATAGGGGATCACAATATACCAGTTCAGCTTGCTGTCACTGCAGCCGTCCAGCATCCCCGCTTCCCGCAGTTCCGGCGGGACTCCTTTGATGCCGGCGTACATCAGCAGCATATGATAACCGACATACTGCCACAGCAGCGGAACAAAGGCCGCGCCCAGGGCAGTATCCCGGTCTCCCAGCCAGATCCGTGTCCAGCTTTCCAGACCGAGCGCCCGCAGGATCAGGTTCAGCACGCCGTACTCCGGATTGTAGATCTTGATCCACAGCTGACCGATGACCACGGTGGAGATCAGCACGGGAAGGAAGAAGACGGACAGGAAGAACCGCTCTCCCCGGATGCCCTTGGCCAGCTTCAGCGCCAGCCACAGGGCGAAGGGAAGCTGAATGACCACGGAGAAGAGGGCCAGCAGCAGGGAATTCTTCAGCGCCCGGGGGAAATTAATGGAGCGGCTGGTGAAGAGCTCCACATAGTTTTTGAAGCCGATGAACTCCGGTGTGTCAAATCCGCTCCACTTCTGAAAGCTGTAGTAAGTGGACATGACAATGGGCGCAATCATGACGCCGATGAAGAGAAACAGCGCCGGCAGCAGAAAAAGGAAAATATTAATCCGGTAACCAATCGTCTTTTTCATGTCTGTTGATTCCCCTTCAGAAAAGGAGGGAGGCGGTCCCCTCCGGGTTGCCCCAGATGGGGACCGTCTCCCTAAATCAGCCTGGATTCAATCCGGGCAGAAAGCTTCAGAGATCCGGTTTACTGCAGGTCAGCAGCCAGACCCTTGGCAAAGCCTTCGGCATCGATATCGCCGGCGAAGAGCTGAGCGATGTAATCCAGATAGGTGTTGGCGGCATCGGCGGACAGGAAGTTGTCGCCGAAGAGCACCATGCCCTTGGACTGGCCGACCATCTCAGCCACCTGATTGCTCAGGGCGTTGCAGGCGGAGGTGTCATAGTCCACAGCCCAGGTGGGCAGGCCGGCGCCGTTC
>CAZRLU010000084.1:0-8997 GCA_964600995.1 uncultured Oscillospiraceae bacterium | reverse complement strand
AGAATGAGAATCTGCTGACGAATCTGATGCTCGATTCAAAAACCAATATTGCAATAAGTGACTGGCTCAAGGAGTCAGGATATGTGATACCATTTCAGTATTATTCACAAAGCAGTGTGGTGGAAGAACTGATACTGATGGGACGCGGCGTTTCGCTTTCTGTACCCCGGGTTTATATCAGTAATGAGCAGCTGGTATGCATTCCAATAGAAAACAGCGTGTGCTTCGAATACGGTGTTTTTTACAAAAAGAACAAGAAACTGAATCCGGAGGAAAAGGCCTTTATTCAGACGATGAAGATCGTTTTGAACAAAAACTGAAGCTTGCCGGATTAATTGAAAAGAACAGACGGGCTGTCCATAGAACAATCCTATGGACAGCTTTTCTTGATATAAAATTGGTATTTTACAACCATTTTTTTCATCTATATACTGAAAATGAACAATACAGATCGTTTAACGATGGTGGAAAGATTAATTAAGTACAGACTGACAGCATCGAATTTTACGAACCCGATAGGATTCGTAGAAAATAAAAAGGAGGGGTTTCAATGAAAAAACTGTTATCTCTGCTGCTTTGCGTTGTGATGTTGATGACTGTACTGTTTTCGGCATCCGCGGAAACTGCACAGGCTGTCAAGCCTGCAATTGTGATTGGCGTATCTTCCGACCTTCCGTCCAATGCGCCTTATGGCAATTCCAGCACTGTAACAGCCATGACCACCAACTCGACCTTCAACGGACTTGTAACTGTCAGCCGTGACGGAACAGCTACAGGTGAACTGGCGACTTCCTGGACTTCCAACGAAGACAGCACCGAATGGACCTTCAAACTGCGTGAAGGCGTGAAATTCCATGATGGCAGCGACTTTACAGCGAATGATGTAAAGTTTACCTGGGAATATGCAAGCTCTTCCGAGAATGATGGGATCAAATGGGTCATCATCGGCTATGACAAGATCGACGAAATTGTTGTGGAAGATGATTACACGGTAACCTTCAAACTCAACTGCAATGCGCCGGACTGGCTTACCTATGCCGCACAGAAAATTATGTCGGAAAAGGCTGTGAAGGAAAAGGGAGCAGACGGCTGCAAGATCGGAACCGGCCCCTATGTTTTTGAGGCACAGGATCCTGGTGTCAGTTGGTCCATTGTCCGCAACGATGCCTATTGGGGAGAGCTTCCGCCCACCCAGAAGATTACTTTCTCTGTAATTACAGATGCGAGCACCCGGGCCCTGGCGCTTAAATCCGGTGACGTTGATGCAATCTATGGCGCGAATTCTTCTGACATTGTGGAATTCATGGCAGACAAGAGCTACAATGTATATCAGTTCGACAATCTGGCGAACGTTTACATGGGCTACAACATGAACCGTCAGCTGGGTGAAAACGAGGCGCTGCGCAAGGCCATTGCCATGGCGATCAATCGTGACGATATTGTGGCGGCCTGCTATGAGGGCGGAGCCTGCGCCAAGCCCTCCTACAACTTCATCAATGATGTTTCTGTTGGGTATACTGAGGTTAAGAATATTCCTTATGATCCTGAAGGTGCAAAAGCTCTGCTGGATGAGAATGGCATCAAGGATGTTACCTTGGTTCTGTATACCTTTGCCATGTTCATTCCGGTGGCTGAGATTATCCAGGCCAATCTGTCCATGATCGGCATCAACGTGGATATCCGCGAACAGGCGCAGTCCGGGTTCACGGCAAATCTCCGCAGTGACGGCCAGTATGATCTGTTTATCAACAAAACTTCTTCCACCGGCGGTCTGCTGAATATTCTGAGCCGTTTCTTCAAAACGGGAAGCACCGTCAGCTGCATGTTCTATGCAAATGAAGAGTTTGATGCGAAACTCGCAGAAGCGGAAGCCTGCAAGACCTATGATGAAATGCTTGCTGCCTATGCGGATCTGCAGCAGTACATTGCCGACAATGGCCCCGAAGTCCCCCTGGTTCAGACTTATCTGTGGACCATCGGCACGGATAAATATTTCGGTGCTGATCTGGGCAATCAGGAGTATGATGTAGACTTCAGTTATGCGTATGTGCTGGAGTGAACGATTCCTTTAACCCCTTTCTCTTGCCAGTGTTCTGCACTGGCAAGAGTTTTATTGAGGCTTTATTAAAAGGATCCTGAAGCAGTCCTTAATCGAAAAGAGAGAAGGAAAAAATGCACAGGTATATTATTAAACGGCTGCTCATGATTATTCCGGTCGTGCTGTTTGTATCATTTATTGTCTTCAGCGTTATGGATCTTGTTCCCGGAGATCCGGCTGTAACCGCACTGGGCGATGAGGCAACAGAGAGCCAGCTGGAAGCCTACCGTGAGGCACATGGAATGAACGATCCGCTGCCGGTTCGCTATCTGCGTTATATGAGCGGCATTCTTAGAAAAGATCTGGGAACAAGCGTATACAATGGAGCAAATGTCTGGGATCTGTATTTTTCCAAACTGCCCTATACGCTTGAGCTGGCTCTGGCATCGGTGATTCTGACGGTCGTATTATCCATACCTCTCGGGGTGCTGGCAGCGGTTAAGCACAATTCTTTCCTGGATACAACGGCTTCAGCTATTTCTTTTGTAGGACTGGCTATGCCGAACTTCTGGATTGGGCTGCTGCTGATAATTGTCTTCTCCGTGCAGCTTGGATGGCTCCCGTCGAACGGCGCAGATGCGGGCTTCAAAAGCATCATTCTTCCTGCTATTACCTGCGGTACAGGCAACATGGCGGCACTGACACGAACAACACGTTCAGCCATGTTGGATGTTTTGAGGCAGGATTACCTGCGTACTGCGAGATCAAAGGGCTTGCGGGAGCGACTGGTTATTCTCCGCCATGCATTCCGGAATGCACAGATTCCGATAGTAACCATGATTGGCACACAGTGCGCGACCCTGATTGGCGGCGCTGTTATAACTGAACGCGTTTTCTCATGGCCCGGCATAGGAAGCTACCTGGTGGATTCAATTCTGAAAAGCGATTATGAAGTTGTTACCGGATTCATTGTTATGACAACCATAATCGTTTCAGTGGTCCTGCTTCTGGTGGATATAATCTATGCATTCATGGATCCGCGTATCAAGGCGCAGTATTCCAGGAGTTGATAAAATGAAGAAGAAAGCTAATCAGAATAGGCCGCCGCAGGATGAAATCAGTCAAAGCCGATTGATTCACGTCTGGAGGCAGTTCCGCAGGAATACGGGTGCCATGATCGGCCTCGCGGTTGTATTGCTTTTGGTTTTTGTGGCAGTCTTTGCAGATGTTATATGGGACTATAAAGTGGACGTTATCGGGATGAACATACCGGATCGTATGATGGCTCCCTGCCTGAAGCATCCTTTCGGCACAGACAACTATGGCCGGGACATGCTGGCAAGGGTAGGATACGGCGCACGGTATTCCCTGGTTATTGGGTTCGTGGCCGTTGTGTTCGGAATGCTGGTAGGCATTCCGATCGGAGCATCAGCCGGATATATCGGCGGACGTTATGATACGATCATGATGCGTTTTATCGATGCGTTTTCCATTATTCCCAGCATTCTGCTGAGCATATTGCTGGTTACTGTACTCGGTGCCAACCTGGTCAATCTGATCATAGCGCTCGCAATTGGTACGATTCCGATTTTTGCAAGGATCACCAGAGCAGCTGTACTGACCGTCCGCTACAATGAATATATAGAATCCATCCGTGCTACAGGTGCTTCCGGATTCTATATCATGATGCGGTATATCATTCCGAACTGCTTTTCCACAATTCTTGTACAGGCAACGCTTCGCATGGGAACAACGATTATCAGTGCTGCAGGATTGAGCTATGTTGGACTTGGTGTAGCGCTTCCTACTCCGGAATGGGGAGCGCTGCTGTCTGCTTCCAAACAGTTTATTATTCAGGCACCGTATCTTTGCTTCTTCCCCGGACTGGCAATCATGATTACTGTCATGGCAATCAATCAGGTTGGGGATGGCCTGCGTGACGCGCTGGATCCGAAGCTGAAGAAGTAAGGAGGCTGCATGAGATGAGCCAGGTACAGAATGGGAATGCTTCCCAAAGCGAATACGCTGTGGAAATCAGCAATCTGAATGTCAAGTATGTTACATCCGATGCGGTCGTTCATGCTGTGAACGGCATTGATCTCCAGCTGAAACGCGGTACGATTCTTGGACTGGTGGGAGAAACCGGAGCAGGAAAAACAACGACCGTCCTTTCACTGATGCGGCTGATTCCCTCCCCTCCGGGTGTTGTAGAGGCAGATTGCGTGCGTGTCAACGGGATGGATGTGCTCTCCATGTCGGATTCACAGCTTGAAAAATTCCGCGGCAAGGAAATTGCCATGATTTTTCAGGACCCCATGACTTCTCTGAATCCGGTTATGAGGGTGGGAGACCAGATTGCTGAAAGTATTCTGCTGCATCAGAAAGTAAATAAGCGGCAGGCAGCTGCGGCCGCGGGAGAAATGCTGAAAACTGTTGGTATTGATCCGGCAAGAGCCCGGGAATATCCCCATCAGTTTTCCGGCGGCATGCGGCAGCGGGTCGGAATCGCGATTGCGCTTGCCTGCAAACCTTCCGTGCTCATTGCTGATGAACCTACAACGGCACTGGATGTTACGATTCAGGCGCAGGTATTGAAACTGACGAAGGAGCTGAAACAGCAATACAATACATCCATGATTCTGATTACGCATGATCTGGGTGTTGTAGCGAAAATGTGCGATGAAGTCGCTATCATGTATGCTGGTGAGATAGTGGAGCAAGGCACGCTCGAACAGGTATTCAGAAAAACCCTGCATCCTTATACAGAGGGCTTGTTTGATTCGCTGCCAAATATACGCAGTCGGGTTAATCGGCTTAAGCCGATCCGTGGGCTGATGCCCGATCCGTCGAATCTCCCGATCGGATGTGCTTTTGCGCCAAGATGCCCATATGCGTGTCCTCAATGCGCTGAGAGAAAACCGACCCGGCTGGAAATGCCGGACGGGCATCTTGTAAAGTGTTCCCGCTATGCGGAGCCAAACTTCAGTATTGAGAGGAGACGGTGAGATGCGGGACGTTATCCTACAGGTCAGGGACTTGAAGAAATATTTCAAGACGAATAAAGGTACGGTACATGCTGTAGACGGAGTCAGTTTTGACATTGAACGCGGCAAAACACTGGGAATTGTGGGAGAATCCGGCTGTGGAAAATCAACGACCGGACGCGCTGTTCTCCGCCTGATTGAACCGACTTCAGGACAAGTAATTTTTGACGGTGTGGATGTTACGAAGGCGGACAAACGGACAATCCGGGAATTGCGCAAGCAGATGCAGATTGTTTTCCAGGACCCTTTTTCTTCTATCAATCCAAGAATGACTGTCAGCCAGCTGATTGCCGAACCGATCCGGATCGGTCATATATTGAAAGACAAGACGCAGATCAACCAGCGTGTACTGGAGCTGATGGATACTGTCGGCCTTGCAAAACGACTGTACAACAGCTATCCGCATGAACTGGACGGGGGACGGAGGCAGAGAATCGGTATCGCCCGCGCACTTGCAATGAATCCGAAATTCATTGTATGTGATGAACCTGTGTCCGCTCTCGATGTGTCAATACAAGCTCAGATATTGAATTTGCTGAAAGATCTGCAGCTGCAGATGGGTCTGACGTATATCTTTATTACGCATAATTTGTCGGTTGTCAATCATATTGCGGACAATATTGCTGTCATGTATCTGGGATCTGTGGTGGAACAGGCTCCGGTTGAGGAATTGTTTGCGCATCCTCTTCATCCATATACGAAAGCCTTGCTTTCAGCCATTCCCATACCTGATATTGATCAGAACGGGGAAGAAATCCTGATCCGCGGCGAGATTACGTCACCGATCAACCTGCCGGATGAATGCAGATTCAGAAAACGCTGCGAATATGCAAAAGATTGCTGCCGAGGGGGTATTCCAAAGCTGAAGGAGGTCAGACCCGGTCACTTTGTCTCATGTTTCCGGATCGATGAAATCGGAGGTGAACAGAATGAAGATAACAGATCTTGAAGTTCGAGCCTATGCGGCGGAGTATGGCCGCCCGATTTCAAACGGAAAATATACCTATAATACTACCGAGATTATTATATGCAGCGTTCTGACAGACAGCGGAACAACAGGCTGCGGATGGTGCCGCGGAACATGTGACAATTCGAAATTCATCGTGGATACGATACGCCACCTTCGACCGGTATTGCTGGGTGAAGATCCCTTCAATGTGGAACGGATCTGGGAAAAGATGTATCTTCCCAAAGTCTATGGCCGCAAAGGAATGGAAACACGGGCAATCAGTGCAGTCGATATTGCATTGTGGGATATCATTGCAAAGACGGCAGGAAGACCGCTGCGCCAGATGCTGGGAGGCTACCGTGACAGCATACCGGTTTATATAGCGGGCGGATACTATGAACCGGGGAAGGGCATTCCGGAACTGCAGGAAGAAATGCGGGCGAATGTGCGGCGCGGAGCCGAAGCTGTAAAAATGAAGGTCGGCGGTGTTTCCATTGAGGAAGATATAGACAGAATTGATGCTGTCAGGGAAGCTGTTGGCCCGGATGTACAAATTTTAGTGGATGCAAATAATGCCTATAATCGTATGCAGGCACTCAAAATCGGACGAGAACTGGACAAACGCGGGATATTCTGGTTTGAAGAACCATTACCGGTTGACGATCTGGAAGGCTGCGCGGAACTGTGCAGAAAACTTGATACGCCGATTGCCATCGGAGAAAATGAATATACCCGCTGGGGCTTTAAGCAGATTATAGACATGCATGCTGCGCATGTGCTTAACGCGGATGCACAGGTACTGGGCGGGATAACGGAATGGAAAAAAGTTGCGGATTTGGCTATGGCCTCCTTTATCATGATTGCACCGCATGGCGATCAGGAAATTCATGTTCCGCTGGTTTGTGCCGTACCCAACGGTCTGATTGCAGAATACTATGACAATAATACAAATGTGATTCTGAAAGATATGTTCATAGAGTCTGCGTCAATCAGAAACGGACAGGTGTCGATACCGGAATGCCCTGGACTTGGAGTAACCATAGATTTTGACAAACTTGAGAAATACCGCGTGGAGCTTTGAAGATAAAGGAGAAGTCATATGGAACTTATCAAAACTTATGAAGCATTGCGCAGCGAAGCTGAACTGAAGAACGGAAGCCATTACCCGGCTGCAGCCCTGTTGAAACTGGATGCACAGCCGGCATACAGGCGCTTTTCCAAGCGGTTTCTTCCTTATGTGCGTGCGGTAAATGAAGCACATCTTGCGATGCTGTATGAGCAGGGCATTCTTAAGGCGGAAGATGCCGGCATTATTATGCGGGCCATGGAGGAAATTGATTATAAATCTTACTATGGCCGGGAGTATACAGGAGATTTTGAGGACCTGTATTTTGAGATGGAAGCTGAGATTATTCGGCGCAGCAGCGGCGTCGGCGGAAATCTTCATCTTGGCCGCAGCCGCAATGATATGAGCATGACCTGGTCTCGGATGGCGATGCGCGAGCATTTGATATCAGTTGTTGAAAAGCTGATTGTTCTGCAGAACACAGTGCTTCGGTTTTCAGAAGAACACAAGGATACGCTGTATGTAATTCATACGCATACCCAGCATGCACAGCCTGGCCTTATGGGACATTATTTTCTTGGCTTCCTGGATGTGATTGACCGGTGCATAAAACGGTTCAGGTATTCATATGACGCGACGAATCAGTCTCCGATGGGAGCTGCAGCCGTGACAACAACTGGTTTTCCGATCTCGCGGGAACGGGTCTGCGAATTGCTTGGATTTGACCGGCTGATTGATTGTTCCTATGATGCGATTGGAAATTTTGAGCATTTCTTTACAGGAGCGAGCGCTGTCTCGCTTTGTGCGCTCGATTTGGGAAGAACAATTACGGATATGCTGCTCTGGGCGACAGAGGAAGAAAAGATGATCATCCTGGGCGATGCATATTCTTCAACTAGCTCCATTATGCCGCAGAAACGCAACCCGATTGCACTGGAGCATCTGCGCGGATCGCTTTCTGTTACGAAGGGTCTCGCAGACACAGTGTGCACAGCATTCCTGAAATCCCCCTATGGAGATATTTCCGATCATGAAGATGTTGAAGATGTCCTGGATGAAGCCTTCAATAAGCTGAAAGATTGTATTGATCTGTTTAATGCAGTGATCGCAACGATGGATGTCAACAGGAAGCTGCTGAGGGAAAGAGCTTATGAAAGCTTTTCTGTTGTAACTGAAATAGCAGATGAAATGTTCCGCTCTTATGGCATTCCATTCCGAAAGGCGCATTCATTTACCGCCTACATGGTAAAAAAGGCGGGAAAGATGGATTATAATCTGAAAAATATTGATGAATCCTTCTTTGCCGAATCATATCAGGAATTTTTCAATGAGCAATTTTCCGGCGATTTTGAACCCATACGCATCTGCGTGGATCCGGAGCGCTTTGTCAGAACACACAATATTCGGGGAGGAACCGGCCCGGATGCGATGGCAGAATTGCTGGGATGGGGCGAAGAAAAAGTGGCAGAGAATAATGATTGGTATGAGAAAATCGTTGGAAAACTGCACGATTCACAGAAAAAATTGGAGCATGCCATTACAGAAATTCAGGCATTATAAAAATCTGTAGAAAAGTTCACCTGAAGGAGACATGAATAATAGCTCACCAGCATCAGGTGGACTTTTCTACTTTGGACAAGTCGCCGTTCACGAGGTCAAGTTTGGAATCGGAAGCAGCTATATGCGAAAAGTAGGACGTTTCCGGAACTCCTGGAAACCGGGAAAACGGCTGCAAACATCAGAACCAGAATCCAGAGATGAGGCGATCTGCGTCCAACCATAAAGAAGGGCAGGAATATATGAAGGCCGAAAACATTGATCATATACTCTGTGAGCACGCGGCAAAGAAATAGAACTGACCGATGTCCGGGCATTCGGGGACGTTTATCGGATATGCTCT
>CAZRLU010000083.1:0-9030 GCA_964600995.1 uncultured Oscillospiraceae bacterium | reverse complement strand
TCCGGGTGGGCGCAGGCTCCATGCTTCGCAAAGATCGGATTGGTGGTGCGCGTACAAGCCGCGAACAGCGGATCTCCAAAGCAGCAGCCCTCGCGTCCTGCGCACGGTGCGCGACCATCGCATATGTAGGCGATATTCATGTTCACACCTCCATCTTCATCTGTGTCTGCGTCTGCTGCCGCCGGCTGGCGGTCTGCAGATCCAGTATGCTCATCTGGTCGAGTATGACGGAATCCAGCATCTGCTCCCTGGCGGCTTTATAGAAATTCCTGTCGATCTCGAAGCCGTAGGCGTGGCGGCGCATCTCCGCTGCGGCTCTCAATGTACTGCCAGACCCGGCGCATGGATCTATGACCACGTCGCCGGGATCCGTGAAGATGTCGATCAGCCGCTTGAGCAGCTTGACCGGCTTCTGCGTCGGGTGAATCTTCGGGATGTTCGGCCCGTCCCGTTCCCAGGGCATCCAGTTGAAGATCATCTTCCCGTAGTTGTTGAACTTCGGGAGCCGGTCACGATAGAGCACGAGAGCGTGCTCTGTCGCGCCGACGATCTTCATGTTCGCCTTAAGAACCTGTGGGCTATAATTCTTGCAGAATACCAGAGGGATGTACTTTCCGAATCCGGCGTCCGCCGCCCAATGGATCACGTCGTTCTGCTGCTGATAGGCACAGAACACGATCATGCACGGAGCGCCGCCCTTGCCCTGCTTCGGCTCCGGCTTCATCAGGCGGGAGCAGAACATGAAATACTCGGAGATGCGGAAATAGCCGTCGCTGTTGAAAAAGCTGCTCTTGGCCTTGTCGCTCTCGCCGTTGCGATTATCGCCATTGACATACCACATAGGATTTGAGCCGTATGCGGCGTCGCCCAGGTTGTAAGGGATATCGGCGATGATGAGCTGGGCTTTCTGAATCGGGTAGCTCTTCCAGTTCTGGAAGCTGTCGTGATACAGTTCACACTTCATTCGATGTTTTCCTCCCTCCTTCGTCATCCCTGCGCAGATTTATAAGCCTCGCGGTTTCATCGCGTCGCCACGGATGATCATTGTTTCCGGGACGAACAGCCAGCAGGCGCTCTCTCGCAATAATCCAATGCTCATAGCATAGCTTCTTATCGCCATAGACAGGCTTGTCACACATGATGCAAACGCCGTCCGGCCTTACCCTGTGCACCCGGTTGGTTCGGCTCAAAATCTTCCAGTCCCTTGCGCAAGCGGGACAGCGGCAGTTATTCCCGGCGTTGGGATTCGGCTTTCCGCACTTGACGCAGCGCCCCTCCGCCTTCTTCCGGTCATAACACCGCTTGCTGCTGGCCCTTGCCTTTTCGCGGTCCTTCTCGCGCCATATCGCCGACTTTGCGCTGTTTTTCTCAAGGCAGGCCGGGCACATGGTCATGTTCTCAAAGGCCCGCTCCCGGTTGCATGCGACGCAGATGTGCCGCGCCTTGTACCACTCATACTTCGCTTTTCGCTCATCGGGATTGTAAGTTCTCATCCGCCATCATCCTCATAACCTTCAAACTGTCGCACATGATGTAATGGTCGTTGATGATCTGAAGCTCCGCCCTGGTGGGCTTGAAATACTGCTGGCACAGCGCCGTCACCCGGCGGATGCACTCGGCGATGTTGTCAGCCTGTATTTCAAGTCCGTAGACGCTGCCGAGGGCTGTGGTGAAGTCGCTGCGCGTTCTGCAGTTGTCGAACTTCCTGCGCAGGACCTCCACTACAAACGCGCCGTCACCACAGGTCGGCTCAAGGAAGGTCTTTCCAGGCTCAAAGCAGCCTGGGCTTTCCCGTTCCAGCATGTCGCACATCCGAGCGACCACATCCTGCGGCGTGAATACCTCGCCGTACTTGCGGATCCGCTCCTCCTTCGACAGCATCATGCGCTTGCCTCCGTGGGGCACAGCTCCGGCAGATTCGCCCTCACCAGTGCCGTGGGAATGGGAGGGCATACGGCGTTGCCGCACCGCGCCACCTGTTCCGATTTCGGATATGCCTTGCCGTCGGCGTCCACGTCGATGATGTAGTCGGAGGGAAATCCCTGTGCGTCGAAAAGTTCCCTGGGCGTCAACATCCGCAGGCCGATATCCACGATCTGGTAGTCCTGTCCCTCTATCGTGACAAGGCCGAGCCGGTCTTTGGATGTAATCGTGGGCGCCGGCTTGTCCAGCGGCGCGGCGTTTTCGCCGGTTCCGTAGTATTTGACAAGGAAAGCGCGCACATCACCGAAGTGTCCCTGTCCTGCCGTGATGGTGTTCAACGGTTCCTCCGGCGTCTGACCCACGCTGTTGTGATTAAACTGGGTCACAAAGGCTGCGCAGAGCGCGTTATGGTCGATAGCCGTTATAGTCCCAACGGGCTGTTCAACGTCGCTCCCAGCGCCGTTGTAGCCCCCGTCATAGTATTTGGAAATGAACGCGCTGCACATGGCAAACTTGTTACTCTGCGCCACGACGGTCCCGAGGGGCTTCTCGATGTCCAGCACGCGGGGCGCTTGACCCTCACGTTCGCCGTAACCGCTTTGTACCATGAACGGCTCGACCAGCCCGTAGCGGTTTGAGGCGTCCACAGTCATGATCGGGCGCTCGACACCCTGACCGCGCACCAATTCCTCCTGCTCGCCGTGATACTGGATAAGCATCGGCGTCACGACGCCTGTACCGTGCTTCGCCGTGATCGTGTCCAGCGGCTTATCGACCTCCTGACCGCGGAAGCTGTCGCCAGCGTGATTCACTTGCACAATGAACGGGCGCGGATTGTCGATGACGAATTTCACGATGCCTCGGGCGATCCTTCGCATGGTATTCTCGGCCAGCGGCCTCACGGCGCGGATGCCGTACTTCTCCATGATCTCCTCCGAGGTGGCGAAGATGCTGGGGCAGGGCAGGGAGAAGTCCAGCACGTCAGCCACCGGCACCCAAGGCTTTTTCAGTCCTGTCAGCACCTCCAGTCCGTCAGGATCGCCGTGGGTCGGCTCCGGCCAGCGGATGGGCTGTCCGTCGCACCGGGCGATCAGAAAGAACCGGCGGCGAATGGTGGGCGCTCCGTAGTCGCAGGCGCGGAGCAGTCTGTACTCCACATGGTAGCCCTGCCGCTCCAGCTGGTGGATGAACCGTCTGAAGGTCTCGCCCTTGTACCTGGGGTCGGGGCGGCTGTTTTCATCCAGCCGGCCCCAGTCCTGAAATTCTTCGACATTCTCGAGCATGATCACCCTGGGATGCACCGCCTTGGCCCACTTCACAGCAACCCAGGCCAGCCCTCTGATATGCCTGTCCACAGGCTTACCACCCTTCGCCTTGCTGTGGTGCTTACAATCCGGTGAAAACCAGGCGAGAGCTACGGGGCGCCCAGCGCAGGCCGCAACCGGGTCAACCTCCCACACGTCCTCGGTGTAATGCTCAGTGGTGGGGTGGTTCGCACGATGCATGGCAATTGCGGCAGGATCATGATTGATGGCGATGTCTACGCTGCGTCCGATGGCATTCTCTATGCCTGTTGAGGCACCGCCGCCGCCGGCGAAATTGTCGACAATGATCTCTCTCATCATTAGCGCTCCATCTCTGCACGCAGGCTGTTCTTGATGTAGTAGTCCAGGCCATACTGCCTGCACACGCGCTCCGCTTCATGACCGAATTTCTTCCAGTTGATAGCGGATGAGTGGTAGTTTAATTTGCCGATTTTTACCTTGTCGAAGATGGTATGCCAGTCCCGGATTATTTCCAGAACATCATTGTCGGAGATGACCGGCTCAAATGATACCCACGTCTTTATGCCCATCTTGTGCGCGGATTTGAGATCAATAAGCCTTTTCAATGTCGGCTCCGCCCAAGGCTCCACGGCGCTACTGTTGTCGCAACTGATTGTCACACCGTACCAGTCACCCCCATCAAGCAGGTCGAAGTCTCTCAAGCCGCTACCTTTTGTGAGGATTTGAACATGATTTCCGTGGTCCTTCAGCAGTTTGATAATCTCCCTGGTCGCCGTGCTGTCGAGAGACGTGGGGTAGGGGTCGCAGGTGAAGCACAAATGAATCGTTTTCCCGGTGATCTGTTCCTTCTCCAGCTGTCGGCGCGTCGCCTCAACGATACCTTCCCGCGGCTGCATGTTGGTGTGGAACGCCTCGCGTTCCCGGTGAAGCACCGATGGGGCGAAGCAATAGAAACAGCGATGCGGGCAGCCTGTGTAGATGTTGAGGGCGAGGTCGCCGTACTCCTTCGCAGCGCCTTTGGGTTCATAGATTGGCTTCATTGGCATAGCCTCCTTCGATCCAGTGACCGGCCTTTTTCTGGGCTTTGGTGACACGGTCGTACATCACAATGCTTCCCGCTGTCGCCACGTTGTAGCAGTAAGCCCCATAGAGCTGAACAGTATCCCGACACCGCTGGAGAATGGTTTCCGGGATTCCATAGTCTTCTGCTCCAAGCAGATAGATGCAGCGTGCTGGATGGGTGAACTCTTCAAGGGGAATGGAGTTGTCCGCAAGCTCGACTGCAACGACAGGGCAGTTGTAGGGGATATGCTTGAAAAAATCATCATAGTCGGAGTAGTTGTACAGCGGGATATGCCTGGGCGTCCGCATAGTATCGGTGCACTGATGCAGATACCGCTTGCCAATTGTGAAAATGAAGTCTGCACCAAGGATTGCCGCACTACGCCAGAGCGTTCCGATGTTTTCTTCTCTCTTGGCATGGAATATACCAATGCCAAAGAATCCACGTTTCAATTCTCCCATTCTGTACCCTCCTTCGGCTTCAGACCCAGCTTCTCCGCGATGTCGGCGGGGATGGACTTCGTTTTAAGTTGGTCAAATGCTCCTGTGTATGTAGACCCTTTTTCTATAACTCCTTCGTTAATCAACCAACTCCACCACGTCGGATAAACCGGCTCCGGGTGGTCTGCGGCCCATTGCATCACGTTGCGCTCTATATCTGCTATCAGCGCATCGTCATACGTTTCAAGCGGGTATACAGATAGGACATTCTCTTCGCAACTGCTTGCTGTCGCCTTTCTTGCTCTTACCCATTGTCGCATCACATCCTGGAATTCAGCCATCCTACTCATCCCCCTTGGCCACCATCGCGGCCTTGCCGATCACATCGTACTCGCCGTGCTTGATGCGCAGATATGCGTCGCCCTGCATGGGAACGTGGAGATATGCCTGGACGCCCCAGCTTCTGACCTCATCAACGATCATCAGGCATCCAATCCAACCCTTGTTGCCGCATCTCTCATTGATCTGGATGACATCGTTTTTCTTCACATTTTCCATGGCGCGCCTCCTAATTCATGCTCCCGCCCAGGCTGGTCGCGCCGATGCAACACTCATTGGCCAGTGGGTGCATCAGGTCGAATGGGGTCTTGGCTGCGGTCTCACCGCTGCTGTAGTAGACAAACGCGCCGTTGTCGACAATGCGCTTGATCTTGCCGATCTCATATCTGTCAGCGTTGTGATAGATGATCAGCTGTCCTTCTTTGAAGTCCTGCATTTCCTTACCTCCTCGTTTATTCTTGCTCCAGACGTTCCTCAAATCGTCTGTAGCATTCTTCACACCCGTAAACGTCGATCATGCTGCACTGAATGTAGCCGTCCTGATACTTGACCACCACGCCCTCCAGGCAATCCTGTACGACGGCCTTTTCAGGCTCATAGCGTATAAAATCAGGGCAGTTGTCCACAGGATAAAGCACACCGCCCCGGCACCAGTGCGCCTGTTCTCCGGGTTGGTCCCAATCTGTCCACTGCCTTCGCACAGGCCCCGGCCACGGATCCACCTTTGCCCTGTGCTCGTCCCAGCAGCCACCGTAAGGGCAACGCTGTGACCACCAGAGCAAACAGGACCGGCAGATGCAATCATGACAGGAACCCATCTATATCACCCGCCTTTGAGAATCTCAAGTATTGCTTTCTCTGCCATCTTAGTCCTACGGGCTTCCAACCTCTTGACAGCTGCATCTAAAGTACAGTTATGGCGGCTCATCAACTGCCGAAGTGAGTTGACTGTCGTACCGTACTTATCTGCTGCTTCCTTGACGGTCATCATTTTGCCTCTGACGCGGTGCTTTTCTGGTTCCTTGCCTCTTCCGCGCTTTGGAGCCCCTTTGAAGTGGTCATAAGCCTCTTCAAGTGTAGGTTTCTTTCCAGCCTTGTCACGGTACTTGTAACGCCAGTTTTCAATACTGTGAGGCTTGCAGTCCAGCTCATCTGCAACCTGTTTCACCGTCATCCACCGGCCATGAACAAGGTGGCGGGGCCATCGGTCGTGCTTGGTAAGAAACTGACCATCCCGGTACATATTCACGATTGCCTGATAGCTGATGCCGCCCATCGTGCTGCGCCGGTTGATAAGTACGTTCCTCTTCACACCCAACATGGCCGCTATCTCGTTGACTGTCATCTGCTTGCCATCGATCATGTGGAGAGTAGGGCGACTGCCGCCTTTCTTTGGCTTCTCATCCATGCCCGTCAGCGGCCTCCTTTACTCCACCCAAAACCTAACCTTTCATCCCCATTTCACCGGCCTTCCACAAAGTGCACAGTATTTTTCGTTCCTGCCTATTCCATATCCGCACATGCCACAAAAACAGCTATGTCCAATTTGCCCATGGCGGCGTCTCCTTACCGGCTCCACCGGTTCTTGCGCTTTCAGCAGGGCAAGGGCATCCTTGACCGTCTGATAATACTTGAGGTTGATCGCAACGAAGCCGTAAGCATCATCCGCATCATCAACTCGCCTCTTGATGGCGCTGTTGAGAGCCTCCAAACCTGTAACGACTTTCTCCCGATCAGTCATCCCACTTCACCGCCTGTCCACACACCCAACAGAAATTCGGGGTTTCGTTCGTATCAAGTAAAATACAGTCGTCGCTTGACCTTCCAGCGAGCCTCGTTTTGCACATCGGGCATAAGAACTCATCCGGCCATTCGCTTACTTCCACAGGCTCCTGCGCCTTCAGCAGTTCCGTCGTGTCATTGATCAGCATCACGAGCTGCTTGATGCCGATACCATTCAGATAGCACTGATCGTTGCCAAGCCCGCAGGCCACGGCATGGATACCGTTCAGCCTCTCGATCACACTTTGCCGGTCAGGCACCCTTGCGCACCTCCCCGTCGTTGGTGATGGTACACAGGACGCGCCCGAACCTGTCGATCACCGACACGCCGGTGATGTGGCTCTCCGTTGCGCACTTGATCGCATTCTCTACTGTGGAGAATCGGCGCGCCCATTCAAAGCTCCTGGGCGCCTTGAAGATAGGGATAGGGGGGAGGTTGCGGCTCTGGCCGACAGCGACACCATGCAGCAGGAAATTGTCGTCGTTCTTCCTGATGTAGTAGAACTGGATCGGCCTCTGATTAAGCTTCATACCGCCGACCTCCCTCGTATACGATGATGTCGGACTTGAGCCCGTAGCGGTCATACAGCAAATCGCGCATGCGCTCGGCCTGCCGCCGGGTCTGGAAGCCCAGGGCCTCGGAGAGCCGCCGGGTGGTCTCCGCTGCCGGGTGGGTTTCGCCTTCGCCGGTGTCCCTGGTTCCGGCCTGCTTCAAGAACGTGCCCCGGTTGCGCACCTTCAAGAAGAACCGGCTGTTATTCCTCATTCTCTTCGGTGTCATGCTTCTCACCATTCCTTTCGTGCTTCATCTGCTGTGTATTCTCTCTGGATTCGATGGACAACGCACCGTCGATGCCGAACAGCTGCACGGTCATATCACGCACCAGATTGGCGCGGCGGTATCTGCAAGCTCTCTCTGACCATTCGATGCCGATGTAGCTCAGCGCCTCCGAGATCTCGGCAAAGGTGTACGGCTTCGCGTCTATGCCGCGATCCTCACCGTTCACATCCTCTCCGAAGTAATACATCCTGATAATGATGAACTCCGGGCGCTTCTCAAATAGCCTGACCACCGCATCCAGCTCGGCAAATCGCGTCATTGAGCGAATGAAGGAGTTTTCCTTGGACTGTACAAACAGCTCATTGATCTCAACCTTGTCACGCAGTCCCAGACCAGGCGGGGGAGCCACGCTGATGTCGTGGCTCTTGGCGGTGGGGAAGAAGCCGTAATCCTCCGGGTGCGCCTCCATTCGCTTCATGTTTTTGTAGGCGCGGAGAAGGCGCTCCATTGCGCGATAATGGTTCGTGTTCGCCAGTCGGCGCGAGATGTTCAAGCCCTCGCACACGCCGTCCAGCGCCGCATCCTTCACTTCTTCGAGCATGGTTTTCTTCTTGTCGCTCATTTTGCCATCCCCCAGAAAATCATCATGATGCCCACCAGGACGCCCACCAGCCATCCCATGTGCGTGAAGTAATCGGCGTCCCGCCGGTGGCGTCTGTACCAGCGACGGATCGGAACCACGAACCACAAGTATCCTGTCGCCCAGATCACGGCGTAGATGTTTATCAGCTTATCGATCATGGCTTGCCGCCTCCTTCCTGGTGCCCTCCACGAATTTCACTCGCCTGCCCTCAAAGGTTCTGGCAAATTGCTCGGCATCGGACATCGGATGCGCTCGGCCCACGGACTTGCCCCGGCGAAAAGCGTCGGCGCAGTCGCTGGCCTGCTGCATGATCCCTGCGTCCTCCTGGAGGCTGGAATAGGCGCTGCGCAGCTTTGCGATCTCGCCGTTCTTCTTCGCCTCCACCGTCTGCACCGCTCGTTTCACCTCCATGTTATGGAGGGTCAGCGCCCCGGCTCCGATTACCACTCCCGCCGTGAACAGCAGGATGCCTCCAATCACACTCATACAATCTCCTTCATCTGGCGGGGTTGTCCCGCACAGTCCACTTAAAATGATTCAATGTGCGGATGATACTTGGCTCGGATCATCCGCTCCCGGTACTTCATTGCCGTGTCCCACTTCCGAAACTTCATGGCGTAGCGCCCATCGGTATCGAAGAAGTAATGCTCCGTGTGTTCATGCGCGATGATGTCCCGCAGATAGAACTTGGTGCCGCCGTCGGTGATGTAGATCCGATACTGCACATCCGGCGGTGGTTTCCTGTTCATGCCCTGATCACGTCCGGGAACCGC
>CAZRLU010000082.1:0-9036 GCA_964600995.1 uncultured Oscillospiraceae bacterium | reverse complement strand
TCTCAGGCGATTTCCAGGGCAATCTCCATCATTTCCCGGAAGCTGACCTGACGCTCCGAAGCAGGAAGACTTTCCCCTGTCACGAGACTGTCGGAGATGGTGCAAAGACAAAGGGCGTTCTTGCCCGCTCTGGCTGCGTTCAGATAAAGACTGTAGGATTCCATCTCTACCGCAAGTACGCCGAGCTTCCTGAGTCCGGCAGAATTGTTCGACTCATCATAGAATACATCTGAAGAGTAAATCGGGCCGCATACGACTTCCTTCCCGACCTTTTTCCCTGCTTCAGTGGCCTTGGACAGCAGTTCATAGCTGCAGCAGGGAGCCAGAGTTCCCCGTATTCCAAACTGATCGCCATAGTTGGAATCCGTATAACAGCTCATGGCTGCGACAATATCCCGCAGCTTCAGTTTCTCCGTGATGGCTCCGGCAGATCCGATCCGGATAATGTTCTGCACATCGTAAAAATTAAACAATTCATAGGAGTATATTCCGATTGAAGGCATACCCATCCCGCTGGCCATAACCGATACGCGTTTTCCATGGTAGGTTCCGGTATAGCCCTGCACGCCGCGAACATTATTAACCAGTTCCGGCTTTTCAAGATATGTTTCCGCGATAAATTTTGCTCTCAGCGGATCACCCGGCATGAGGACCGTTTCGGCAAAAGCGTTTTCAGGTGCATGAATATGTGGGGTAGGAATATTGTTCGACATGGTCTGAAACCTCCTTTAAATTTGATTCTGTCATTGAAAAATGTTATTTAGTGGCCTGCCTGCCACCAACGGTGGATTTCATCGGTCATCTGAACCAAGGATTCAGGATCAACAAAATGAATACTGGCATATGGCGCGGAAATCAAATTTTCGATCGCATTGCAGTAAGGATTCACGAGGCTGAATAGCAATGACGGTGAAACCGCCGTCCCTGATTCCGTTTCGGATCTGAAAATCTCATTCGCTGCAGCAACCCAGAGATCGTTCATCAGATCCATAACGATTTCAGCGGTTTTCTCCGTATGGATGGTATAAGCTTCTCCCCGCTGGATCATCTGCGTCAATGCCTTTTTCACCAGCGGACCCCATGTTTTTTTGAGTTCGTTCTGAAAGTCAGCTCTTATTTTAATGCCTTCCGGGAGAGAAAAGAACGGCAGGATTACCTTCAGGATGGAGAGCCCCTCATCATGCAGCGGGAACATCCCATACAGCACATGATTCATATATTCAATCCCGTTCAGACCGATCTCATCGGAATAATTTCCGGCGGCAGCGGCGACTTTACTTTCGCAGATTTTTTGCAGAATCTGTTCTTTGCTTTCAAAATGATGATAAAAACTGCCTTTGCTCAGCTGCAGCTGATCAAGAATATCCTGAACGCTGGTGGATTCATATCCTTTTTCAGAAAACAGAATCTCGGCTGTTTCCAGGATCTGCTTTTTCCTTAAGTCACCCTTTATCATGCCATGGCCTTTCCTTTATGGTTTGCTCCGGCTCTCAGGCCGCTCATACAGGCAAACATCAGATTGTATCCGCCGCACGCACCATCCACGTTGAGCAGCTCACCCGTGATATGCAGGCCAGGGTTTAAAAGTGATTCCATATTCATGGGATCTACTTCCCTGCAAATCAAGCCGCCCGCCATGACCTGTGCCCGTTCAAACCCTTCCCGACCGAGAACCTGGATCCGGTAATTCTGGGCAGCATAGGCGATTCGCTGCAGCTGCAGATCCGACAGTTCCCCGCTTCTTTCACCTCTCAGCGGTATTCCTGCCTGCTTGCAGACTGCATAAGCCAGTCGGGGCGCACATAACCCTTGCAGCAGATCAGGCGGGGAGCTGAAGGACAACCTGCTTCGCCTTTCTTTCAGTTCATTCGTCAGGGAAGCATCGCTGAATAGATCCGGAAACAGGGAAACCCGAAGCTCGCTTTTGCCCTCTTCAACAAACCTTGAGCACTGCATCACGCAGATACCGCTGACTCCGTTTTCAGTAAAAAGAAGTTCCCCGTCTTCCATATGAACCATCTGGCCGCCTGTAAACAGCCCGATACGGCATTTCACACGGATTCCCGCCAGACCGGATACAGACTTTCTGTCAGTAATCAGGGGGGTAAGGGATGGCTGCGGCGGCTGAAAGCTGTGTTCCAGCTTCTTCAGCCAGCTCCACGCATCATTGTTTCCGCCAAGCTTGGGCTGCGCAAGGCCTCCGGTGGAGATAATGACCCGGGGTGATTCAAATCTTTCCCCTGAATCCGTAACGATGTGAAAGCTGCCATCCGCTGCCTTCTGAAAACCACAGACCTTGCGGGAGACCAGTGTCTGTACCTTATTTCTGCTTAATTCACTTTTAAGCACATCCAGCACGCTGGAGGCCTGAAAAGTGCAGGGGTAGCCTCGCCCTTCGGCGTCATATCTCAGAAAGAGGCCAAGGCTGTGCCAGAAATCCGTTAATTCCTGCACCGGGTCTTCTCCGAGTACCGCTGCGGCAAATTCCGGCTCCCCGTAATACTTTGGCGCCGTAAGGTTCATCAGATTGCAGCGTCCGTTTCCTGTTGCAAGCAACCTTTTCCCGATAGAATCCGATTTCTCGAGGATCAGTGGGCGCTCCCCTTTCCGTGATGCTGCGATCGCGGAAAGAATGCCGGAAACACCTCCGCCGATGACAAGAACCTCTGCAAAAGTCATTCCAGTTCACTCCTGTCTGGGGGCTGGCTCCAAGGGTCGCTATGACAGATGATAGATTGTTTTCAGCTCCTTTGTCAAGCTTCCGCCTTTTTCATATACGATCAGAGGCGGCATGGGATGCAGTCTTGGTTTTGCGTCTTTGACCGCTTCCAGCAGGACCAGATTCGCAGGGTGCTCAAGATCCGGATATACAAGCCGAAACCGCTTCGGTTCCAGATGATTCCTGCGAAGCTCCGTCATCAGACTAAACATCTGTGCTGCAGGATAAACCAGAAAAATACGGCCCCTTCCCTTCAGCACATGGAATGCAGCAAGGAAGAAGTCTTTCAATGTGTCCGCATTCTGATGCCGTGCAGTGGCCAGGCCTTCTTTCTGATTTCGCAATACCTGGCCCGGCATTCCATAAGGAGGATTGCAGACAACGGCGTCTATGCTTCCGGACTGAAGCGAGCTGGAAATCTCCTTGATGTCAGAGCAGATAATCTGCACGGACTCTTCAAGATGATTCAGCAATACAGTTCGCTGCGCCATCTCGGCAATGTCCTTCTGGATTTCAACACCGATCAGTTTTTTCCCTTTGCCCCGCCCCTTCAGCAGCAGGAGCAGCACGCCGGTACCGCATCCGAAATCCGCAACGGTATCTCCGGGGCGAACCTGAGCAAAATCAGCCAGGAGCACAGAATCCATTCCAAAACGGAACCCATGTTTTTTCTGAATCAGCCGCAGTCCTTCCCGCTGAAGATCGTCCAGGGTCTCGTCTTCCAGCAATTTGATTTCTTCCATCTTTACAATGCGCTATTCGTTCGTCTCAGCGCTGCATGTCAATGGGGAGAATGCTTGTCATTTCCCATTCAGCATAGGAAAAATCGGATGCGCAGAAAATCTCTGCGCATCCTGATGAAGCTTATTCTTCTTCCGAGATATCGATCACAACAGGATTTGGCGCGCTTTCCGGTTCATCCGGAACAGGTTTTTCCGGTTTTTCAAACAGGCGATGATAGAGCTTGATATACTCATGCGCTGAATGCATCCAGCTGAAATCCGCTTCCATTCCGCGGGTCTGCAGAGTATTCCATACATCCGGCTGATTATGATAGAATCCGACAGCTCTTTCTATGGTGTGCAGCATATCGTGAGCATTATAATTGAAGAAGGAGAAACCGTTTCCTTCTCCTGTTACTTCATTGTAGCTGAGTACGGTATCCCGCAGGCCTCCTGTTTCCCGGACAATCGGCAGCGTGCCATACCTCATTGCAATCATCTGGCTCAGGCCGCAGGGTTCAAACTGGCTCGGCATGAGGAAAAGATCGGAGCCAGCGTAGATCTGATGCGCAAGAGCATGATCCATGGTGAACCTTGCAGCTACGCGCCCCTTGTACTCCCCTTCTGCCCAGCTGAAAAGGTTGAAATATCTTCCCTCTCCCATGCCCAGAACGACCAGCTGAATATCCATCCGCATCATATCCGCGATGACATAGTCGACCAGGTCCAGCCCTTTTTGGTTGCTCAGACGCCCGACCATTCCGATAATCGGAACATCTTTCCGGACTTCCAGCCCCAGACTCTCCTGCAGGGCTTTCTTGCATTCCGCTTTTCCCTGCAGGCTCCCAACCTTGTAATTTGCCTGAATCAGCTTGTCACAGGCGGGATTGTACTCATTCATGTCGATCCCGTTCAACACGCCGAACAGCTCTCTCTTCCTGGCTCGAAGCAAGCCGTCAAGCCTTTCACCATAATAGGCAGTCTGAATTTCCTCGGAATAGGAAGGACTGACCGTTGTAATCAGATCGCTGTATACAAGTGCCGCCTTCATATAATTCGCACAGCCATAGCATTCAAGCTTGTCATCCGTCCAGAGGCTGTCGCCAAGGCCAAGAACGTCCTGAACCTCCCGGATCCCAAAAATTCCCTGATACTGCAGATTGTGAATTGTGAAAATCGTTTTGATCTTTTCATAAAAAGGTAAATGCGCATACTGGATTTTCAGAAGAGCAGGAATCATTCCGCTCTGCCAGTCGTGTGCATGAATCACATCCGGCTTGAAATTGATCAACGGGAGCATATTCAGTACGCTGCGGCAGAAAAAGCCGAAGCGCTCATACTCATCCCCGCCCATACCATATATATACGGACGCCCAAAATAGAATTTGTTGTCGATGAAATACCAGGTAACGCCATCTTTTTTGAGCATTTCCACGCCGCAATACTGTCTGCGCCAGCCAAGCTGCACTTCGAAATCACAGACATGGGTCAGCTTGTCTGTCCATTCCTTGGGAATTGCACTGAAAAGCGGAAGAACCGCCCTTACGTCATGTCCTTCCTTCGACAATACCGGAGCCAATGCACCAATCACGTCCGCAAGGCCGCCTGTTTTGACAAAAGGTACGGATTCGCTTGCCGCAAAAAGGATTTTCATGATAATGCCTCCTAAAACAACCGGATAGGTTGCTTGAAATCTGCAAAATGCTGCCAAAGGAATGGCAGCATTTTGCAGGTGAATCAGATGATCACGTTTTTACCGATCACGATCGGATATGCTTCAGGTCCGATCAGCTTTGCATTCCGCTTGATGACTGACTGTTTATCCAGAATGCAGTTCTCGATATAGGCTCCCGGATGCACCTGACCATCCTGCATGATGATGCAGTTTTTCACATGCGCTTCCGGCGCAATCTTTACGCCGCGGAAAAGAATGCTGTTCTCCACTTCGCCTTCGATCTGGCATCCGTCGGCAACAAGGGAATTGACGACCTGGGAGTTATCTCCGTAATAGGTGGGCATCTCATCCCGGACCTTGGTATATACGGGAAGATCATCCCGGAAAATACCCATGCGCTTTTCCGGATCCAGAATATCCATGTTGAACTTGAAGAAGCTCTGAACGGAATCGATTCTCCAGCATTCTCCTTTGTATTCGTAGGCGTTCACCCTGTACTGACCTTCCCGGACCATCCGCATCAGCAGATCCCGGTCAAGATCGTGATATCCATGGGCAACAGCCTTGTCAACCAGGGAAAGCATAATGTCTCTCCGGATCACAAGAACCTTCATATAGGAGTTCTCGTAGCTGGGATGGGTCGGCTGGATTTCCATATCAATCACATTGCCGGCTTCATCCAGCTGCAGGTAGGTGCCCAGTTCATCCCGTCTCATGCTGGGATCCTTCGTGTACATCAGGGTAACTCCGGCATCCGTATCATGATGATATCTGATGATCTCCTCGAGGCGGGCGTTGTAGATGATATCGCTGCCACTCAGCACAAGCGTGGTCTGCTTGCTGCGTTCAAGATAATTCGTATTGGAACGGATGGCGTCCAGCAGGCCCGTATAGACCCCGACGTTCTCCCTGGTCAGGAAAGGCGGAAGAATGTGCAGTCCTTCATTCTTTCCGTGCAGATCCCATTCTTTTCCGGAGCCCAGATGATCCATCAGGCTGTGATAATTCTTTTGCATAATCACGCCGATATTCTTGATTTCGGCATTTACCATGCTTGATACCTGGAAATCGATCACCCGGAACCTGGCGGCCACAGGAAGCGCTGCAATCGCGCGCAGCATAGTCAGTTCGCGCAGCCGGGAGTCGTTCTCACCGGTATAGATAATACCCATGACATCTTTCATGTTATTTCCGTCCTTTCGTTCATCTACGCTGATAACTGATAACTTTGCTCAGAACGTGGTTTCAAGATCAACCTGCGTACCGGCTGAAACGCTGACTCCGGCGGGCACGGAAACCGAATGGCCGATTACAGCAATCTTGCCGGTCTCCTCCCCGATAATCGCGCCGGCACCGATGACTGCGTTCTCCGCAACAATCGTCCGACGGACCACTGCTCCGCGCCGGATCACGCTGCCGGGCATGATCACGCTGTCCTGAACGCTGGCGCCCTCTTCAACCGTCACGCCCGCAAAGATGATGCTGTGCTGCACGGTTCCATAGATTGTGCTTCCTTCCGTCACAAGGGAATCCGCTACCTTCGCGCCTTTTGCAATATAGTGCGGCGGGAACCCGGGATTCCTGGCATAGATGCGCCATCCCTTATCATGCATATCAATCGGCATGGGCTTCTCAAGCAGATCCATGTTGGCTTCCCAAAGGCTCTCGATGGTTCCGACGTCCTTCCAGTAGCCGTCGAAATTATAGGCAAACAGGCGCTGCTGGTCCTCCAGCATTGCGGGGATGATGTTTTTCCCGAAGTCATTGGAGCTCTTCTTGTCCGCTTCATCATCGATCAGGTATTTCCGAAGCTTCTCCCAGGTGAAGATATAGACACCCATGGAAGCCTTATTGCTCTTGGGCTTCTTGGGCTTCTCCTCAAATTCAATGATCCGGTTCTCTGCGTCGGTGTTCATGATGCCAAACCGGGAGGCCTCTTCCCACGGCACAGGGCGCACAGCGATGGTAGCGTCCGCACCGTTGCGGATATGATCGTTCAGCATGGCATTATAATCCATTTTGTAGATGTGGTCGCCGCTGAGGATCAGAACGTAATCCGGATTATACTGCTCGATAAAGGCCATGTTCTGGTAGATGGCGTTTGCGGTGCCCCGATACCATTCACTGCCCTTGACCGTCTGATAGGGCGGAAGCACAAACACACCGCCGTTGGAAATATCCAGATCCCATGGAGCACCGCTTCCGATATAGGAATTGAGTTCAAGCGGCTGATACTGAGTCAGCACGCCGACAGTGTCGATTCCGCTGTTTGTGCAGTTGCTCAGCGGAAAATCAATGATGCGATATTTCCCGCCGTAGGGAACCGCGGGCTTGGCCACATCTTTTGTCAGAACCCCGAGCCGGCTTCCCTGCCCGCCGGCCAAAAGCATAGCAACACATGTTTTTTTCCTTAACACAGCATTACACGCTCCTTAAAATAATATCTTTGTAACAAACCTGCGTACAGGCTTTCTGATGAGTTCCCTGTAAAACCTGTACACTCTATTCTTTATTCTATCCTTTTTATACCATATTCGTCAAGTCTCAATTCATGATTTTAAATGCTGCAATTCAGTACTCTGAAATTACAATTCCGTCGCCAGTTTTATGATTCTGTTTGTGAAACAGAAACATATAGTATATAATGTAATTTATCTGCAGGCTTGTCTCCGGCTTCTTTTCCGGGAGCACAGCTGTAATTCGACCCTCATTGCGAAGAACTGGAGGCTTCTTCATGATCCGGATCTCAGACACAACGCTTCGCGACGGCGCCCAGGCGGAAGGAATATCCTTCTCGCAGGAAGACAAGATACAGATCATCCGGGGACTGGATGATCTCGGCCTTTCCTGGATTGAGGCGGGAAATCCCTCTTCAAATCCTGTTGACGCCTCCCTGTTTCAGGCTCTGGAATCCCTGCCACCCCTCCGCCACGCGAAACTCTCCGCCTTCGGATCAACCTGCCGCCCCGGCGTCCCGGCGGAAGCGGATGAGGCTCTTGTTCGTCTGTCGGAAGTCAAGGCAGATTCCAAAACCATTTTCGGGAAAAGTTCTGTCAGCCACGTCAGGCTTGTTTTGCGATGCACTCCCGGGGAAAACCTTCGCATGATAGGGGATTCCATCTCTTATCTCCGTTCCAGGGGCGATTCTGTCTGGTTCGATGCGGAGCATTTTTTTGACGGATATGCCGAAGATCCTTCCTACGCGCTGGAAACGCTGAAATCCGCTGAAGCTGCGGGTGCAGAGAGAATCATCCTCTGTGATACCAACGGAGGCTCTCTTCCTGAAACAATCAAAGTGGGAGTGATTGCGGCAAGAAATGCCGTACGTATTCCGCTCGGTATTCATTGTCATAATGACTGCGGCCTGGCGGCCGCCAATTCGCTGGCAGCCCTGGATTCCGGCTGCGATCTGGTGCAGGGGACAATCGGAGGCATCGGCGAGCGCTGCGGTAACGCGGATCTGTGCACCCTGATTCCGCTGATCTCAATCAAGAAGAACAGGCCCTGCCTGCCGGAAGGGCACCTGATGCGGCTGACGCATATCTACAGGGTTTTGTCTGAAATCATGAATATTGCGCCGAATGAAAACGCGCCGTTTGTCGGTTATTCTGCTTTTGCCCATAAAGGCGGTATGCATATCGACGCAATTCTGAAAGACCACTGCACGTATGAGCAGGTGGATCCGGAGCTGGTCGGCAATCAAAGGCGGTTTCTTGTCTCGGATCAAAGCGGCCGCGCGGGAATCTATGCCAAACTCGGAAGGCTTTTCCCGGATCTCAACCGCGACAGCCGGGAAATTGCCGGAGTTCTGAAAAAGCTGAAGGAGATGGAATCCGAGGGGTACACCTATGAGAACGCAGACGGCTCCTTTGAATTGCTTGCCATGGAAACGCTGGGCCGCAGGCCGGGATTCTTTCATG
>CAZRLU010000081.1:0-9057 GCA_964600995.1 uncultured Oscillospiraceae bacterium | reverse complement strand
GGCAACAAGGCCGGCGGCATTTCCTCCCTGGAGGACAAGGCCCTGGGCTGCACCCAGAAGAGCGGATTCTCCCCGGTGCGCGGCGTGCTGGCCTACGGGGAACGGGTGACCAGGCCCGGCCTGAATCTGCTGTCGGCGCCGGGAAACGACCTGGTGGCTTCCACGGCCCTGGCGGCCTCCGGCGCCAACCTGGTGCTGTTCTCCACGGGAAGAGGAACGCCCTTCGCAGCGCCTGTGCCCACCCTGAAGATCGCCACCAACCCGACCCTGGCGGAGCACAAGGCCGGCTGGATCGACTTCGCAGCGGGAGATCTGCTGAAGGGGAAGACGCTGGACGAACTGGCGGACGCCCTGCTGGACCTGGTGCTGGAGGTGGCTTCCGGAAAAGAAGTCGTCAGCGAAGCCCGGGGCTATCATGACCTGGCCATTTTCAAAACGGGGGTTACGCTCTGATTCCCGGGGAATACATACCGCGCGGCTCCCGGGAGCCGCGCTTTTCTTTTCTCCGGAGGAGGAAGCCGGGCGGAGCGGAGGCCGGAAGGAGAACAGAAAAAATACGAAGCGGGGAGGGGCGGGGAACCGGAGTTCCCTTGAAAACCTTTGAGGAAACGCATATAATAATCTGAAATTGCGCGGAGAGACGGAGGAAAATCCCCCCTTCTTGTCAATCCGGGCGGGCTTGAGGTATAATCAACCCATTAACGCAGAAAGGAAGCGACGCAGATGCAGCAGATCACCGTTACGAGGAACCCCAATCCGAAGGCCAAGCCCCAGGACGAAGGAAATTTGGGCTTCGGAAGAATCTTCACCGACCATATGTTCCTGATGAACTATGAAGCGGGGAAGGGCTGGATCAATCCGAGGGTGGTTCCCTACGGAGCTTTCGACATGGATCCGGCGGCCATGGTGCTGCATTACGGGCAGGCGATTTTCGAGGGCACCAAATGCTACCGGAGAGAGGATGGCGGCCTGCAGCTCTTCCGGCCGGCGGACAACCTGGCCCGCATGAGCCGAAGCGCCCAGCGCATGGGGATGCCCGAGCTGGACGAGGAAACTGCGCTGGAGGGAATGAAGAAGCTGATCCGGACGGACGCGGACTGGGTGCCCCATCGGGAAGGCACCAGCCTGTACATCCGGCCGACCATGATTTCCACGGATGTGGGGCTGGGCGTTCACGCCAGCAAGACCTACCTTTTCTATATCATTCTCAGCCCGGTGGGCGCCTACTACAAGGAAGGCCTGAAGCCGGTCAGCATCTATGTGGAGGATGAATACGTGCGGGCCGTGCGCGGCGGCGTGGGCTTCACCAAGTGCGCCGGAAACTATGCCGCCTCCATCCTGGCGGGAGATATCGCCGAGAAGAAAGGCTTCAGCCAGGTGCTGTGGCTGGACGGCGTGGAGCAGAAGTATGTGGAGGAAGTCGGCTCCATGAACATGATGTTCGCCTACGGCAACCGGATCGTGACGCCCCGGCTGAACGGATCCATCCTGCCGGGCATCACCCGGGACAGCGTGCTGAAGCTGGCGCGCCAGCTGGGATACGAGGCGGAGGAAGCCAGGCTGGACGTGGAGGAGATCTTCCGGGACGCGAAGGCAGGCAGGCTGACGGAAGCCTTCGGAACGGGCACCGCCGCGGTCATCAGCCCGGTGGGCACCCTGGCGCTGCGGGAGGAGAAGATCACCGTGGGCGACGGCGGCATCGGCCCTGTGAGCCAGAAGCTCTATGATACCCTGACGGGCATTCAGTACGGCCGGATCCCGGACGAGAACGGATGGATCGTCCGGCTGTAAGGCGCCGGGAAGCCTGACAAAACGAAAAACCGCCGGAGAGCGGATCAAGGAACAGAAATGCAGCAAAAGGAACCTGTGCGCCTGGAGGAATGGAACGACCGGACGCTGACGACCCTGAGGACGAGCCGCCTGGAAGCCTGCGAAAAGGAATTGGCAGGCCTGGGCGGCTCCGGCCTTTTTGACGCGGAAACCACGGACCTGGAGGCGGAGACACTCTTCGGGCAGTCCTATGACCTGGAGGAAGAGCGGAAGAAACGGCTGCACCGCATCGAGGAGATGCGGGTTGCAGTGCTGAGCCGCTTCCCTGCGGAGATGAGCCTGCTGAGCGAGGAGGAATACACCCTGGCGCTGAAGCTGGCGCTCTTCGGCGGGGAAATGCCGATCCATGACTGGAACGATCTGATTCCGGCCCGGTCCCTGATCCGGAGAATGTGGTGCCGGGCGAGACCGGAGAAGGGACGCTGGATCCGGATGCCCAGGCAGATCTGCGTGGCGGTGCTGATGATGCTGGCCAGCGAGGAGCTGAAGACGGTCCGGGAAACGGTGGCGGAGGTTGTGGAAAGGGCGGACAATACCCTGTACCTGGCGGGCATGATGCCGGCTGCGGTGGTGGAAAAGGACCTCGGCTTCCGCCTTCAGGGCTCCCTGGCCGCGGACAAGCCGCTGTTGTACCGGCGGCTTCTGCGGGCCTCCTATGAGACGACGGTGAACCGGGGCGGACAGCTGATGCTGGTGCACCCCGGCATGGCGGAGCCCTGCGGCTTTCCCCGGACGGAGATCGGTCTCCGGATGGGTCTGGACGCAGGGGCGCTGAATGACCTGTATGCCAGCCTGATGGAGGTGGAGGATCCGGTCTATGACCGGATGCTGGCCCTGATTCAGCCCCTCTGCCGGCCGGAGACAGGGGCGGAGGAAACGGTGGAGGATCTGATCCTGCTGGCCAAGCAGGATGCGGACATGGAGGAGCTGCGGCAGACCCTGGCCTCCCGGATCATCTGCCTGCCCACCGGGGAGATGGAGGCCGCGCTGCAGGAGATGCGGGACAGAATCCCCAGATGGCGGACGCTGAACATGGAGCGGATACAGTGAAACTGAAACAAATGATCATCCCGCCCCAGGGAGAGGGCGTCCGGGTGGACCGGGTGGCGGCGAAGTATTTTCCGGAGCTGACGGATTCCGCCCTGCGGGAAGCCTTTTCCCGAAGGGACGTGAAGCTGGACGGACGGAGGGTTTCCCGGGAGGAGAAGGCCCGGGCCGGGCAGGAGCTCCGGGTGTATGTCTCCGGGGAGGAAACGGAAAGAGAGCTGCTCCGGGTCGTTTATGAAGACGCAAGCGTGCTGCTGGTGAACAAGCCGGAGGGGATCTCCGTGGAGCCGGACGGCAAGGGCGGGCTTACCCTGACGGAGCTGTGCGGAAGACATGTGCGGGAGCGCGATCCCGGAGCGCCGGAGCCCGCGGCCTGCCACCGGCTGGACAACCGGACCAGCGGCCTGTGCCTTTTCGCGAAGACCGGGGAGGCGCTGCTGCTGCTTCAGGACGCCTTCCGGGAAAGAAAAACGGAAAAGATCTACGAATGTCTGGTGCGGGGCATGCCCAAGCCCGCCTCGGCGGAATGCCGGGCCTGGCTGATGAAGGACGCCAAGGCCGGGCGGGTGCGGATCCTGGATCATCCGGCCCCGGAGGCCAAAACCATCATCACGGAATATGAGACGCTAGAGGCGGGGCCGGTCTCCCGGCTGCGGGTGCGGCTGAAGACCGGCAGGACGCATCAGATCCGCGCGCATCTGGCCGCGCTGGGATACCCGATCCTGGGGGATGACGTCTACGGAGACCGGCAGTGGAACCGGGAGAAAAGGGCCCGGAGCCTCCGGCTGTGCGCTGTCAGCCTGAAGGTGGACACGGGGGGAAAGCTCCCGGAGGTGGACGGAAAGGAATTCCGGATTGAGCCGCCCTTCTGAGGAAGGGCGGTTTGCATTTATGCACCGGTTTGAGGTATAATAAGATTTCCTCCGGAGAGACATGAAATCCAATCCAAAGCCGGGGAATACGGGGCCGGGGGAAGGCCCTGCGGAAAGGAAGTGGCCGAAACATGCGCAGAATCCTGTGTGCGCTGCTGATGATCTGCCTGGTGGCGGGAACGGGGGCCGGTCTGGCGGATACCCGCACGCCCAAACCCATCGACACCATTCCCTATGAGGAGGTTTCTCCCCTCATCGAAGGACAGCACCACTATCTTCTGCTGTGCACGGATGTATGGCACGGGAACCCGAACAATCTGGGGAACACCGACGGCATCGTGCTGGTGACCCTGGACACCCGGGCCCACCGGGTGATGCTGACTTCCTTTATCCGGGACGCCCTGGTGGAGCGCCCCATGGAGGACAATCTGGAGAAGCTGGGCATCGGGCGGATCAACTATATCGCCAAACGCCTGGGGCCGGAAATGCTGTGCAGGGTGATCAGCCAGCACATCGATGTGAAGGTGGAGGATTATCTGCTGTTCGATTTCACCCAGATCGCCAACATTGTGGACTATCTGGGCGGGGTGGACATTCAGCTGAACGCCTCGGAGATCGCCTATCTGCAGCGGTACGCGGTTCCGCCGGGATCGGTGCGCAACGCCAAAACCGGTACGGATCTGCGCTCGGGCGGGAATCATCGCTCCGGCCTTTACCATTTCAACGGGCACAGCGCGGTGATCTACATGCGGATCCGGAAGGCCGGCGGGGGCGGGGATTTCATGCGCACCCAGCGGGCCCGCACCGTGATGAGCACCCTGGCGGACAAGTGCCGGGAGATCACCTGGGAGGATGCGGAAGCCCTGGTCAACAACGTCATGAACAACAACACCATGACCAACATCAATCTGGAGGGCATGCTGGAGGCGGCCAGGTACGCCTATTCCCTGCGGGACAGTACCATTGAGGAGCTCCGGATTCCCCCGGACGGAGCCGCCACGCCCATTACCTATGCGTCCATGTCCGTCCAGGAGATCGACTGGGAAATGTGCCGGCAGTCCATGGCCAACTATCTGCAGAACAGCTTCCTGGTGATTGACGAGGAAGCGGATGAATAAACCGGAAGGCACGCGGGCCGGGAGGCCGGAAAACGGCGGAGCGGGAAGCGCGCCACAGGAGAACAGAGACAGATGAAATGCCCTGAATGCGGACAGTGGAACCGGGCCTCCATGCCCCACTGCATGCGCTGCGGCGCGCCGCTGAACATCGATGCCGCGTCCCGGACAGAATGGAAGGAGAGCCTGCGGGACGAGGGGCAGAGCACGGCCTATATCCGGGTGGACGAATACGGAAACGAGGACAGGTCCCCGGATTCCAGGGACGTGCTGGCCCGGGAGATGCAGGAGCTGAAAACCCGGAAGCGGGAGGGTGAATCCAGAAAGCGGAAGATGCTGGAGCATACCCCGGGAGCGCGGGGCATTGCGGTGGAGGAGGAGCCGGGAAAGAGCAGCGGAGGAAGCATCCGCATCCGCCGGATTTCCCCGGCCGGAGTGGAGGCGGAACGGGAGGCGGAGCTGCGGCACCGGGTGCGCTACATGGACGACTCCGGCGCCTTCATCGAACCGCGGACCTATGATCCCGTCTATCAGGATCCGGCGGGAAGCCGCGCCTATTCCTATGCTTCCTCCCTGGGGCACATTCCTTCCCGCACCAACAGAAGAAAGAAAATCCTCCGGGCTTTACTTACCCTGGCGCTGATCGCCGCCCTGGGAACCGGAGGCTATTTCACCTGGAAATATTTCTCGGAAAGGCCCCCCGTCTACGCCTACAGCGCCTCCGCTTCCGTAACGGCCACGATGATGGACGATCTGGCGGCCCACACGATTCTGATTCCCGGGGAGGAGGGCGCCCAGATCTACATCCGGGAGCTGCACGCCAGCTACATGGTTTCCGGCGGCTTCGCCACCATCCAGGTGGCGGATCATACCTGGTATGACAATTATGAAGGCGCTCTGGAGGAAACCATGGATGTGACCCTGACGCCCTTCCTGAAGACCTCTGCCGGGAAGCAGACGCCCATGGAGCCCATCACCTATACGATCCTGATTCCCCTGAGCCCCATCACGCTGGACTCGCCGGACTCCCTGCGGACGGAAGTGGCCACCACCATGAGCACCATCCAGATCACCGTGCGACCCGGATCCCGGGTGACGGTGAACGGGGTGGACTGCTCGGACACGGTTTCCTCCGAAACGGGGGAGATGAGCTACAACGCCACGGTGCAGCCCATCGGGGACAATGTTTTCGAGATCAAGGTCCGGAGCCAGTACTGCCGGGACAATTCCATTTCCGTGACCCTGTACCGGGCGCCCCAGGAGATTCCGCTGGATCTGGCGGTGGGCACCTACGGCACGACCTATCAGAAGGTGATCAAGGTCAGCGCCACGACGCTGCCGGGGGCCTATGTGGAGGTGAACTCCCCCTACACGGACCTGGACATCACGAACCTGGATTCCACCGGGAAGTTCACCTTCAACGCCGTCTTTGACCACATCGGAGACAACATCATCTCCATCAAGGCCTCCTATCCGGGCAAGGAACCCTCCCTGGTGGAGCACAAGGTCTATTATGTGCCCACGGCCAACGAATACACGGTGAAGGCCTGGCCCCTCAGCCCGGAGGGATACAGCGAGCTGCTGAGCAACATGGCCTACCGGGCCAGCTACGGGCAGGTTTACGTGGTGACCGGGGTGGTGCAGTACTCCGTTTCCGAGAAGCCCCAGATGGTCGTCATCAATACCAGCGAGGACGGCCGGAGCCAGCCGGTGCTGGTGGAGAACTACAGCCGGACGAAGTGGGTGGTGGGGCAGTATTACCGGCTCTACGCCGACGCCTTCTCCACCTACAACGGCATGCCTTATCTGAACGCGCGCTACACCTATTCCAAATAGAACGGGAAACCCGGCGGCCGGCGCAGCGATCCGCCGCGGCCGGCCCGGAACAGGGGGAGAAAAACATGAAGAAGCTGACGCGCCGGATCCTGGCGGCGGCGGCCGCCTGCTGGATGGCATCTCCGGCGGCGGCGGAGCCGCTGAAGCTGGGGGAGGACCTGGCGGAGGAGATCCGGATTCCGCTGAACGAAAAGGCAGATTATGTCTATGCCTACCGGTATCCCCAGGCGGACGCCGGGGACCCCTCCGCAGAGCTGATCAACGGCTTTTATCAGTACAAGGCCGAGGACGCGGCGGGCTTTGAGATTCCCATGAACGCGGATTACTACCGGGGGCTGGACCTTACGGAGGACGAGGAGGTCCGGATTGACTACCGGGTGACCTGCAACAGCGACGACTTTTTCGGCGTGCTGATCCATATGCAGCAGGGGGAGCTGCACACCTATACGGGGCATACCTTTTCCCGGAAGGACATCCGGCCGGGGTCCTCGGTGGCCCTGCCCTACCTGCTGGGGCTGCTGGAGAGCGACGAAAGCGACACCTGGCTGCAGGACCGGCAGACCGCCAAGGCGGACGCGCTGGTGCGGGAGATGGTCTGGGAACGGCTGCATGACATGGAAGGGCTGGAGCTGTATCCGGACCTGGAAAGGGAGAGCGTGGAATACTTCTTCTTCCCGGAGGAGGATTTCTACCTGGACGAGACGGAAAACCCGGTGTTTTATCTGCAGCCGGGGTTCGCCGAGGACAGCGACAGGCTGATTGAGTTTCCCATCTCCGTGGAGGAGATTCTGGACGAGATGTGAGGACCGGAACCAAAAAACACGGCCGCGGGCCGGACAGGAAGGAATCTGAGGACCGATGCGTTACGATGTGATCATTGTCGGAGCGGGGCCGGGAGGCATCTTCACGGCCTATGAGCTTGTGAGCCGCGCAAAGACCCCCATGAAGGTCGGAGTATTTGAAATGGGCAAGCCGCTGGCGGAGCGGAAGTGCCCCATCGACGGGGAAAAAATCCGCAGCTGCATCCGCTGTAAATCCTGCTCCATCATGAGCGGCTTCGGAGGCGCGGGAGCCTTTTCCGACGGAAAATACAATATCACGAACGATTTCGGCGGAAACCTGCACGAATATATCGGGAAAACGAAGGCCCTGGAGCTGATGCGGTACGTGGACCAGATCAATCTGCAGCACGGCGGCGAGGGCACCCGGCTGTATACCACCGCCAACACCTCCATCCGGCGGCGCTGCCTGGAGAACGGGCTGCACCTGCTGGACGCAGAGGTGCGGCATCTGGGAACGGACATCAACTATGTGGTGCTGCAGCGGCTCTATGAGTTCCTGAAGGACCGGGTGGACTTCCACTTTGACGCCCAGGTGACGGAGGTGGAACGGGAGGACGGCGGATACCGCATCACGGCAGCGGGGGAAACCCACGAGGCGCCCCGCATCGTGATTTCCGTCGGGCGCAGCGGCAGCAAGTGGATGGAGCAGATCTGCCGGAAGATGGGCATCGAGACCCACAGCAACCGGGTGGACCTGGGGGTGCGGGTGGAGCTGCCCGCGGAGGTGTTCCGGCATCTGACGGACGAGCTGTATGAAAGCAAGATCGTCTACCGAACCCAGAAGTTTGAGGACCGGGTGCGCACCTTCTGCATGAACCCCATGGGTGCCGTGGTCAGCGAGAACACCAACGGCATCGTGACGGTGAACGGCCACAGCTATGAGGATCCGGCCCGGCATACGGAAAACACAAACTTTGCCCTGCTGGTGAGCCAGCACTTCTCGGAGCCCTTCAAGGACTCCAACGGATACGGCGAGAGCATCGCCCGGCTGAGCAACATGCTGGGCGGCGGGGTGATGGTGCAGCGCTTCGGGGACCTGATCCGGGGCCGGCGCAGTACCCCGGGGCGGATCGAAGGCTCCTTCGTGACCCCCACCCTCAGCGCGACGCCGGGGGATCTGAGCCTGGTGATGCCCAAGCGGATTCTGGACGGCATCATCGAGATGATCTATGCCCTTGACAAGATCGCGCCGGGCACCGCCAACGACGACACGCTGCTCTACGGCGTGGAAGTAAAATTCTACAACATGGAGGTCCAGCTTGACGAGAATCTCGAGACCCGGCACAAAGGCCTCTATGTCATCGGAGACGGGAGCGGCGTGACGCACTCTCTGTCCCACGCCTCGGCAAGCGGAGTCTACGTGGCGCGCAGGATCGCTGAAACGCTGTAAAAAACCTTCACAGGAGAAGTCAAATGAATACATTCAAGGAAAAACTGAAAGTCGGAAAACACCTGATCGGGTTTGAGGTTGATCTCGCAGACCCGTGCATCGCGGAAATGGTCGGCGGCCTCGGT
>CAZRLU010000080.1:0-9253 GCA_964600995.1 uncultured Oscillospiraceae bacterium | reverse complement strand
ACCTGGTCGATGTAGGTGGTATCGTTCCGCTCGTTGCCGACGGTCAGATAGTCGTTGAAGTTGTGCTGGCCGGTAACCCTGGTCATGCCAGTGGTGGTGCCAGCCACCTTGGAAACGACCATATCCAGGCCCAGCTCATCCTTCATGCTGTCCAGCTTCTCGAAAGCGGCAGCATAGGCGTCATAGTTGGTCAGGGTCGCGGGATCGATCCCGGCCTTGTCCAGAATGCTCTTATTGTAGGCCAGACCATAGCCCTCAACGGCCACGGGGAAGCCAACAACCTTGTCGCCATCCATGTAGGCGGCCGCGGTGTACTTCGTCCACTCGGCGCCGGCCTGATCAGCGATCTTGTCCTTCCAGAGCTCGTAGCCGCTGGGTCCTTCGATAACCCAGATGTCAGGCTCACGGCCGCTCTGCATTTCGCTCTTCAGCACGGTGTTGTAGTCAGAGGATCCGCCGCCGGTGATGACTTTCACGTCCACACCGGTCTTCTCGGTATACAGCTTCGCATAGGCTTCCATCTGCTGAGTGATTTCCACCTTGTTCTGGCAGATCACCAGATCCGCCAGGGCAGAAACGCTCATCAGCGCCAGTGCCAGGGTCAGTACCAGGGCAACCAGTTTCTTCATAGGAATATTCCTCCTTTTTGTTTTGCGGAAAAATCCGCTATTCCAGACAGTAAAAACCGTCTCAGAACCGTAAAAAAAACATTCAGGCGCCAAAGATGGGCGCACAGGATAAGGGGGTCCTCTGAACGATCACTTGCTGGGACGTATTCTAGCATAATGTGCCAAAATTGTAAACATCTTTGCACTATTTTTGTTTTTTCCTGTTCAGTCTTTATCTTCGGGATCCGATCCCGATTCCATTGATTGTCTTCCCTCTCTTCCTGTGATAACATGAGGTCAAAATCATTTTCCGGCAGGCCCGGGAAAGGAGAACTGAAAATGAAATTCACGAACGGTTACTGGCTGACCAAACCCGAATACAGAATGCTTTTCGCCGTCCAGTGCGTCCGGGTCTGGCGGGAGAAGGACGAGCTGGTGCTCCTGGCTTCCAGCGTGCCGGTCCGCTCACGGGGCGACATCCTGAACACCGGGACCCTGGAGGTCCGCTTCTCCGCTCCGCGGAAGAACATCATCCGCGTGGGGGTGACCCATTTCGCCGGCGCGGTGGACCGCGGCCCTCATTTTGAAACCGCGGAGGAGCCCGTTTCCCCGGAGATCGTGATCACCGATGACTGCGCTTCCCTGCGCAGCGGGGATCTGACGGTGCGGGCCCTGCGTCAGGCAGGCGCCTGGCAGGTGGATTTCCTGGGCCGGGACGGGAAAAAGCTGACCTCCTCCGGGTATCACGGCATGGCCCGGGCCCTGCTGGAGGAGGAGGGGCCCGTCTCCCTGCAGAAGCGCGGCAAGAGCTTCATGATCGATTCCCTGGATCTGTCCGTGGGCGAAACGGTCTACGGCCTGGGGGAGCGTTTCGGGGCCTATGTCAAAAACGGCCAGACCGTGGATATGTGGAATGCGGACGGCGGCACCGCCAGCCAGCATGCCTACAAGAACGTCCCCTTTTATATGACCAACCGGGGCTACGGCGTCTTCGTGGAGGACACGGCGGATGTCTCCTTCGAGGTGGCCAGCGAGAAGGTGGAGCGGGTGCAGTTCTCCGTGCCCGGGGAGCGGCTGACCTATGACGTGATCTACGGCGGCACCCCGAAGGAGACCCTGAATCTCTATACCGCCCTGACGGGCCGCCCGGCGCTGCTGCCGGCCTGGAGCTTTGGCCTGTGGCTCTCCACCTCCTTCACCACGGATTATGACGAGAAGACCGTCATCTCCTTCATCGACGGCATGGCGCAGCGGGACATTCCGCTCAGCGTGTTCCACTTCGACTGCTACTGGATGCGGGGCTACAACTGGTGCGACTTTACCTGGGATCCCGAAGTCTTCCCGGATCCGGCGGGCATGCTGAAGCGCTATCACGACCGGGGGCTGAAGCTCTGCTGCTGGATCAACCCCTATGTAGCCCAGGCCTCTCCCCTCTTCGCCGAAGGCCGGGACAAGGGGTATTTCATCCGCACTGCCGACGGCTCCGTCTGGCAGACAGACATGTGGCAGGCCGGCATGGCTATCCTGGATGTGACCAACCCCGCCGCCCGGGAATGGTACTGCGGAAAGATCAAGGCCATCCTGGATCAGGGCATCGACTGTCTGAAGACGGATTTCGGCGAACGGATTCCCGTCCGGGACGTGGTCTGGTTCGACGGCTCCGATCCCCTGCGGATGCACAACTATTATTCCTTCCTTTATAATCAGATGATTTTCGAGCTGCTGAAGCGGGAAAAGGGCGAGGGCGAAGCGATTCTTTTCGCCCGGAGCGCCACAGCCGGCGGCCAGCAGTTCCCGGTGCACTGGGGCGGGGACAACAGCGCCGCCTACATCTCCATGGCGGAAACCCTGCGGGCCGGCCTCAGCATGAGCCACAGCGGCTTCGGCTACTGGAGCCACGATATCTCCGGCTTCGAGCAGACCGCCCCGGCGGATGTCTACAAGCGCTGGGCCGCCTTCGGGCTCCTCTCCAGCCACAGCCGGCTCCACGGCTCCGGCAGCTATCGGGTGCCGTGGCTCTTTGACGAGGAGAGCGTGGACGTGGTTCGCTTCTTCACAAAGCTGAAATGCCGCCTGATGCCCTATCTGTACCGGATGGCCGTGGAGGCCCATGAGCAGGGCACCCCCATGATGCGGCCCATGATGATGGAGTTCCCGGAGGACCCCGCCTGCGAGTATCTGGACCGGCAGTATATGCTGGGGGACCGGCTGCTGGTGGCTCCCGTCTTTGAGGAAAGCGGGGAGGTCTCCTACTATTTGCCCGAGGGGGACTGGTATCATCTCCTGACCGGGGAAAAGATCCGGGGCGGCTGCTGGCGGAAGGAGCATCACGGCTTCCTGTCCCTGCCCCTGCTGGTCCGGGGCGGGACTGTGCTGCCCATGGGCGCCTGCGATTCCCGGACGGATTATGACTTCACCGACGGCGTGGAGCTGCGGGCCTACGGTCTCCAGCCCGGGGAGAGCTGCACCCTGGAGATTCCCTCCCTCTCCGGCGCCCTGGAGACCCGGTACACCGTCACCCGCACAGCGGCAGGCCTGCAGGTGGAGACCAACGCGAAAAAGCCCTGGAAAGCGCTGGTCTGCGAGGGATAACCAAAAAGCGAATCATAAAAGGGGATTGTCCCGCAGCATCGGGACAATCCCTTTTTTCGTATGTTCTGCTTTAGCCGGTCTCAGTCCCGCATCACATGATCCTCCGCCCGGACCATCTCCGCCAGTCCCTCCGCGGCTTTTCCCTCACTCCGGAATTCTCCGGCGGGAACCTCTCCCGAAAGGGCCTTCAGAAAAAGCCCCGCGATCCGGACCGCTCCCCGTTCCTGCAGGTGGCTGTTGTCCTCCAGCCCTTCCGGATAGTTGGGATGGCCCTTCCCCACATGGCAGAACAGCCCCTTCGTGCCCTCGGGGCCCTCCTGCCGCAGCATCTCCATGGTGGCCGCCTCCAGGTCCGCCATGCGCACCTTTTCCCGCTCCGCCAGCTTCCGGATCGCCTCCGGATAGGCGCCGTGGGTAGCCACGGGGTTTCCTTCCCCGTCAAAAAGCCTGCGGGCGATGGGGGTGGCCAGGATCGGCTCCGCCCCGTGTTTCCGGGCGGCATTCAGATACAGGGAAAGATATTCCGGGAAGCTTCCCTCCGGCGTCGTGTGCCGGGCCGGATCCTCCTTCTCGTCATTGTGGCTGAAGGAAACCACCAGCCGGTCCCCCGGCCGCAGGAAGCTCTCGATCCGGCGCAAACGGTCCTCCTCCACGAAGCTCCGGCTGGACCGGCCGTTCACCGCCTCATTCTGCACGAAGGCCGCCTCCGGCAGCAGGGCCTGCAGCCGCTGCCCCCACCCCATCATGGGATACCGGTCCTCCGGATAGTCCGCCATGGTGGAATCCCCGCACAGGAACCAGGTGGGAATCCGCTTCTCCGGCTGCCAGCCGTCCCAGCCTCCCAGCACCTCCGACACGGTGACGGCTTCGGCTTCCTCCGCCGACATCCGCTTCTGGGCCGGATGCCGCGTGGACTGATCCGCCCGGGCTCCCCGGGTGGCCCATTCGCCGTACCGCTCCGTAACCACCCGCTCCGTATCCCAGTCGGCAAAGCCTTCCGGCGCCACATGCTCATCCATTTCGCATTCCAGGAACAGGGTCCGGGCCCAGGCCCGCCAGGGCCTTCCCAGGAAGGCCTTGCCTTCCTCGCAGCTTCCGGTCAGCCGGCACCGGTGGAACACCATGCCGTAGGGCTGCTCCCGGTTGGTGTTGGCTGCGGTATACCATCCGCCCCGTCCGCCCATGAACAGCGTACAGTTCTCAAACCAGCACCGGTAGCTGCCGAAGATGAAATCCACATCTCCTTCGATGTAGCAGTTTTCGAAATACTGCCGGCTGTGGGTCAGGTGCCCGTCCTCCACCCGGGAGACGGCTTCCGCCTCTCCCCGCCGGCTGCCGATATCCTCGATCACGTTGGGCATCCGCAGCGGACCGCAGAACAGCGTATCCTGATGGGCGATCAGGCTGCAGTTTCTCCAGGTCCCCCGGTCTCCGGCGGCATACACGGCCACCGCCTGCCCCACCTGCCGGCCGTCCCCGGCGTCGTTGCGAATCGTCAGGTTCTCGATCTCCACATTATGCCCGGTCACCATCAGGGTGGAGGAAAGGAAGGTGCCCTTCTCCTGCCCGTCCGGGCCCGGATCCTTGGCGCACCCGCTCCAGGTCACGATGGTTTTCTCCCGGTCCTCCCCCACGATCCGAAGGTTGTTCCGGTGCACCACCACCTTCTCCTGATAGACGCCCGCCCGGATCAGGATCAGCGTCGGCGCCCGGTTTCCCGCCGGTACCGCGTCCATGGCCGCCTGCAGGCTCGTGAAATCTCCCGTTCCGTCCTTTGCCACCACATAAATCATTCTTCATTCCTCCCGCATCCGGGCGCCGCCCGGATGATCCGCTCGATGCTTTCTCCGCCCCGCTCAGAAGGAGAAGGGCAGAAACGCCGCCGCTGCGGCCAGGATTACCGCGGGCAGCAGATTTGCCACCCGGATTTTCTTTCCCCAGATCAGGTTGATGCCCACGCAGAAAATCAGCACATTGCCCACCAGGGACAGATTGGCCAGGGCAGTCTCCGTCATCAGGGGCCGGATCCCCTGCGCCAGCAGGGTCAGGCTTCCCTCCCACAAAAAGACCGGAATGGCGGAGAAGACGCAGCCCCTTCCCAGGGAGCAGGTCATCACCATAATGATGATCAGGTCCAGAACCGTCTTGGCCCCCAGGGTGGACCAGTCTCCCATCAGCCCGTCCTGAATCGCTCCCATGATGGCCATGGCCCCGATGCAGACCGTCAGGGAAGCGGTGAGAAATCCGTTCACGAAGCCCGGATCCTTCGCGTTGCCCGTCTTCAGCTTCAGCCATTCCCCGAAGCGCTCCAGCAGCCGTTCCAGGTTCAGGATCTCCCCGATCAGCCCGCCCAGCGTCAGGCAGATGATCATCATCATGGATCCCCCGGCCGCCGGCTGCTCATGGGGCAGCAGGTAAGTCAGCGCACCGGAGATACCCAGAAAAAGCGTTCCGGCCCCGCAGGCCATGGTCAGGGTCTCCTGATGCCGCTCCTTCAGGAGCTTCCCGAAGAGATGTCCGCAGATTCCGCCGGCCACAATGCCGGCCGTGTTCAGAAGCGTTCCAACCATGCGACGCGTCCCGCCTTCCCCCAAACTGCCCCCTATTATCCTGCAAAGCCCTGGATTTGACAAGCCGCTTCGGGGACTGAAAAAGCATTTTTTCTGTTCAGGACCGTCCTTTGCTTCCGGCCCGGAAAAAGCCGTTTTCTTCTTTCCCCGCCTGTGATATACTTGCAGGCAGGAGGTGATGAGGCCATGAAGACTTCCCTGGCCCGGTCCGCAGCGGCCGGAATTCTCATCTGCATGGGCTGTATCGTGAACCTGAAGGTGGGCGGAGGGATCCCCGGCGCCCTGCTCTTCAGCGCCGGGCTCTGGTTTGTGGTGGGCTTTGACGCCGAGCTCTTCACCGGCCGGGTCACCCGGGAGGATTATGCTCCCCTCCAGAAGCTGATCATGCTCTGCATGAACCTGGTGGGCGCCGGGGTCTGCGGGCTGCTGGCCTCCCTGTTCCTGCCGGAGATCCTGCCCCTGGCCGCGAATGTGGCCGGCGCTTATACCGATCCCCTGAAGGTGCTTTGGCAGGCCCTGATGTGCGGCGTCTGCATGTATCTCGCCACCGCCTGGCCCCCTAGCGCAAAAAGCGCTCCCGCCGGCGGGCTGGAGCGGTTCCCCTACATCGTCTACGGGGTGTCCCTGTTCATTCTCTCCTCCTACGGCCACAGCATCGCCCTGGCGGGCTACGCGGCCATCGGCCGGGGAATCGCCTGGTGGGTTCTGCCCCTGGCCGCCCTGGGGAACGGCCTGGGCAGTTATCTGATCAAATGGCTGCTGAAGCCCGATACCTTTCCCTGGCGGGGAAAAAAGCCCTGATCCCCGGGAACCGGAGTCTTTTTCCGGAATGAAAAGCATCTGAAAGGACGGATGGCATGGCGCGGCTTTACGTGGTGGCAACCCCCATCGGAAATCTGGGAGACTGGTCCTCCCGGGCGGCGGAGGTGCTCCGCACGGCGGATCTGATCGCCGCGGAGGATACCCGGGTCACGGGGAAGCTCTGTCAGGTTTTTGACATCCATACGCCCCTGACCAGCTGCCACCAGCACAATGAGGAGAGCAAGGGCGCCTATCTGGCGGACCGGATGCTCTCCGAGGATCTGACGGTGGCCCTGACCACCGACGCCGGCACCCCCGGCATTTCCGATCCCGGCTTCGGCCTGGTCCGGGCCTGCCTGGAGCGGGGCATCGAGGTGCTGCCCGTCCCGGGCTGCTGCGCCGCCGTGGCTGCCCTCAGCATCTCCGGCTTTGACACCCGGGAGTTCGCCTTCTACGGCTTTCTGCCCCGGGAGAGGAAGGATCTGCGGGAAAAGCTGCGGAAAATTGCCGCCGGGGTGAAGATCGCCGTGGTCCATGAATCCCCCTTCCGGATCATCGGTCTCCTGGAGGTGCTGGCGGAGGAGCTGCCGGAAGCGCTGCTCAGCCTCAGCTGCGACCTGACCAAATTTCATGAGAAAACCCTCCGGGGAACCCCGGAGGAGCTGCTGCGGGAGCTGCGGGAGAATCCCAAGGCGGAGAAGGGGGAATACTGCATGGTCATGGACCTGCACCAGGTCTCCCTCCCGGCGGAGGAGGAACCTGCCCCCACCCTGACGCTGGAAGCCCGGCTCATGGAGGAAATGACGGGCCGGGGGCTCTCCCTGCGGGATGCCCAGAGCGAGCTGGTTCTGCGGGGCGAAAAGAAAAACGCGGTGAAACAGGCCGCGCTGAATCTGAAAAGGATGTTTGAATGAGCGAATTTGTGCATGTGCCGGTGCTGCTCTCCGAAGTGCTGGAATGGATCCGTCCCCTGCCCGGCGGCGTTTACTGCGACGGAACCCTGGGGGGCGGAGGCCACAGCGGAGCCATTCTCCGGGCGGCCGGGCCGGAAGCCCGGCTCTACGGCATCGACCGGGATGAAACGGCCATCGCCGCCGCCTCGGAGCGGCTGAAGGCATATCCGGGGTTTCAGGCGCTCCATGGAAATTTTCACGACGCGAAGGAGCTGCTTTCCTCTGCCGGCGCTCCCCTCCTGGACGGCGTACTCCTGGACCTGGGGGTCTCCAGCCCCCAGCTGGACCGGGCCGAAAGGGGCTTCAGCTATCACGAGGACGCGCCCCTGGATATGCGGATGGACCGGAGCCAGGGCGCCACCGCCGCGGATCTGCTGAACTCCGCCTCCGAGGCGGAGCTGACGGAAATCATCCGGGACTACGGAGAGGAAAAGTGGGCCGCCCGGATCGCGAAGATCATCTGCGAGCATCGGGCGAAGCAGCCCCTGGAGACCACCTTTGATCTGGTCAGCGCCGTGGACGCCGCCATTCCGAAGGCGGTGCGCCGCCGGGACGACGGGCATCCCGCCCGGCGGACCTTCCAGGCCGTCCGCATCGCCGTGAACGATGAGCTGGCGCCCCTGGATCAGGCCCTCCGGGATCTGGTGGACTGCCTGAAGCCTGGCGGGCGGATCTGCGTCATCACCTTCCATTCCCTGGAGGACCGGCTGGTCAAGCGCTGCTTCCAGCAGCTCCGGAATCCCTGCGTCTGTCCCCCGAAAGCTCCGGTCTGCACCTGCGGCAGAAAGCCGGTGGTCCGGATTCTGGGCGGCGGCGCCATCCAGCCGGAAGCGGAAGAGGTGGCCCGGAATCCCCGTGCCCGCAGCGCGAAGCTCCGGGTAGCTGAAAAGCTTTGATTTTTCAAACACATAAAAACGGAAGGCGGGGCCCTCAGGTTCCCGCCTTCCATTTTCTTTGGTCCTCTCCGGCCTTCCGGCCGGTTTTTTCATCTTACATTTCCGCCTTCAGCTCCGCGATCCGGCTCTCCAGGGCCTTGGCCTTCTGCTCATTCTCCGCCAGCTTCTGCCTTTCCCCTTCCACCAGGGCCGCCGGGGCCTTGGCCACGAATCCGGGATTGTTCAGCATGCCCTTCGCCCGGGCCATCTCCTTGTTCAGGTTGTCCAGCTCCTTCTGCAGCCGGGCAGTTTCCTTCTCAAAGTCCACCAGGTCTCCCAGGGGAATGAAGAGCTCCGCCGCCGCGGTGACCGCGGAAACCGTCTTCTCCGTCACCTGGTTCCGGTCCCGAAGCATCTCCACCTCCGCGGCGCCGGCCAGGCGCTTGAAATAGCCCTCCCCGTTCTCCAGGGCAGCCTGCCAGCCTTCGGAGGCCAGCAGCATCAGCCGGGTCCGCTTCGACGGGGCCACGTTCATCTCGCTGCGCAGGTTCCGGATGGTGCGGATGATGTCCATCACGCCCTGCATCCGCTTCTCTTCCTCCGGGAACTCGAAATCAGTCCGGTTCTCCGGCCAGCTCTGCAGCATCAGGAAGCCTTCGCTGCCCGGCAGGTATTTGTACACCTGCTCCGTCAGGAAGGGCATGAAGGGATGGAGCAGCTTCAGCAGCGCTTCCAGCACGTACAGCAGCACCGCCCGCGCCGTATCCTTGCTTTCCCCGTCCTCGCCCAGCAGCCGGGCCTTGCTCAGCTCGATATACCAGTCGCAGAACTCGCTCCAGGCGAAATCATAGATC
>CAZRLU010000079.1:0-9268 GCA_964600995.1 uncultured Oscillospiraceae bacterium | reverse complement strand
ACTCGTCCTCGGGCCAGTCCACGCCCGCGGGCTTGTCCAGCAGGCCCATCAGGCCGGTCATGCCGGGGATCTGCTTCACGTACTTCAGGGGAATGGGATCGATTTTGCTGCCGTACCAGCGGAAGGTCATTTTCATGGGGGGCTTACCTCCTCAGATCAGTTTTTCGCGGTCTTCCGGACATAGATTGCGATCTCGCCGATGACGAAGGCTGCGGCGACGAGCGCAGCAAAGATGATGAACCGCGGGTCGAAGCCATGCTTTTCATCGATGCCCACAAACACGTCCACCACATACCAGTAGCATTTGTGCGCGAAGAGGCAGATGGCCACGCCGGGAACGATCGCGGTCACCGCGGAGGCAAGGCCATAGCGCTGGATCGCGATGAGGATGCCCGCGATCACCGCGCCGCCGATGAGCAGCCAGGTAATCAGCGGATCGTAACAGTTGCCGTTATGGGTGCTGTCCAGACCGAAGGTACCATGAATGACGATAAAGTAGATGCCTGCGGCCAGCGCGGCCAGCGCGGCCAGGATCACGAGATAAAACCCGAAGCTTTTCTTCGGAGAAGTCTGACGCATGGATAAGACTCCTTTCAAAATATGTGATTGAATCATACGAGGCTGAAGCATCCATCCGGTCTGGCCCGCATGCCGCGCCGGATTGAACCTGGGTGCCATCCCATGTTGCCGTCATTATGACATGCAAACCAAAGGACTGCAATCTTTTTTCCCGGGCGGCGCTGCTTCGCAAAGCCCCGATATTTCCGTTCACGTCGATTCTTCTGCCATTCACGCCGGAAAACAGTCCGAAACCGCCGGAATGACGGCGTGAATGAAGAAAATAGAAATCCACGGAGGCGAACGGGGCAAGCGCGACAGGCCGGGCGGCTTTACTTTCCGGTATGACTCCTATAAAATGAACACAGTTTTCTGCCTTCTCAGGCAGGGCAGCGGCCTGGAAGCATCAGCCGCGGCCTGTCCGAAGGCGTGACCGCAAAGCCCCGCATGGCTTTGGGTACCGCATTCTGAGAAAGGGGATCTTCTTGTAATGAAAGCCTCAACCAAAAGAACGCTGAAAAAGATTTTTCTGAATGTGACGGCGGCGCTGTTTGCCCTGCTGTACACGGGCAATGTGATTGCCGGAGAAAACGCCGGGCAGATCAATCAGTTTCTCGGCATCAAGACCAGCAAGACCGTGTCCACCCTGCCCGCCGGACAGGAGGAAGGATATTCCCGGTATTTTGAGAGCAAATATTCCTCGGTGGCTGACCTGAAGGCTGCGGGGGAGGCCAAGGTCCGGGAAGTGGAAGGCGAAGGCATCGTGCTGCTCAAAAATGAAAACGGCACCCTGCCCCTGGCTGCGGGCAGCAAGGTATCGCTGCTGGGCGTGACCGTGATGGATCCCGTCTACGGCGGCACCGGCTCCGGCGCGGTGGATGCCGATGGCGCCCCGAACTATTATGATGTGATGACAGGCGCCGGATTCGACGTCCTGGACAAGCCCCTGCTGGACTATTACGTTGAAAACGAAGCCAAGCGCAATACCTATGAAATCGGAGAGGTGCGCTGGAAGAAGGTCAGCAAGAATCATGACGATACTATCGGCCAGGGCGAGGACGCCATCTATGTCGTCGGCCGGGTCGGCGGCGAAGGGGACGATGTGACCGCGGAGAAGGAAGACGCCCTCGACGGCGATTACCTGACCCTCAATGAGGACGAGCGCTCCATTCTGGAGGGCCTCAAGGAGCTCAAGGACGACGGGGCCATCCGCTCCGTCACCGTGATCATCAACAGCGCGAATCCGATTTCCACCGCTTTCCTCTTTGAAGAGGATTATGGCGTGGACGCTGCGCTGTGGGTGGGCAGCGTGGGCCAGACCGGCCTGTATGCCGTGGGCGACGTGCTTTCGGGCGCGGTCAATCCTTCCGGCTCCCTGCCGGATACCTGGTGGATGGACAACCGGCTGAATCCTGTCATGAACAACTTCGGCTCCTATACCTACGCGGACGCGGACAAGTATAACTTCAAAGCCCTGTCCTCCTACGGCAAGTATGTCGTGTATCAGGAAGGCATCTATATGGGGTACAAGTATACGGAGACCCGGTATGAGGATGTGGTCATGGGCACGCCCAACGCCGGCGCCTTCGCGTACAACAGCGTCGTGTCCTTCCCCTTCGGCTATGGCCTGAGCTACACCAGCTTTGAGCTTTCCGGCATGAAGGTCGAAAAGAGCGGCGAGGGCCGGGAAACCGCCTATACCCTCACTGTGGACGTGAAAAATATCGGCGACCGGGCCGGAAAGAAGACGGTGCAGGTCTATGCACAGAAGCCCTATACGGATTATGACCGGCAGAATCAGATCGAGAAGGCGGCAGTGGAGCTGGTGGGCTACGCCAAGACGGCGATGCTGAAGCCCGGCGAAAGCGAAACCGTCAGCGTTTCCGTGCCGGAATACTATCTGACCTCCTATGACACCTTCGGCAGCGGCGTATACATCCTGGATGAGGGCGCTTATTATCTGACCGCTGCTGAAAACGCCCACCAGGCGGCCAACAATATCCTGACGGCCAAGGGCTTCACGGAGGGCATGACCGCCGCCGGCGACGCGTCCCTGGTTTATACCTTTGATCAGGCCTTTGACAAGGATACCTACGCCAAGGCCTACGGCACCGGCGCGGAGGTCCGGCCGCTGTTTGCCGACGCGGATATGAACCGCTATGCCGGCAGGGGGGACAACGGGATCGTTTATTATTCCCGCAGCAACTGGGAAGGCACCGTAACCCCCGGCAGCGTGAAGCTGTCCATGACGGAGGAGATGGCCAAGGGCGTGGTCCTGGACGATGAGGACCTGCCCGATGCGACCGGCATCGAGTTCCCGGTCATGGGAAAAGCCGCGAATCTGCAGCTGGTCAACATGATGGATTATGCCTACGACGACCCCCAGTGGGATGTGTTCATGGATCAGCTGACCTATGAGGAGCTGGCCACCGTGACCCTGACCGGCCTCCGGGAAACCGCAGGCGTGGGCAGCGTGGGCAAGCCCGCCACCATCGATCACAACGGGCCCTCCGGCGTGACCCAGAAATACTCGATCGGCGGGAACGGCTATGCCACCGTGAACGACGATCCCGGAAAGGATCTGAAGGGTACCTGCTATCCCTGCAACGGGATCATCGCGGCCACCTTCAATGACCGGCTGGCCGAGGAGGTCGGCGAGCTGATCGGCGAGGACGCGATGTGGGCGGGCTATGCCGGCTTGTACGGCACCGGCCTGAATATCCACCGCTCTCCCTATGCCGGCCGTGTGTTTGAGTACTATTCCGAGGACGGCATGCTCACCGGTCTGATCGATACCGCTGAAACCAGGGGCATCCAGAGCCGGGGCGTCTATGTATACAATAAGCATTTCGTGCTGAACGACCAGGAAAACAACCGCGCCGGCATCGGCACCTGGATCCCGGAGCAGGCGCTGCGCGAATGCTACCTGCGCGCCTTCGAACTGCCGATCGTGAACGCGGACGCCCAGTGCGTCATGACCGGGTACAATCGGCTGGGTGTCAACTGGTGCGGCGCTTACGGCGCGCTGCTCACGGACTGGCTGCGGGGCGAAGCGGGCATGAAAGGCTTTGCGGTCAGCGACATGTATGACGCGTCCTACATGGTGCCGGTTCATGAGATCGTGGCGGGCAACGACATCCCGGACGGGGAGCTGGAGCTGAGCAGCCTGAGCGCCTACGGTCCCAAGGGCGCCACCCCCAACGCCGCGGTGGCTCAGGCGATGCGGGAATCCACCAAGCGCGTGATGTATACCGTGCTGCATTCCCGCGGCATGGACGGAATCAGCGAATACACGAAGGTGGTCACCGTGACCCCGTGGTGGCAGCTGGCGCTGAACATCGGCCAGTGGACGATGCTGGGGCTGACTGTGGTGGCCTTGATCCTGCTGTTGCTGGACGGGAAGAGCCGGAAACAGAAGACAGTCTGACGGAGCCCGGATTTCTTCCGTGACAGCCGGCGTACGCGAGCGCGTACGCCGGTTTTTTGCTCCCGCATCCACGGACTCCCGCATTCTTCCAGCATGGATATTTGTTGTCAAATCAGATGGAATGTGGTATAACGCTCTCAGAGACAACAATCCGCCCGGGAGGAAAACTGCCGTGCTTTTAATCGCTATCGTGGATGATGATCCGAAGGACGCGGAGCACCTGAAGGAATGCGTTGAAAACTATTGCAGAAACAACCAGCTCGCGGTGATGATTCACATGTTTCAGGATGGGCTGGATCTGGTGCGCAGCTCGGAAAATCATGATATTGTGTTCCTGGATATCCAGATGAAGAAGCTGGACGGGCTGGAAACTGCCCGCTTCATCCGGAAGATCGACAGGGAAAGCATCCTGATCTTTGTGACCAACATGGCGCAGTTTGCCATCAAGGGGTACGAGGTGGACGCCCTCGATTTCATTCTGAAACCCGTTTCGATGGCCTCGATCGTCTATGTTCTGGACAAGGCCAGGAAGCGGCTGGAGGGTAGTGGCGGCAGCGCCGTGTTTTCCCTGAAAACCTCTGAGGGTACCATCAGCCTGTCGGTCAATGACATCACCTATGTGGAAGTATTTGACCATAACCTGGTATACCATACCTCCAAAGGAGAATATACGGTGCGCGGCAGGCTGAGCGACGCGGGCCAGAAGCTGAGCCCCGACCGGTTCGTGATGTGCAACCGCAGCTTCATTGTGAATCTGCGCCATGTTTCCAACGTGACGTCCGATTATCTGATGATCGGCGATACCCGCATTTCCGTTTCCAAATCCCATCGCAAGGAATTGATGAAGCGCTTTTCCAGCTTCCTGGGGGACAGCTTATGATTACCAACCTTACCTGGATCGGGGTGGTCGACCACAGGATCTCGGCGGCGATCGTCTTTTTTGTTCTTCTGCTTCTGCTGAACACGGGCCGGAAGCGGGACGCCTTTCTTCTGCGCGCCGGCGTCACGCTGGTGGTGATGTGCTTGACCAGCTGGGGACTTCGCACCCTGTCGGATGAGCGGTTTGAAAGCGTGTACGCTCAAGCTCTCTGCTACAGCGTGCAGATCCTGGCACTGCATCTGCTCTTGGTGGGCGCCTGCTTTTTCTGCTATCAAACAAATCATGCGGAGGCCTGGTACAACGGCCTGCTGGGACTGACGATTTTCAAGATCGCCTGGAATGCCTTCAAAACCGGCGCTGCCATATTGCTGGTCAACGATATGGAGGCGCCGTGGGAACGTTACAGCATCGCAGGCTCGCTGATTTCCTACCTGGTTTATTTCTCGATCAGCATCCTGCTATGGTTTCTGTATAAGAAACTGGTCAAGGAGCCGCCCTACCACGCTCCTGTTCGGCTCATGACCCTGCTGACGGCTGTGTTTGTGCCGCTGCAGATGGTGCTGGAATACTGCGGCCATGTGTTTACAGGCGAGAAAAACGCGCTCTTTATTTACTATCTCTGCGCATTGCTGTATACCGTTCTGAACTACGCTGCACTGCTGATGATCGCGGAGCTGGACAGCTTTCGCCATGAAAACCGCACCATGCACGATTTCATCAGCAATAAAATGCGCTACTATGAAATGAGCCACGAGGGCATCGTGTCGCTGCAGACCAAATGCCACGATCTGAAGCATCAGATCCGCGCCATCCGCTCGGAGGCCGGCAAGGCCAGATTTGACGAATACCTGAACGAACTGGAGGATTCCATCAACGAATACTCCACCGTCATCGAATGCGGGAATCCGACCATCGACATCGTCCTTACGGAAAAAAACATCCTGTGCTGTGCCAGCCAGGTCAAATTCTCCTACATGCTCGACGGCGCCCTTTTCTCCTTCCTTACCGAGCGGGAGATCTATTCCCTGTTCGGCAACTCGCTCGACAACGCCCTGGAGGCGGTCACCAGGATTCCTGACCCGGAGCGGCGCATGATCACCCTGAAGAGCAACAGCCGGGGGAGCATGGTGGTGCTGCAGGTGGAGAACACCTTTGCCGGCAGGATGAACCTGACAGAGGAAGCGCTGCCCCACACAACCAAATCGGGCCCGGGCCACGGCTTCGGCCTGCGCTCCATTCAGCGGATCGCGGAAAAACACGGGGGGGCCCTGTCCCTGCGCACCGACGGCGGGGTGTTCAGGCTGACGGTGGTCATGGATTCCTCCGGCGCATAGAAATCCGGGCTGTGCGGCGTGAGCGGATCTCCGTTCACGTCCTTTTTTTGTCGTGAAATGATGCATTTGTATTTTACGAACGTGATCAGGCCATTCATGCCAAACAGCTTTTTCTTTGATTCTCCCTATGATATGATGGCCTCAGCCGGGGCGGTATTCGGACTGAATACGGCCTGGAAAACCAAGAGAAGAGAAGGAGAGCAGAACATGAAGAGACTCATCAGCCTGTTGACAGCGCTGGCGCTTGTACTGAGCCTGGTTCCTGCCGCGTTCGCGGAGGACAGCTACATTGCGGCTCCCTACGACCCTGCGCAGACCAATCCTGCCGTCACCTATATGGAGCCTGTTTTCTATCAGAATGAAAACGGCCCCGCCATCGGCGTGACCACCGTGGGTGTCCTCGTGAAGGACGGCCTGTATTTCAAGGACCTGAACAACAACAAGGAACTGGATCCCGCTGAGGACTGGCGGCTGGACGCCAGGACCCGCGCCGCGGACCTGGTCAGCGGCCTGTCCCTGGAAGATCAGGCTGGCTTCCTGTTCAACGCGCTGGCGATCACGCCCGGTGTGCCGAAGCTGGACATGGCCAGGAATGAAGACGGCACCATCAATCCCGCCGCCATCGTGACCGTGCTCGCTGAGGGCGAGGAATCCAAAAACGCCTTCGCCAGCGGCTTCGCGGGGCTGGATTCCTTCGTGATCAACACCCAGAAGGTTCGTGCCGGCGTCTACCGCGGGGGCCTCAACTTTGATGCCTCCACCGTGGCCCTGTACAACAACGTTGTGACCGAGATGGCCGAGGCTGATGCCGCCCTGCGCGGTGTGCCCGCCATCCCCATGACCATCCTCTCCAACCCCATTTCCGCCGGCTTCCCGGACGCTCCGGGCCTGGCCGCGGCCGTGATGGGCGATGGCAACTATGACGCGATCCGCGATTATGCGGAGGTCGACCGTCAGATGTGGGTGGCCCAGGGCATCAACGCCATGTACGGCCCGCAGGTCGATCTGGTGACCGATCCCCGCTGGCCCCGCAACTTTGAGACCTTCACCGAGCGCCCCGAAGTCGCCGCCGGCATCATCACCGCGCTGGTGGACGGCTATCACATGGGCACCGACGGCCTGAAGCCCGGCGCTGTGGCGCTTTCCGTCAAGCACTTCCCCGGCGACGGCGCGGCTGAGAACGGTTTTGAGTCCCATACCGCCCAGGGTCAGTGGCGCCTGTATCCCACCGCGGGATCCTTGGAGAAGTATCAGCTGGTTGCCTTCCAGGCTGCCATCGACGCCAAGTGCGGATCCATCATGCCCTGCTACTCCCGCGACGCTGCGGACGGACGCTCCGTGACGCAGACCTACCGCGGACATGAGATTCAGGTCAATCAGCTCGGTTCCGCCTATAACAAGGAAATCATCACCACCCTGCTGCGCGATGTGATGGGCTTTGACGGCTACGTCAATACGGACTCCGGCATCGTGACCGGCCAGACCTTCGGTGTGGAGGAGCAGAGCCTGACGGAGCGCTATGCCACTCTGATCGCCGCGGGCAGCGACGCCATCGGCTCCGGCCTGCGCACCGATCTGGTGATCGAGGCGGTGCAGACCGGTATCCTGGCCAAGGAAGACCTGGACCGCGCCAACATCAACCGTGCTGTCTCGATCTTTGAACAGGGCCGCTTTGACAATCCCTACCTCGATTACAACCACGCCGACGAAGTCCGCGCCACCAACCTGGAGACCGCCGCGGACCAGGCTTACGCCCTGAATCAGAAAGCGGTTGTGCTCATGAAGAATCATGACAAGGCTCTGCCGCTTGCTCCGGATGCCGGCACCAAGCTCTTTATCGGCTCCTACACCGGCGACGGCGAGGACGAGGACATGCTTGCTGCGCTGACCGAGCTGTTCACCGCGAAGGGCTTTGAGATTGTTGACAAGGCCAAGGACGCGGAGGTCGCGTACTTCTATGTGCAGCCCAAGGCGACCACTTCCACCAACGGCACCGCCTCCGAGGGCGTGCTGAGTCTGGTTGAGGACTATGAGGTGGATGAGCGCGAAATGTCCGGCGGCGGCGCTGGCTTCGGCCAGGGCGTGGTTGCCTCCCAGAACAAGACCGGCGACAAGATCGAGGTCACCACGCTGGCGGATGTCGACAAGCTTGTGAAGGCCGCGAACACCGTGCACGAGAACGGCGGCAAGGTGGTGGCCACCATCGTCTGCACCTCCCCCTGGATCCTGACCAACCTTGAGCCCTACTGCGACGCGCTGCTGGCCCAGTACACCACCTCCGGCGCTTCCCTGAACAACGCCCGCAGGGCCCAGGTCGACGTCATCACCGGCGCTTACAACCCCACCGGCAAGCTGGCTGTGACCATGGTCTCCTCCGAGGATGTGATCGCACTGACCTATGGCGCGACGCTGGAAGACGGCACCGTGGCTGAGATCTGCGCCTCTCCCAACGACGTACCCGGCTACGACAAGGATCAGTACATCGATCCCGCGGTCCTGGCCAATGTAAAGGGCGGAAGCTACGCCTATCAGGACGCTGACGGAAACTATTATCTCTCCGGATTCGGCCTGAGCTACTGAGGCTCCCCGGTTAAAACCATATAACTGAACCGCTCCCCCTGAAGTGTGCAGAAAGTTCAAGCGCTTCAGGGGGAGTTTATATCCGGGAATCCGGACAGGGTTGAAAAGAATCGGGCAGATGGGGTACAATACAGCCGACAGGGACGGACGGGTCCGCGGGGCGGGCCCGTTGTTCCGCGGGAAGGGCCGGGCGGAATTCCGGCCGGAGGAAAGGAGCAGGGAAAAGATGTACGATCGCTTTTATCCGGGCAAGGTCTGGCTGGATACGAACGGGAACCGGATTCAGGCCCACGGAGGCTCCGTGATTTACCTGGACGGCACCTATTATTTCTACGGGGAAAACAAGGAGCACACGGACGGGCAGAACGGCATCTGGCACTGGGGCGTCCGGGCCTATTCCTCCAAGGATCTGTATAACTGGACTGACTGCGGCTTGATCATTCCCCCGGATACGGAGGATCCTTCCTCCTCGCTGCATCCCACGGCCAG
>CAZRLU010000078.1:0-9286 GCA_964600995.1 uncultured Oscillospiraceae bacterium | reverse complement strand
TTGGCGTGGCCGTCGCCGCCCATGCCGATGCGCTCCACCAGGCCCTTGGCCAGTTCCTTTTCCCCGTCCATGTCGATCAGCTGATATTTCAGGGAGGAAGAGCCTGCGTTAACCACCAGTATTTTCATGATCTTTCGTCTCCTTCGCGTTAATCAGGGAAAGCCTTGAGTATTATACATGGGATTTTCGAAAAAGGAAAGAACCTTTTTGCGTCGGCGCCTTCCTCAGCATTTTTCCAGCACCATCGCCGTCCGGGCGGGGGTATAGATATAGAAGCCGCATCCCCGGTTCGGCAGGTTCTCCGTGGCGTATTCGTAGTCGTGGCTCACCAGGGCGGGGCCGCCGAACCGCTTCTCATCGGAGCTGAGAATCACCCGGTATTTTCCTTCGCCCGTGGTGTGGCAGGGCAGGAAGAACTGCTGCTCGCTGTAGCTGTTGTGGAAGTTGAAGAGGAAGATCAGCCCGCCCCGGCTGAAGGCGATGATCTTCCGGCTCTCGTCCACCCAGAGGCTCACCGCCTGGGGATCCTCCAGCAGCTTGTGCTCCCGGGCCAGGTGAACCATGGCGGTGTCAAAATCGTTCAGCCACTCATACTTCAGCATCCCGTTGTCCACCAGGTTCCACTGGCGCCGGCAGTATTTGTAGCTCCATCCGTTGCCCTCCCGGGGGAAGTCGATCCATTCCGGATGGCCGAATTCGTTGCCCATGAAGTTCAGGTATCCGTTCCCACCGCAGGACATCGTCATCAGCCGGATCATCTTGTGCAGCTCGATGGCCCGGTCCATGGTCAGGGAATGATAGTCCTTGTTCATGCCGGTGTACATCTCCGCGTCCGCCATGCGGAAGATGAGGGTCTTGTCCCCCACCAGGGCCTGGTCATGGCTTTCGCAGTAGCCCACCACCTTCTCCTGGGGCCGGCGGGTGGTCATCTCGTACCACAGTCCGCCCATGGACCAGTCCTCGTCCCGGGTATCCTTCAGCAGCTTGATCCAGTAATCCGGCTCACCCATGGCCAGCCGGTAGTCAAAGCCGATGCCTCCCTGCCCGATGGGCAGGCACATGCCCGGCATGCCGCTCATGTCCTCCGCGATGGAGGTGGCCCGGGGATGCACCTCGTGGATCAGCTCGTTTGCCAGCTGCAGGTAGTTGATGGCGTCCAGGTCCGTATTCATGTTGAAATACATGTGATAATCCGTGAAGGCGGACCCCAGCCCGTGGTCGTGGTAGATCATGCTGGTGATGCCGTCGAACCGGAACCCGTCGAAGTGGTACTCCTCCAGCCAGAACTTCAGGTTGCTCAGCAGGAAATGCAGCACCTCCGGGCGGCGGTAGTTGAACAGCCTCGTTCCCCAGGCGGGATGCCGTCCTTCCCCGCCCTCCAGGAAGTACTGTCCATCGGTGCCGTCCTGATACTGCAGCCCCTCGCCCACGTTGGGGCAGGCATGGCTGTGCACCACGTCCAGCAGCACCCGGATGCCCATGCCATGGGCCTTGTTGATCAGGTACTTCAGCCCCTCCGGCTCCCCGTACCAGGAGCTGGCCGCGAAGAAGTTGGACACCTGATAGCCGAAGGATCCGTAATAGGGATGCTCCTGGATCGCCATCAGCTGCACCGTGTTGTACCCCAGCTTCTGAATCCGGGGCAGCACCAGGTCGGCAAATTCGTGATAGGTGCCGATCCGCTCCTCCTGAGTGGCCATGCCGATGTGGGCCTCATAGATCATGGGGGGCTCCGTTTCCCGGTCCCGGTATCCCTCGTCCGTCCATGCAAAGGGCTCCGGATCCCATACCTGAGCGCAGAGCACGTGGGTCCGGGGATCCGGATGCACCCGGGTGGCATAGGCCGGCAGCCGCTCGAAGCCGTTCCCTTCCCGGACCACCCAGAGCTTGATGTTCTGGCCGTGTTTCAGGGCGTCCCGTCCCTCCAGCCGGATTTCCCAGACGCCGTTCTCCTTCTTTTCCAGGGGATCGGAGAGATGATCCCAGCCGTTGAAATCCCCCGTCAGATAGGCCGCCTGGGCGCCGGGAAGCCACTCCCGGACCACCCAGCCCTCCCGGGTCCTGTGAATGCCGAAATAGAGATATCCGTCGGCGAAGTCCGTCAGGGTGCTCCGCTCTCCCACCAGCTGTTTCCTTTTTTCCAGGAACCGGTTCATGCGAAGATCGATCTCGCCGCTGTAGGGCGCCAGCCAGGGGTCGATTTTCGTGATCTCATAGGGGCTGACCAGCTTCTTCAGGTCCATGTTGACTTCTCCCTCCGTTACTCGGATTTGATGAGCGCGCCGTTGACGTCGTAGTATTCAGTCCGGCTGACCTGCCGGTTTTCATCATAGAGATACCGGATCTCGCTGTAGCCCGCCACGGTGTTGGCCGGCTTGCCGTCCTTGCCCAGGAAAACCCGGCTCAGCACGAAGCCGTCCCCGTCCAGCACCTCCCGGTATCCGGTGTATCCCGCCGCGCATTCCGCCTTCTCGCCCCGGGCGCCTTCAAAGCTGACCTTCGTCAGCCGGCCCTCCCCGTCGTATTCATAGACCTTCGCGGCAATGCCTTCCTCGTTTTCCTTCGGGCTGCCCGCCTCGTCCAGCCAGGTTTCCCGGATCACCAGCTCATCCCGGTTCATTTCCCGCAGAACCGCGGCTGCGCCGCCTTCAAAAGCGATCTGCCGGTCCTGGGTATCAAACCGGGTAACCCGGCAGGTCTGATCGTTCTCCCAGTCCTTCATCTCATAGGCGTATCCCCGGCCCAGGTCCGTCAGGGCGCCGGCGGCGTCGTAGTATCTGACGCTCTCTTCCCGGTTCTTCTTGTCCAGCTCCCGCTTCATCACGGCCCATCCCTGGACGCTCACTGCGGGGCTGCCGTCCGCGTGCTCAAAGCGGATGCCCGTCACCTTGTTGCTCTTGTTGACGCTCTGGATCAGCACCGCGTAGCCGAAGGGCGTATCCGTCAGCTTCTTGTTCTCGTCCAGATAGCTGGTCTTCGTCAGCGTCGTGCCCCGGTATTCGTTCCGGACCTGGGCATATCCCAGGGCCGGCACCCGCACCAGCGCATTGGTCTCGTCATAATAGCTGGTGGAGGTGATTCTCCCCGCGGAGGTATAGGTCATCCGGACCCGGGCATAGCCGCCGGTGCAGTTGGTCCGGTCCCCGTTCTCATCCAGATAGATGATTTCCTCCAGCCGGTGCTTGTTCCCGTAGGTCAGCACCTGCCCGTAGTACCCGCCGGCCGCCGCCGCGGGCTCCCCGTCCGGGCCGTAGTATTTTTCCGTCACGGAGGTCCCGCTGTAGCTGCAGGTCATGGTCGAGAAGCCCTCCGGCGCCACCGCTTCCGCGCCGGAATCATCCACCCAGGTCCTCCGGACCACCTTGTTGAACTTGGTCTCTTCCTTCCACTCCGCGCCGGCTCCGTTCGCCAGGCCCGCGATCAGAAATACGGCCAACAGGGCCGCCCGGATTCTGATGGATTTTTTCATGGCGCATTTCTCCTCTGTGCTGGATTCATTCGGGAAAAAGTATAGCAAAAAAAGCGTTAAAGTTCAACTGCAGTCGCGGTTTTCCGGGCCTCCGCCCGGGAGGAAAGCTTCCGCTCTCCCAGCGCCACGCCGGCGTACACTGCCGTGCCGAGCGCCGCCAGGCCGGTCAGGGCCGCCCATTCCAGATCATGCAGCCGGGTCAGGAAATAAACATTTCCCAGCAGCACCGCGTTGAGGACAAAGGCCGCCGCGGAAAAGCCAAGAATCGCAATACGCTTTTTGTCATAGGGCCAGCAGACCCGCGCCAGCACCAGCAGCCCGATCATGCCTGCGGTCCAGGTGGCCAGCGTGGAGCACACCGCCGGCTCCCACCCCGCCAGGGTCAGCAGCATGGCGGCCGTGGCACACAGGGCCACGGCGATGCCGCCGGGCAGCGCCTGCATCAGCACGTTCCGCAGGAACCGGCCCCGGATCCGCTCCCGGCTCTTTTCCATCGCCAGGAAGAAGCCCGGAATTCCCACCGTCCAGGTGCTGACCAGGCTCATCTGGATCGGCTGGAAGGGATAGGCCGTGGGCAGGAAGAGGGTGAACATCCCCAGCAGGAAGCTGAAGATCGTCTTGGTCAGGAACAGCTTGGCGGACCGGGCGATATTGTTGATCACCCGTCTCCCCTCCAGCACGATCTCCGGCAGCGCCGCGAAATCGCTTTCCAGCAGCGTGATCATCGCCGCATTCCGGGTGGCGTCGGATCCCTCCTCCATGGCGATGGAGCAGTCCGCCGCCCGGAGGGCCGGGATATCGTTGACCCCGTCCCCGGTCATGGCCACCGTATGTCCCCTGCGCTTCAGGGCTTCCACCAGCTGCTTTTTCTGCTCCGGCGTCACCCGTCCGAACACGGTACATTTTTCGCAGGCCTCCGAAATCAGCTCCGGATCCGTCAGCTCCCGGGCGTCCACCGCCCGGTCCCATCCCTCGATGCCCGCCTGCCGGGCAATCCGGGATACCGTCGCCGGGTTGTCGCCGGAGATCACCTTCAGCTCCACACCCTGCTCCCGGAAATAGGCCGTGGTCTCCTCCACCGAGGGCCGCATCTCATCCGCCAGGCTGCACAAAGCCAGGGCCCGGGTCACCGGGGGAAGCTGTTCTCCCCGGATCTCTCCCTCCGCCTCCGCCAGCAGAATCACCCGTCTTCCCTGCTCCGCCTGCGCTTCCACCCGCCGCTGCATCGCTTCCCCGTAGGCGTCTCCCAGCACATACTCCGGCGCCCCCAGGATCAGGGTCTTTCCGTCCCGGAAGCTGGCTGCGGATTTTTTCCTTTCGGAGGAGAAGGGCTGCAGGGCCGTGGCGGTCTCCGTTCCCGGCGCCACGGTGTTCCGCAGGGCTCCCAGGGTCCCGCTCCGGTCGTCAAAGGCGCCGAGGAAGCGGCTCAGGGCCGACAGGGCTTCCTTCTCTTCGCAGTCCAGCGGCTCAATGTGCTCCACCTTCATGTGTCCCGTGGTCAGGGTGCCGGTTTTGTCCAGGCAGAGGGTATCCACCCGGGCCAGGCCCTCGATGCCGAAGAGCTCCTGCACCAGCACCTGGCGCTTTCCCAGCCGGCGGACGCCCACCGCCATGGCCACGGAGGTCAGCAGCATCAACCCCTCCGGAATCATGCCCAGCATGGCCGCCACCGTGGGGGGCACCGCCGCCGTCCAGGGCAGCTTCAGCATCAGCGTCTGCTTCAGGAAAAGCAGCGCACCCAGGGGCAGCAGCACCATGCTGTCCAGCCGGATCAGGCTCTTCATTTCCTTCATCAGCCCGGATTCGGGCTTCTTCCGCTTCTTGGCCTCCCGGGTCAACCGGCCCACGTAGCTTTCCTCCCCCACGTAGACCGCCTGGCAGATGATCTTGCCCTCCGTCAGGTAGGAGCCGGAATAAAGCCAGTCCCCCCGCTGCTTGGGAATGCTGTCGCTCTCCCCCGTCACCAGGCTTTCCACCGCCCGGCCCGCGCCGGAGATCACCACGCAGTCCGCCACGATCTGGTCTCCGCCCCGGACCACGATCAGGTCCCCCTCCACCGTTTCATCGGAGGAGACGCGGATTTCCTTTCCCTCCCGGATCACCTGCACCTTCGGGGCATGCAGCAGCTTCAGCTGGCGGATCGTGTTCCGGGCCCGGATCTCCTGGATGATGGAGATGCCCGTGTTGCCCGCCACGATCGCCAGAAACAGGAGATTCCGGTAGCTGCCCGCCAGCATCAGGGCCAGGGCCAGCATCAGGTTCAGCCCGTTGAACAGGGTGAACACGTTTTCCGTGATGATCTGCAGGTTGGATTTCCCGTTGTCCGGCGGAAGGGTATTCCGCTTTCTCCCCACCGTTTCCTCCGCCGGAAGGCCGTCCTTCCCCGTTTCCCTCCAGCCTTCCGGAAGTGCCGAGGGCAGATGCAGCTCACTGTTCATGCTTTTCTCTCCCGGGATGTCCATGCGCTTCCGCCCTCCTTTTCAGCCGCGGCCCCAGGGCTTCGGCTTCCGCCGTCCCGGGCCCCGCGAAAATGGATTTCCCTGCCTTTTTTCATCGCACTATTATAATTGGATGTGTTTCCCTTTGCAACCCCGGCTTGCGCCCCGGTGGTTTTTGGGCTATACTCTCGTTACTGTTCACGGCAGCCGCCGTGCGGTGTTTGCAGGATGCGGGCCTTTGTACCGCTGCGTTTGAACGTGAGCGATAGGAGCGTCTCCCCGGTGGGGAGTGCCGCAGGCAAGCGACTTGAGCGAATCAACCGAAACAAGCGCGGCCGCCGCCCCAAGGCGGCTGCGCGCCGATTGAGGTTGCGTTTAGCGAGAGCGACCGCAGCCGCAAATACCGCTACAGGCGGGCTGCTCACTCCGTGAACAGTAACATACTTTCCCCCTTTATCTTCCGGAAAGGAGTTCCGCTCATGTCTGTACCCTCCCATCTGCTTTCCGCGGTCTTCAGCGATGAATCTCCCCTGTTCCGTTCTCCTTCCGAGCCGAATCCCGGGGATTCCGTCCGGATCCGGCTGCGAATCGCAAAGGGCAGCGCCCGCCGGGTGGTTCTGCTGCTGTCTTCCCTGGATGTGGGAACCCTGATGTCCAAGGTGGATTCCGATGAGTTCTTTGATTTCTATGAAGCCGGCATCGTCTGCGACGATTCCGAGGTCATCTACCGTTTTCTGATCGAGGGGAAGGGAAAGCTCCGGATCGCCTTTGACAAAAACGGCTGCCGCTTCACGGAGGACGGATCCCTTCCGCCCTACGATACCGCCTTCGCCTTCCGGTTCACGCCGGGGTTCCATGTGCCCGCCTGGGCCAAGGGCTCCGTGCAGTATCAGATCTTCACCGACCGCTTCCGCAACGGGGATCCCTCCAATGATGTGACAGACAACGAGTATTACTATACCATCGGCCACTCCAAGCACGTGGAGGACTGGGACGCCTTCCCCGGGGATACGGATATCCGCTGCTTCTACGGCGGGGATCTCCAGGGCATCATCGACAAGCTGGATTATCTCCAGGATCTGGGAATTGAGACTCTGTATCTGAATCCGATCTTCGTCTCCCCCTCCTCCCACAAGTACGACACCCAGGATTATGAGCACGTGGATCCCCATTTCGGCGTCATCACCGATGATGTGGACAGCGCCATGCAGGCCTGGGAGAAGCACAACGGCTACGCCCCCCGGTACATCCGCCGGGTCACCTCCATGGAGAACCTGGAGAAGAGCGACGAGCTCTTCGCGGAGCTCTGCCGGAAGCTGCATGAGCGGGGCATGCGCATCATCCTGGACGGGGTTTTCAACCATTGCGGCTCCTTCAACAAGTGGATGGATTGCGAAGGCATCTATCTGGGAAAGGCCGGCTTTCATCCCGGCGCCTTCCAGAGCATGACCAGCCCCTACCGCTCCTACTTCCATTTCAATGATTCCGCCAACGGCCGCAGCCCCGCCTATGAGGGCTGGTGGGGATATACCACCCTGCCCAAGCTCAACTACGAGGCTTCCCCCGCCCTCTGCGAGGAGATCCTGCAGGTGGCGGAAAAATGGGCTTCCCCGCCCTATTCCATCGACGGCTGGCGCTTGGATGTGGCGGCGGATCTGGGCCACAGTCCGGAATACAACCATCGCTTCTGGCAGGCCTTCCGCCGCCGGGTCAAGGCGGTGAACCCGGAGGCGGTCATCATCGCCGAGCATTACGGAGATCCCTCTCCCTGGCTTCAGGGGGACCAGTGGGACACCGTGATGAATTACGACGCCTTCATGGAGCCCGTCACCTGGTTCCTCACCGGCATGGAGAAGCATTCCGACTCCCGGCGGGACGATCTGTATCAGAACGGGCACGCCTTCTTTGACATCATGCGGGACCGGATGGCCCGCATGCCCTATCCCTCCCTCATGTCCGCCATGAACGAGCTGAGCAATCACGACCATTCCCGCTTCCTGACCCGCACCAACCGCACCGTCGGCCGCTTCAACACCATGGGCTCCGAAGCCGCCGCCGTCGGCATCAACAAGGGGGTCTTCCGGGAGGCGGTCACCCTTCAGATGACCTGGCCCGGCTCCCCCACCGTCTACTACGCCGATGAGGCCGGGCAGGTGGGCTGGACCGATCCGGACAACCGCCGTACCTACCCCTGGGGGCATGAAGACGTATCCCTCCTGGACCTGCACCGGGATCTGATCCGGCTCCGCCGGGAGCTGCCCGTGCTCCGGGACGGAAGCCTGAAATCCCTCCTGGCGGATTACGGCCGCATCGCCTATGCCCGCTTCAACGCCTCCGCCCGGGCCATCATCGCCGTCAACAATACCAGCGGCTGGACCAGCTTCCGGCTCTTTGTCCGGGATGTGGGGAGCCCCGAGAGCGAGGTCTTCCGTCGCCGCATCGTGACCCATGAGGACGGACACGAGCTGGACCCGGACCTGTGCAGCCCCGTGGAGGAGGGATATCTCTCCTTCGATCTTCCCCCCTTCTCCTCCGTCATCTGCTCCAACTGATTCCGGAAAAGCATCGGCCGCCGGGCAAAAGCCCGGCGGCCGTCCTTTATGCTGTTTTCAGGGTAGCTATTCAGTCGTACGGCGGGATGTTCCCCAGGGTATCACGCCTTCAGCTCTCCGCTGATCTCAAAGGCCTTCCGTTCCTCCTGGATTCCCTCCAGCTGGAACCGCAGCCCCTCCCGCCGCAGCCGCATCTCCACCTGCCGCTCCGGAAGGATCTCGCTGTTGAAGTGAATGGTGATTCTTTCCGGCGGATGCTCCCTCATGGTCTCCACCCCCAGGGCGTCGCAGAGCCAGTCCACGTACCGGGTGTTGTTTACATGACCGTTGGCGTCCAGATCCGTATAGGCCGAGGTTCTCAGCAGCACGTCGGCCGGCGTCTCCAGGGCTTCGATGCCCTTGGGCAGCGGCAGGACTTCCGGCATGTCGCTGTTGTCCGGCAGCTGGGTGGGCAGCCGGTCCCCCGAAACGCTCTGCCGGGTCTGCAGGTCCATCACAAGCCACAGGCCGGAGGAAAGGGCGACCAGCTCCCCCTCCCGGGTCCGCACCTCGCAGAACCGGGGGAAGAAGCGATGCCGGGCCGGCCGGTGAAAGGTGCGCAGGGTCAGCTCCTCCCCGTAAACCGGGTACCGCAGGATCCGCAGCTCCAGCCGGGCCACCACCCAGGCCAGGTTCAGCCCGTCCAGGGCCTTTCTACCGCAGTTCAGGGCCTCGCAGTGGGCTCCCGCCGCCTCCTGCATCTCCACCAGCATGGCGCCGGGCCGCCAGTGGCCGCTCATGTCACATTCGCTGACCCGCAGTGGGAAGCTTCTTTCCAGGTATTTCAT
>CAZRLU010000077.1:0-9340 GCA_964600995.1 uncultured Oscillospiraceae bacterium | reverse complement strand
GAACCTATTTCAGTTCCAGTTCTCTTTCCGTCATCCTTATCTGAATGACATTGCCTTGTGGGATCCGTTTTTTTCATCAAAAAGGGCCGCCCATCCGGGCGGCCCTGAATACTTAGCGGCTCATGTATTCCGTCAGACAGGCATCCATGTAGGGGGTCCACCATTCCACATAGCCGACCCGGAAGGGATGCACCTCATCGTACATATACTTGTGATACAGCTCGGTATCATAAATCGCGGTCATTTCGGGATTGTTGAACATGTCGATCACGCCGATGTCCCACTTCTTCTGAATGTCCAGCAGCAGCTGCACCATTTCGGCATAATTGGCCTTCTTGCAGTAGGAGCCGGAGTAGAAGCACACGGGGCAGTTGAAGGTCTCCTTCGCATAAGCGATGATGGTCTCGATGGCTCCGGCAATGGTGGAATCATCGAAATCCGCCAGGTTCATGCTTTCCGAGATGGCGCCGAAAGGCTTGTCGGTGGTCGCGTCGTTGGTGGAAAGCTGCACCACGATCAGATCAGGCTTCTTGCTCTTGGGAATCCGCTTCAGCCTTCCCACATAGGAATCCGCGCCGGTATTCACCAGGGTGGTGGCGCTGATGGCATACTTTTCACAGGTCAGGGCCGGGTGCAGATCCCGGATGGCATCCACCATGGAATAATGCCCGCCGGACTGGGCGCCGTAGGTCACGGAGGATCCGATCCACAGGATGGTTTTGCCGGAAAGGGGATCCTTCGGATCAATTTCCGCCTTTTCCGGAATCACGTAGTCATAGCCCACGGCCACGGCCTCTCCCGCGGGGGCCAGGGACAGTGCCGCCACGCCGGGGAACACCATGCCCTTCAGCTTGGGGCCCTTTCCGCCGTAGGTGGCCAGTACCTTCACCGTGTCGCCCGCCTTCAGGGCCACGCCTTCCGCCACTTCAAACCGGCCGGTGTCGTAGATCGTGCCGGTGTTGTACTCCGCGCCGTCCTGGTCATACTTCGCGGGAGAATCGGCGCTGACCTGGCAGTCGATCGGCACGGACCAGGGCTCCTCGCCGTTCACGCTGAAGCTGAAGGGCTGGGAGGTGAACTGAACCATCATCTTGGAAACCGTCAGATACAGATCAAAAGTCCCCTCCACGCCTTCCGGCACGGTGAAAACGATCTCCCCGTCCTTGGCCAGGTTCACGATCATGCCATGCTCCGCGTCATAGGCCGTCGCGGCCTTCTTGTTCTCGATGGAAACACCCTTGCCTTCGGTAAACGTCGCGTCCGCCGCGGGAATCACAATCAGGTTCTCCCCCTGGGGCGCTTCCGCGGATCCCGCACTCCCCAGGCACATCATCAGTACCAGCGCCATCAAAACCACAATTCGCATTATCGGTCCTCCTCATTTCTTGAATAGCTCCCGGATCCGTTTTTCTCCGATGATCCCCTCTTTGGCCTTTCTTTCTCCTCCTTGCTTCAAATCATTGCTTTTTTCCGAGCCGCCGGGCGGAAGCCCCGCCGGTCTCTTCCGATAAGGTCACCGGGCTGTTTTCTCCGCCATCCCCGCAGGGGTTCCTCTCCGGTTCAGCAGCCGGCACAGGAAGATGAGTCCCCGGCCCAGGCCGTAGAACAGCAGCATCAGGATCAGGATCACATAGGCCACCCCGATCCCCGCCGAGTTCCATCCGGCGGTTTCCGGCCGGAAGCCGAACCATCCCGCCGGGGCCCAGTAGTTCAGGAAGAGGTAGGGCGCCGCCATCCCGTGCCAGCTGACGCCCATCTGCCCGAGCAGGATGATCAGGATCAGATATCCCATGGGCGGCAGCATGGCCAGGAGTGCGTGCTGCTTCCGCCAGGGATAGTTCCGGTCGTTCCAGAGAAAATCCGCCATCATCAGCGTCGGGATGATCACGTGCAGACACAGGCTCGCATAATGATCCTGGGCATAGGCCGCCATCAGCCCGCCTGGCATGAAGGGCCCCAGGGCCGTGGCGTAAACCACTCCCGTCACCAGGATGGAGACCACCGCCGAGAATTTGACGGCTTTCCCCCGTTTTTCAGGAAGGATTCCCTGCAGGATCACCGCCAGGCCCGCAAACAGGTTGGAAAGCTGGGTAAAGAAGGTAAACCCGATTTTCCAGTGCCACATGCGGACCATGGCATAGATCAGCGCCGCCAGAATGGCCGCCTTCAGGATCCAGCGTCTCAGTTTCATTCCCTTCATTCAAAATGCCAGGTGCCCGCGGGCAGTTCGATCTGCAGCGTCTTCCGGCCGTTCCGCTGGGCTTCTCCCACCAGAACCGCGCCATCGGGAATCTGAATCTCTCCGTCCATGGGCAGGTACAGCGTCGCGCTGGTATTGGCCGGCACCACCGCGTCATAGCTGGTCATGGTCCCCGCCTCCGCCGTCCATCCGCTCTGAATCTCCCCGTAGGCGGAATCATAGCTTCCCTTGGCGAAGGTGAAGCTTCCGCCGGCCACAGGCTGGAGGACAAAGTGCTGATAGCCCGCCTCTTCTCCCGCGCTGATGCCCAGCTGATAGGCCATCATCCATTCGTACACCGCGCCGAAGGAATAATGATTGAAGGAATTCATGCTGTTGTTGCCGTTGAAGCCCAGCTCGTTGGTATAGCCGTTCCACCGCTCCCAGATGCTGGTGGCTCCCTGGGTCACCGGATACAGCCAGGAGGCGTAATCCGTGCTTTCAAACATCCGGTAGGCCAGATCACTCCGCCCGTTCACCGTCAGGGCATTGAGCACGTTCCCCGTGGCATTGAAGCCCGTCGTGATGGAATAGGGCGGAACCGTCAGGCCGTCGCTGTCCGTCAGGTTCGGCTCCTCAATGGTCCGGGCGTAGTTCTCCAGCGCTTTGGGGAGGTTTTCCTCACTGATGACGCCGAAGCGCAGCGGCGTGGCATAGGAAGCCTGGGTATCCTGCAGGCCGCCCTTGGCGTTCTTCGTCTTCCCGGTTTCCGGGTCGATGAACAGCTCGTTCCAGGCCGTCCGGGCCTCCTCTGCCTTCTGGCGGTAAAGCGCGGCCTTTTCCGCATCTCCCAGCGCGTCGCACATCACCGCCGTTTCGTCCAGGCAGGCGATGAAGACCGCATTGCCCAGCAGCACGCCGTCGGTGGGGATCCGGGCCAGATGATCCGCCAGGGTTCCCGTTTCGCCGGTCAGGCGCGTTTCCGTCTGCTTCTTCTTGTCGGCATCCTTATACTTCAGGGGCGTATCAATCAGATGATCCACATAGGTGCGGATATTGTCGATATTGTCCCGCAGAATGGCCGGATCTCCGGTCTGCATATACAGGTTGTAGGGAATGGTCACCACCAGGCAGTTCCAGGTGATGCCGAAGCTCTGCCCCTTGTGCGGAATCGTTTCATCCTGCTCGGGATCATAGTTGACAAAGGCCGGGCAGAACTGGCTGGACAGACCCGTGGGGCCGCAGTCCGCCCGCACCGTGTCCATCCACTGCCGCATGAAGGGATAGGTATCCGCCACATAGGATCCCGTCAGCGCAAACACCTGGGCGTCTCCGGTCCAACCCATGCGCTCGTCCCGCTGGGGGCAGTCCGTGGGGATGGAAATGTAGTTGCTGGTAGTGGAGTTCACGACATTGTTGAACAGCTGGTTCACCAGTTCATTGCTGGATGTGTAGGTTGCGGTGGCATCCAGGGAGCTGAGCACCCGGGTCCGGATGTATTCCGCCGGCAGCTCCCGTCCCAGGCCGGTGATCTCCAGGTACCGGTAGCCGTGGAAGGTCAGGTCCGGAGCGATGATGTTTTCCCCTTCCTTCAGGGTATAGACATCCGTCGCAAGGGCCGTCCGCAGGTTTTCCACCATCATCAGGCCATCGGTCCCCTGGGTGGTGTATTCCTCCAGCGCCGGATACAGGATTTCCGCGAAGCGCAGAATCACCGGCTTCCCCTTCTCCGCGTACTCCGCCGGAATGGTGATCACCGGCACGCCGGAGACGTTCTCGCCCATGTCATAGATGTAGCTGTCGGATCCCGGCCGTACCTCGCCCAGCGCGGCGGCCACGGGGTTCTCCCGGATCACGTGGATGGGCGTGTCCTTCCGGGTCACCAGCTTCGGGTTTGCGAACTGCTTCCGGGTTTCCACCACGGCCGCCTGCTTCCATCCCTCCGCGGCGTATCCCGCTTCGCTCCATCCTGCAATGGCTGTCTCCCGGGTGGCGACGTATTTCTCTCCCTGGAAAAGGGAGGCCAGCCGCACCGGGCCTTCGGTATAAACCTGCCAGGCCTGGTCGTCCGTCACGATCCGGTCCTGGGTTCCGTCCGCGTAGGTCAGCACCAGCATGGCCATCAGCGCGGGCTCATCCCCGTAATAGTTGTTGTTCAGGCATTCAAAGGTGGTCATGCCGGTCCACCAGCCCTCGCCCAGCTGGGCGCCCATGGCGTTCTCGCCGGGATGAATGTTCTCCGTGACATCATAGACCTGATAGGCCATCAGCGCGTCATATTCGGTGCTTCCGGGGTTCAGCCAGTCCGCTTCCCCGATCCGCTGTCCGTTGATCGCATACTGATAGATTCCCTGAGCGGTCACATACAGCCGGGCCTTCGCCACGCCCTCTTTGGCCGTGAAGCTGGTCCGCACCATGGGCGCGGAGCCCCAGCTGGGATCCGCGTAGCTCAGGATGCCCGTCTCCCCGCCGGAAACCTCAATGGACTCCTCCGAGACCCGGACGCCCTCCTGGCCCTCGAAAATGCCCCAGGTGGCCCCGGTTTCCCGGTCCAGCAGCGTTCCCCTGGCGAAGCGTCCGCCGTTGGAGATCCGGTAGTCCGTGAACACCGCTTCCTCCCCGGCGTTCATGGCGAATCCGACGCTGTTCAGGTTGGGATAGGTGTTCCCGCTGCCTCCCGCGTCCACCAGCGCCGTGTCCGTGCTCAGCTCCACCCCGTCCAGGGTCATGGTCAGGGTGCTTTCCGTGCAGAAAATGTCCACCGCGTGGACATCATACTTCTTTTCCAGGGTCACCGCCGCGTCCAGGTCCGCGTTTTCCTTGCTGGTGTAGATCAGGGTTCCGGCCGGATCATCCTCCCTGCCGTATCCGCAGCGGTACACATGGAACCGGGCGCCCCCCGCTTCCGTCAGCCCGCTCAGGTCCAGCTCCACCCGGACCCAGTTTTCGCCCGACACAAGCTGGTTGTTGAATACCGCATGCTTCAGCCGGTAATCATCCGCGCCCAGGATGAAGGAAGCCCTGTCGCTCCCCTCCCGCAGCTGCACGTTGGCCGAGATGTGGAACACCGCCTTGCTGGCCGCATCCAGCGTCAGCGCCCCCGCGCCGATCCACTGGGCTCCAGCCCAGGAATTCCGGGTCGCATCCAGCAGGGAGGTTTCAAACCGGGCCTTTCCCGACGCCACAGACTGGTCCTGATCGTTGACCACCATTACCTGCCAGGTATAGGCCGTTGCCGGAGCCAGCGCCTCTCCCTCATAGGGAATCCCCACGGACGCGGCGCTTTCCACCGTACCGCTGTCCCAGATCAGCTGATCCTTTTCGTCCCACAGCTGAATCTGATAGGACTTCTGGGCCGCGCCGGTCCGCCCGGACAGCATTTGCCAGGAGAAGGACGGCTTATCCGTGTCCAGCCCCAGGGGCTCCGTCATGCCCTCCACCTTCAGACCTGTAATCCGGTCCGCCTCTGCGGAATCAGCCCATCCCGCGCAGCAGCCCAGCGCCAGAACCAGGCTTAAAACCACACACAGCCATTTTTTCATGCAGACTTCCTCCCACCTGTTTTCAGAAAATGCCGGAACAATGCTGCGCAGCCGGATGCCCGGCCTGAGGAAGCGCTGTCCCGTCCCGGGGTGCAATGCATTTCGGCCGGGTCCGGAAGCGACCGCGTCCCCGGTAAGATATTTCTAATTGTATCATGTCCTGCCTGGAATAAACAAGCCTGTCAGACATCGTTTTTCCATAAAAAAGAGCAGGTACCTTTCGATACCTGCTCTTCTGTCATCCCTTGAAAATTATTCCCCGATGGGCAGCCAGATGTCCTGCTCCAGAGCAGCCTTCAGGATGGCGGGGGTGTCGGTCTTCATGAAGCCGGTCTTGTCCTGATCCATGGTGAAGGCATTCTCCAGGTCGTTCTCCAGATCCGCGCCCTCATTCAGCACGGCATGGATCGCCTGATCGTCGCCATAGAAGTTGCACTCCATCCAGAATTCCGTCTTCTCCTCGTTGGCGGAAATGGTGCAGACCAGGTCAGCCTGGATCGCTTCGATGGTGTATTCCACAACGGTGTAGATCTTGTAGGGTTCCTCGGCAATGGGATCAAACTCGGGCTCGGTGGGCAGTTCAGCCAGCGCCATCGCGCTCAGGGCAACCATCAGCAGGGCCATCAGCAGGGATACGATCTTCTTCATGGGTTCAGGTCTCCTTTTCTTTTTTTATTTCCAACAGCCTTCCGGCTGCAGAAACCTTTGGGAAGCTTCCTTCGGACTTGTTCCCTTCCGTCTGTGTTATCCAGTATACACTCCGGCCGGGTTTTTGTCCATCGTCACAGCGTAAAATGTCAGTTTTTTGGCATCATTTGCTTCGTTTTCCTCGGCTCCTTCCTAAGGACGCCGGGGAAAACGTTCCGCATTTTTACCGGATGCTCAGGCCTTCTTCGGGTTCACCCGCCAGAAGGCGGCCACCAGGCTGATGATACCGGCCACCACCACGAAGGCGATATACAGGATCCAGCCCAGGATCGTGGACATGGGATCCAGTCCGGCATACACATAAGCGATCTGGTTGACCATCAGATTGGTGCCCCACACCGCCGCCGACATCAGCAGCGCCGCCTGGCAGATGGGGAAATAGGCGGCCAGCCGCGGGAGGAATCCCGACAGCACCAGTTGCAGCACGCCCACCACGGCCGCGGCGATCAGCATGATGCGGACCGCGGGCATCTTGTACATCACCTGATTGTAAAGGATTAAGGCTACGATGGCCAGAATGCTGGCGAATACACCCAGGTATGCGCCAAAGTTTCTCTTCTGATTCATGATTCCGCTCCTCCTTTTTCCGTCGTCCCGCTTCAGGCCTTCTTCTTGCCCTTCAGATCCCGGTAGATGGCCATGAACAGGCAGCACGCGGTCAGCGCGGCCAGCGCCCAGGTGGCGATCGTCAGCGCCGTCTCATACCAGGTGGTCACATACACGATTTCCGTCGTGGAGCTGATGCCGTTCATCGCGTTGCTCTGCGCAACATTGTAGATGGTGTACTTGATGCCCCGCCGCATCTCCTCCTGGAAGGTGACATCCTTGGAGATGATGTCCTTGGAATTCTCGATCGCACCGATCAGGGAGGTGTCATAGGCGGAGGAGGTCAGGCAGCCGTTTCCGCCGTTGGCCACGATATCGCGCCAGTTCATGTAGTCCGCGCCGTTGATCATATCCGTCACGAACCAGCCCATGTAGCCCCACTCGTCCCGGGCGATGTTCTTCAGCAGCGGAGCATAGCCGCCGGAGTAGGCGGTGCCGGCCCGGTTGAAGGCGGTCATCACGCCCATGGCGTTGTTCAGGCTCATCTCCATCTGGAAGGAGCGCAGCTCGTTCTCCCGGGCCGCCTGCTCCGTCATGAAGGTGGACAGGCCGGACCGGTTGGATTCCTGATGGTTGAAGGCGAAGTGCTTGGGCTCCGCCATGGTGCCCTTGTTCTTCAGGCCCACGCACAGAGCGTTGCCGCAGTAGGCGCTCAGCACGGAATCCTCGGAATAGTATTCATGGTTCCGGGCGCAGTACACCGTGCGGTGCAGGTTGGAGCCCGGCGCGAAGATGGAGCTTTCCTTGCTGTACAGGCCGTCCTCGCCCAGCAGCTCGCCTTCCCGCTGGATCAGTTCCTTGTTGAAGGTGGCCGCCACCATGGGCTCGGTGGGCATGGTGGCCATGCGCCAGTTGGCCTGGGCGTTGTCCTCCGCCACCACATAGGGGTTCACGTTCTTGTCGGATTCGGTCCACCGGACAAAGTATCCCTTGACCTGATCGCCGGTATATCCCAGAGGTCCGTCGTTGCAGTAGATCCGGCCCATCTGGATGCTGTCCAGGTTCTCGAAGTCGTCGCCGGCCCGGGCCACGAAGTTCATGGCCTCATCCAGCGTGATCTGATCCAGCAGCTCGTCCCAGATGGGATCGTCGAAGGGCAGCACGCCCTGATAGGTGCCGTCGTCCCCGATGACCACCGCGTCGATCAGCTTCCGGGCGCCGGCCTTGCCCCAGGTGACAGCCTCGCCGGAGCCGCTGTTCTCGCTCAGGGTATACAGCTCATCCCGCAGGCCCTTCATCATGGCCTCGGTGGGGGTGATGGCGGGTACCGTCGTCCAGCCCTTGGTCCAGTCCGCGCGGGTGGTGTATTCCACCGTGCCCGGGATCAGCTTGTTGATATCCATGTCCTGCAGCTGGTTCTGCACGCCCGCGGAATAAGTTTCCATATCCGTGGCCGCCAGGTTCCACAGGATGGCGTTCTCCGCGTTGATTTCCTCGGTCTCCGCGGTCTTCACCAGGTTGTCCTGGCTGCCGGTCTTCTTGGCCAGCACGTTGTTCAGCGCCTCATGCGCGCCGTTGCCGATGGCAAAGTAGTAATCGCCGTCCTCCAGGACCCAGGCGCCCTGGGTGCCGTCCGCCTTCACCGCGTTCTCGTCATAGCTGGCGAAGTACTTCGCGTCGAAGGGGATGGTCAGCGTCTCGGAAGCGCCGGGCTCCAGCACCTGGGTCTTTCCGAAAGCCACCAGCTGGATGGCCGCCTTCTCCAGGCCGCCCTGCTTGTAGGGCGCCTGGACGTACAGCTGGGCCACGCTCTTGCCGGCCACATCGCCGGTGTTGGTCACGGTGACCTTCGCCACGCTCTCCCCGCCCAGGTTCACCTCGACGGAATCCAGCTTCTGACTGAAGGTGGTGTAGCTCAGGCCGTAGCCGAAGGAATAGGAGACTTCGTCGTCCCAATTCCAGGCGTCTCCGGAGGCGCCCGCCTTGTCCGCGGCGTTGCCCTGGCCCAGCACCAGGTCCTCATAGCGGGTTTCATAATACTTGTATCCGGTATAGATGCCTTCGCTCTCCACCAGATACCAGTCACCCTTGTTCTCCTCGGTCAGCTTGTCGCCCGTCCCGTCCTGGGAGTTGTTGGTGTACATATACACGCCGTAGTTCACCATGGCGGGAGCGGAATCGCTCTTCACCGCAAAGGTGTCGCTGATGTGGGCGGAGGGGTTCACCGTGCCGGCCAGCACATCCGCCACGCCCAGGAAGCCCATCTGCCCGGGCTCGCCGCACCAGGCGATGGCGCCGATGCCTTCGTCGTTCTTCAGACCTTCGATCTCAATGGGGTTGTTGGCGTTGATCAGCACCACGACCC
>CAZRLU010000076.1:7768-9425 GCA_964600995.1 uncultured Oscillospiraceae bacterium | reverse complement strand
TGTCCGCTTCCTCGCTGCTGCTCACATGGATGCCGTCCTGCCCCGCCGTCAGGCTCAGGGTTCCGCCGGCGATCCGCAGGCTGTCGTTGGCGTCCAGGGCATGGTTGGCCGCGGTGACGTTCAGGGTTCCGGAGGCGATCTTCAGGTCGTCATGGCCGGAGATCCCGTTCTCCGCCGAGACAATGGTCAGGCTGCCGGCGCCGTTGATGGTCAGGTCGTCCAGGGCGTAGACCACCGCGTCCACTTCGTCGTCCGCCGTGAAGCCGGCGCTGTTGGTCAGGCTGTTCTCCGTGCCCTCCGCCAGGGTGATGAAGGCCTTGTCCGCGTTCTCCACCCGGATGCAGGCGTCGGTGGAGCTGGAGATGCTGACCCCAGCCAGCACCAGCTGCACCTTGGCCTCCTCCGCGTCCACCACCACGGTTCCCTCCTCCAGGGTTCCGGTCAGCACGTACACGCCCTTGCCGGTAATGGTGATCCGGCTGCCGTCCACCTTCACGTTCTCACTGTACGAGGAGGCGGTGCTTCCCTCCAGGCGGATCTCTTCCGCTTCTCCGGCCTCCCAGTCGCCGGACAGGTCCCGCTCGGTAAAGTATTCACTGATGTCCGCCGTGGCCAGGGCCGCCGCGTCCGCCGACGCCGCCGGGCCCATCGCGAAGAGCATGCACAGGGCTCCCGCCAGCGAAAGGATCTTCCTCATCCATTTTCCTGCTTTCCTTGTTTTCATCTTCAACGCCTCCTTTTCAGGCCTTTCTCTGTTTCATGATTCATGATCTGTTTCTCTCCCACCCCGGGCGGAAGGCGCCGCCGTCCCCGCGGCGGGGCGGATTTTCCGTTCCCCGGCCCCGACGGTCCGGGGGAACCGCTTCTTACAGCTCCGAGGCGACGCTCTCGGCGCTGCCCACGGCGATCTCCAGGTTGCCGTTCAGGCACCGCAGGTCGTCCACCAGGGCCTTGGCCTTGCAGCCCGGCCGCAGGGTGATGTCATAGGTCAGGCGGAACAGGCTGCCCATGTTGGCGGTCTTCGCCTGCTTCAGGCTCCAGGCGGAGCAGTACTGGTTCAGGGGTGCGTCCAGGGTGCCTTCGTAGTCCAGATCCTCGGGCACGGTCACCCGCAGGGTCTTCCGCAGGTCCCGGGCGTCCGGATCCATCCGGCTCAGGACCAGGAACAGGCCGCAGAGGATCAGGCAGAACAGCGCCGCGTAGGCCAGGTAGCCCATGCCGGCGATCAGCCCGGTCACCATCGCCAGGAAGATCAGGGCGATTTCCCGGGCCGTGCCCGCCGCCGAGCGAAACCGCACCAGGCTGAAGGCCCCCGCGGTGGCCACCCCGGCCCCCACATTGCCGTTCACCATCATGATGGTGGCGCAGGTCAGCACCGGCAGCGCCGCCAGGGAAACCAGGAAGCTGAAGGAGCCTCCCTTCCTTCTTCCCGCCGTCCAGGCGATCAGCCCTCCCAGGGCCAGCGCGCACAGCATGCACAGCAGAAAGTTCTCCACGGAAATCACCTTGGTCGAAGAGCTGTCAAAAAGCCCCTTGAAAATCTCGTTCAGCATGTTCCTGTCCTCCCTTTGGTACATTGTGGTACATTGGGGACTGTCCCTTATGTACCATTTTCCGGAACCAGGGGCTGTCCCTTTGGTTCGTTCCCCCGTTCCAT
>CAZRLU010000076.1:0-7668 GCA_964600995.1 uncultured Oscillospiraceae bacterium | reverse complement strand
CTCAGCCTTTTCCTGCTTCTTCAGATCCTCCACGATTTCCTCAATCGCTTCCTTCTCCTCCGAAGCTTCCTGGCCGGCCGCGTTCTCCGGATCCTTCACTTCCGCGGGATCCGCCGCCTCCTCATCGTTCTCGGTGCCTTCCGGCACCTCCTCCGGATCGTCGGCGGACAGGTCCTGCCAGACCCGCTCGATCTCCTCCCGGATGGTCTTCGCGGCCTTTCCGGCGGTGTCCAGCACCGTTTCAGCGGTTTTACCGGCGGTGTTCACCACGGATTCCGCCGCCTTGCGCATTTCCTCCTCCACATTCACCCTGCTGCCGTCCCGGTTCTCCATATGCACGCTCAGCCCCAGCAGCGGCGCGGCAATCAGCCCCGCGATGCCCAGCTTCGGTGCGGCCAGGAGCCCCGGCAGGCACAGAATGCCGGGAACATCCGCGATGTTCTTTCCGTCCTTTTCGATCTTCACCCGATACCTGGTCAGTTCCTCCAGCATGTTCCTGTTTTCCATTTTTTCTTCTCCTCTCTTCTGAGATCTCTCAGAACTGTTCTTCCAGTCTGTCTGCTTTCCTGCAGCGGAGCATTGTCAGCGCTCCATCCTTTGATACGCAACCGTCGCCGGCTCCGTAATCTCCACTGCGGCCTCCTCGCCGTCAACGGCGCCGGCGGGCTCGTTCCGCGCCGCGTTCCTCTTCCGCAGGAAAAAGTATGCGGCCAGGCCGATGCCCACGCCCAGGGCCACGCTGACGGAGAAGCCGCCTCCGGCCAAAGCGCCCAGGCCCTCGAACACACCGCCGATGATGCTGCCAAGCAGGCTCAGGATGCTTCCCACAACAGCCACCGCAATCCAGCCGCCGAACATCAGTCCGGGCAGGAGGAAGAGGCCGCCCATCGGGAAGAGTCCCATCGGGAAAAATCCCATCCTGCGGTACATCCGCATCGGACGATGCATCCCCATGGGCCCGAAGCCCATGCCGGGGCCGAAGCCGGGTCCTCTGTGTCCGCCCATGGGTCCGCGTCCAGTTCCATACATCGTTCCGTACCTCCTTCAGTCGTTCCGGTCATTCCCTCGACCGTGACTGTATGATAGCACGGGTTAATCCCATAATACAGGATCGGATCAGCGGATTACCGCCTCCTATTTTTCCTTTGGAATGGTAAAAGTCAGTCAAAACGAGACGTAAAGGAGCAGGTCCCTTTTCATCTCTTCATTCCGAATCAAATGACATCCGGAAAGCGGCTCTCCGCCTTCCGGGCGCTTTTCCGTGTCAGAGGAAAAATATTTTTCATAAGGGGATTGCTATTTTGAGAAGGATGTGATACATTACACTAAAGCGCTTGAGGAGAAGCTTGAAAAATGCGCAAAACAATCACCATGGCAGCTTTGGCCAAAGAGCTCGGGCTCTCGGAATCCGCCGTATCCAAAGCGTTGAACGATTATCCGGACATCAGCCCGGAAACCAAGAAGGCCGTCCGGGAGAAGGCGGACGAGCTTGGCTATTCTCCCAACATGCTGGCCCGCAATCTGGCCAAGAAAACCTCCAGCTTTGTTGGAGTTGTGATCCGCGACGTATCTTCCATCTACGGCGAGATGTTCAAATCCCTGAATACCGTCGCCCGGCGCTACGGTCTTCATCTGATTCTTTATGATACCAACAACGACCTTGCCGTGGAGAAGAACTGCATTCAGAATCTGATCAACACGATGGCCCTGGGCATTGTGGTGGTGCCGGTTTCGGAAGACGTTTCAAAAATCCGGAAAATGACCCGGAACAGGGTTCCGGTGGTATACCTCGGCGGAAAAGTGCGGGCCGATGATGTCAATTATGTCTGCTCGGATACGGCAGTGGGCACGGAGATGGCCCTTCGGCATCTGATGGAGCTTGGCCACAGAAAGATCGTCATGCTTTGCGACAGCAAGACTTCCAGCTCCCGCAGCCGCAGAATCACCGTCTATCAGCAGATGATGCATAGCATCGGAGAGGAAGGCAGGATCCTTTATGCGGACGCCGGGGATTATGATCTGTCCGGGGCCGGATACAGGCTGACCCAGCGGCTGCTGGCCTCTGGGGATGATTTTTCCGCGCTGTTCGCGGGAAAAGACATGCTGGCCATCGGCGCCATGGGCGCGCTGGCGGAAGCCGGAATTCGGGTGCCCGATCAGGTTTCCGTGATCGGCTATGACGGCATCGACGCCTCCTCCCTGCCCATGATCCGGCTTTCCACCATCGCCCAGCCCCGCATGGAGATGGCGGAAGCCATCCTCGATATCCTGCGCAGGCACGCCGGAAATCTGTCCCTTCCCCCGGAACACCATGTAGCTGTGCCGGAGCTGATTCTTCGCAGCAGCACGGCAGCGGGCTGATTCCCGCGTTGACGTCGGCCGGTTCCGTTCCCGGAAGCAGGAACGGAGAATGTTTATACCGCGTTACTAAAGCGCTTTCGGTAAAATAAAAACGCTTTCCCGTCGATTCCTTGATTCAGCCCTTCAACTAAAGCGCTTTCGTTCCTGAACTTAAACAGGAAAAACCTGTTTAAAATAATCCATCCATGAATTTGGAAAAGGAGGCACCCCATGAAAAAGATCGCATCCATTCTCGTCGCGCTGACCCTCTGCATGACCCTGCTGCTTCCCGTCTTCGCTTCCGCTGAAACCGAGGTTCAGAAGGTGATAGCCGAAGCCGCCTCCATGAGCTGGGAGGACCTGCTGGCCAAGGCCAAGGCCGAAATCGGAGACAATGAACTGCACATCTACGGCACCACCTCCCGGGTCAATGAAGAGACCTTCACCGAAAAGACCGGCATCAAAATCGTGGCATCCAACCCCAACGACAGCCAGATCTACGAGCTGCTGGAAAACGAAACCGGCAAGGGCATCTATGGCCCGGACGTGGTGCTGACCCAGGACAGCTTCATGCTGGTGAACAACGCCATCGCCAACGGCTGGCTGGAGAACTATGTGCCCGAAGCCTACAAGGCCGACATTCTGGAATCCGATCAGAATCCCCTGGTCTGCTCCTACTATACCCGCCTGTTCTTCTACAACAACGGCGGCCAGGCCGATATGAACCGCTTCACCAATGTGTGGCAGTTCACCGAGCCGGAATTTAAGGGACTGGAGTTCAAAAACCCCGTGGACGAGAAGACCAGCATGAACTTCCTGATCTCCCTGACCAGCGAAAAATGGCAGGAGAAGCTGGCGGAAGCCTACAAGAGCTACTATGGCAAGGACTATGCTCCCTCCGGGGATTTCACCAACATTTCCTATGAGTGGATCTACAAGTTCCTGATGAACTGCACCTTCATTTCCAAGGACAGCACCATCGCCTCCGACGTGGCGGGCGGCGCCCCCGGCTCCGCGGGTCTGTTCGTTTTCTCCAAGCTCCGCTCCGTGGATGCCACCAACATCTCCATCTGCGCCAAGGAGAATATCGAGGGCTTCGGCGGCCTGCTCTATCCCATCTACATCATGATTGCCTCCAACGCCAAATACCCCTACGCCGCCTGCCTGTATGTCAACTATCTGATGGGTGAGGAAGGCTATCAGAATGTATTCGGCAAGGATATGGGCTCCTACTCCGCCAACAGCTCCATCGGCATCAGCGAGAACGCCATCAGCTACGGGGATGAACCCCTGGCCTTCTGGCAGAATTGCACCGTGGTGGAGGATCCCGCGCACATCCAGTCCGTATATGCCCTGGCCTATACCCAGATCGCCCAGTGGTGCGCCAGCAAGTAATGTCTGAAGGGAGCGCGGAGGGCAGGGACGCTTCTCTGCTCTCCGCGTTCTTTCCCAAGGACGGAGGGAATGGGGAAAAGCTATGAAAAAGAAGGAAACAACGTTGCGGAAAAGCCTTGGCCGCCTTCTGTACCGCATCAGAAGCTATTTTTCAGTCCAGGCCAATGTGCTGATCGTTCTGTTCGCCGTGCTTCTGCTGGTGCTGACCATCTATCCCATGTATTCCGTCATCCGTTCGGCCCTGACCGTCGGAAACATGGATTCCATGATGTACAATTCCCTTTTCGGCCTGAAGCTGAAATCGGGGAACTTCACCCTGCTGAATTTTCAGATGCTGCTGGGTGACGCCTTCAACGCGGAATACAGCGCTTCCTACTTCTGGAAGCCCCTGTGGAACAGCCTGCGCATGTCGGCCTATGCTTCCATGATCGCCATTCTGCTTGGCGGCGCAGTGGCTTTCCTGATCACCCGTACCGATATCCACTGCAAGAAATTTTTCTCCTCGGTCTTTATCTTTCCGTATATCATGCCCTCCTGGACCCTGGCCCTTGTATGGAAAAATGTGTTCGCGAATTCCCAGGTAGGCACCGGCGTCGTGGGGATGCTGGAAAGCCTGACAGGGCTCTGCGTTCCCGCCTGGTTTGTTTATGGGATCTTTCCCTGTTCCATCGTAATGGGGATCCATTACGCGCCCTTTGCCTACATTCTGATCGGCGGCACGCTTCGCAACATGGACGCCAACCTGGAGGAGGCCGCCACCATCCTGCAGGCCGGACGGGGCACAATCCTGCGCAGGATCACCATTCCCATCGTCATGCCCGCCCTGTTTTCCACCGTGCTGCTGGTGTTCTCCAGCACCATGGCCTCCTACGCCGTGCCGGTGTTCGTGGGGTCTCCGGGCAACTTCTTCGTGCTCTCCACCCGGCTCAGCTCCCTGTATAACTCCACCTACTCGGGTCAGGCCTTTGTCATGACCATCGTCCTGATCCTCTTCGGCGTGCTTTTGCTTGGCATCAATCAGCGCTTCACCGGCAAACGCAAGTCCTTTACCACGGTCACAGGAAAGTCCGGTCAGGTTTCCTACATCCGGATCGGAAAAGCCAACGCCTTCCTGACCGTTTGCCTGATCGTGCTCCTCTTCCTCATTTCCATCTTTCCCATCGTCTCCTTCGCACTGGAATCCCTTTGCGAAAACCAGGGAGATTATTCCCATCTGACCCTGCGCTACTGGCTCAGCCGGGAAAACATCGGCGGTTATGCCGTCAACGTGGGCAACGGGATCCTGTTCAACCGCAGCATCTGGTCCGCGCTCTGGGGCAGTCTGAAGCTTTCCTTCATCGTGTCCGTGATCGTCGGTACCTGCGGCGTGCTGATCGGCTACGCAGTGGCCCGCAAGCGCGGAACCAGTCTGGCCGCCCTGGTTTCCGGTCTGGCCTTCTTCCCCTATCTGGTTCCTTCCATGGCCTTTGGCGCAATCTTCCTGGCCGTTTCCTCCAGGCTCACCTTTCTGAGGGGAACCATGCTGCTGCTGGTTCTGGTAGGCGCCATCAAATACCTGCCCTTTGCCAGCCGCAGCGGCACCAACTCCATGATGCAGCTGTCCGGTGAAATCGAGGAGGCTGCCCTGATCGTAGGCGCGTCCTGGCCCAGGCGGATGCTGCGGATTCTCTTCCCCATTCAGAAATCCTCCTTCATCAGCGGCTATCTGCTTCCCTTCGTATCCTGCATGCGTGAGCTTTCGCTGTTCATCCTGCTGACCACCAGCGGCACGCTGATCACCACACTGCTTTCCTACTTCGATGAAAAAGCAGTCACCCAGATGTCCAACGGCATCAACCTGCTGATCGTGCTCATCGTGCTGCTGGTCAATTTTACCACCAACAAGCTGACCGGTGCTTCCATCGACAAAGGTGTAGGAGGAAACTGACATGCCCAGGATTACATTGACCAATGTCACCAAACAGTGGGGAAAGTTCACCGCCGTCAACAACCTGAACCTGGAGATTGAGGATGGTTCCTTCATCACCCTGCTGGGTTCCTCGGGCTGCGGTAAAACCACCACGCTGCGCATGATCGCCGGACTGGAGACCCCCACACGGGGCGAGATCCGCTTTGACGACCGGATTATGTTCAGCAGCGAAAAAAACATCAATATTCCCGCCGCCAGACGCGAGGTCGGTTTCCTGTTCCAGAATTACGCACTCTGGCCCCACATGACGGTCTGGCAGAACATCGCTTTCGGGCTGGAAACCCAGAAATGGAAAAAAAGCGATATTCAGGCCCGGGTGGCGGAGATGCTGAAGACGCTCAAAATCGAGCAGTTTGCCGAACGGTATCCGGCAGAGCTGTCCGGAGGTCAGCAGCAGCGCGTGGCCATCGCCCGCACATTGGCGCCAAAGCCCCGGGTGCTGTTCATGGACGAACCGCTGAGCAACCTGGACGCCAAGCTGCGGGGGGAGATGCGCACCGAGCTCAAGCGTCTGCACCGGGACATGGGATCCACCTTTGTCTATGTAACCCATGATCAGCTGGAGGCCATGACCCTGTCCACCAAAATCTGTCTGATGAACGAAGGCGTTCTGCAGCAGTACGCGCCGCCGCTGACCGTATACAACAACCCGGCCAACCTGTTTGTAGCAGACTTTGTGGGCAACCCGGCCATGAACATCATCGACGCAAAAGCCAGGCAGCTTTCCGCGAATACGGCTGAGCTTGATTTTCTGGGCTGCAAAACCGTATTTCATGCGAACGAAGACTTCGGGCTGAATTCCGAAAACATCTCCCTGGGCATCCGGCCGGAATTTCTGCCGATCTCGGATCACGGTGACCTGGAAGGCCTGGCCTATTCCACGCTTCCTGCAGGCATGGAAACCACGGTGAAGATCAAAATCGCGGATGAAATTCTCTCCTCCGTCGTCTTTGGCGCGATCGATTACGAAACAGACGCGAGGATACGCTTCAGCATCCATGGTGCGGGCATCCTGCTGTTTGACCGCGACTCCGGACAGCTGATCACCAGCGGTCGCATCTCGATTCAGTAAAGGAGAACTGGAACCATGAACTATGGCATTCCCACACTCATGGAATTCCCGGATATCGATCTTCTGGCAGCATTCTGCGCGGAGCATGGCTTCGGCTTCATGGAAATGAATATGACCTTCCCCTGGTTCCAAATGGATGCCGTCAGCGCAGACCGCCTTCTGTCGCTGAAAAGAAAATATGGCATCGGTCTCACAATCCATCTGCATGACCAGGTAAATCCCTTCGAATTCTCGCCGGAGATGCGCCAGGGACATCTGGAAAACGTGGACTTTGCCCTGAAGCTGGCCCGGGCGCTGGATATTTCCCGACTGACCATGCACCTTCAGCCCGGCACCTATTCCTCCATGAACGGGAAAAAGGTCTATCTGTATGAGCGTTGCAGGGATCGTTACCTGGAGCTTGTGCTGGCTTTCCGGCAGTTTGTGGAGGACAGGCTGCAGGGGATGGATGCCGCTGTCTGTATTGAAAACACCTGCGGCTTCCTCCCCTTCCAGCAGGAAGGCATCGACCTGATGCTGCAATCGGAGCACTTTGGCCTCACTTTCGATATCGGGCATAATTACAAAGCAGGCGGCGGGGATGAGGCCTTCATCCTGGCGCACGCTCAGAAGCTGAAGCATTTTCATATCCATGACTGCAGCCTCCGGGCTAACCACCTGGCCTTTGGCGCGGGCGGTCTCGATCTTCCGCGCTATCTGAAAATGGCCTCCTCCTTCGACTGTTCCGTGGTGGCGGAAGTGAAGGAATCCTCCGCGCTGATTCAGTCCAAAGCCTATCTGCAGGATCATTCCCTCTGGTGAGAGGGATGCTGCTTCTTCCTTCCTCCCATATGCCGACAGCCGCCCCTCCGACGGAGGGGCGGCTGTCTTGTTTCATCTCTTCAGTTTCCTT
>CAZRLU010000075.1:0-9452 GCA_964600995.1 uncultured Oscillospiraceae bacterium | reverse complement strand
CTGGTCGCGTTCAGGAACATACAGCCTGCGTAATTCTCATCATCCGGACGGTCAATATCGCCGTCCCGCAGCGGAACCTTCAGGTTCGGGGGAATCTTGCCTCCCCACTTCTTCCCCTTCGCTTCTTCCTTCGCCGCCTCGATCGCATTGTGGATCTTGGTCAGCGTGGCCTTATCACTCTTGGGGATGATGCAGGATACAGAGAACTTTTCGTCGCCGCCGTTGATGCTGCGGGCTTCCCAAATGTTCGCAAAGCTCAACCGGCAGGGAATGACCACCTTGGTCGGGGACATCGTCTTGTTAGCCATATTTTTTTCCTCCCATAAAAAAGAGCGCCCGCTGTTTCGCAAGGCGCTGTCGTTAATAGATCGGCTCATTCTTCTTCCTGAGCAGGCAGAGCCGTAAACTCCTGCTCAGGGGAATCTGTTCTCTCGACGGGTGGACGCGGATCGGAATCCGGTACCAGGGCCAGCTTGCCCGGCGGCTTTTGTACGTATGGGCCAAGCAGCTCCGCAAACCGTTTCTTTCCCATCAACTTCTCAAACTCCGTCAGGGAGATCAGTTCCTTCTTATACAAATCGGTATAACCGTTTTGCATCGCTGTATCCACCACGGCCTTCAGGTCGGTGAAGACACGCTTGCTGCGGCCTTCCACAACCTTATACCCTTTCACAGGCACACCGTTGTTGATGGCTTCTCCGGAAACATACGCAAAAACTGATTCGATCCATGCGCTGATCCGGTTGAGCGTCGGCAGGATTTCTTCCAGTTCGTGGAAGGGAACCAGTCCCGGTTGTTTGAATGTGGGCTCTGCCAGTTCTGTCGGTGCTGTGCCTTCTTCCTGGGTATGCTGTTTCTCAGGGCTTGCCCGGATCGGAGCCAGAGCTCCGTCATCCAGATCCAGAAATTCTTCTTTCGCCAATGCCAGCGCCTCCTCAGCGCATGCGCGGCACACCGGTTTCGCACGGCAGAACCGGCACCAGTCTCCGCATTTTTGTTCGCCCTTGCCTTCATACGCCAGCTGAGCAATCGGACGGATGGATTCTCCCCATTCCTCCAGTTCTTCCCGGGTACAAACGTAGGTGCTGATGTTGTCCAGCCTCGGCTGCACAATCGTCATCCAGACGGTATCGATTGGATAGATGTAGCCATATGCGTGGAGCGCTCCAAGCGCGTAAAGCATCAACTGGCTGTTGTAGGCGGCATCCACAAAAACGCCTTTTCCCGTTTTGAAATCGGCAATGTGAAGGATGCCTTTCCCATTCTCATCCTGACCGATTACGATCATATCCGCTGTACCGAACCCGGATGGAACCAGGTGACTGTAATCAACTCGCTCCTCCACAAGCGTCAGTGGCTCACAGCCGTTCCGCTTCATCCGTTCGATCGTCTCGATCACAAATTCAGCATATACATCCGTGATCTGTTCGATCTCCTCGCTGTCATATGCTTCAGACTGCGGCCGTTTTACCCGCTCATGCAGATACTTCCTCACCTTATACTCACAGATCGAATGCGCAAAAGTTCCCTCTTCCGCATATACGCTGCTTTCGTTCGGAAACTGCTGCTGCAGCCGTGCCGATGGTGGGCAGTTGATCCACTGCTTGGAATTGGACGCGCCAAGCAGCGCGTGACTCTCTGGCATGTTCCTTCACCTCAGATCTGTGAAAGGTCGGTCAGGAAAGCTTCGTACTTCGACGCAGGCAAGTCACTCACCTTGGCAACGCCATACGTTTTCAGGATCGCCCCGATCTTTTCATTGTTCGAGCGGTCTGTTTTGATCTTTCGGACAATAATCCGCGTGATATCGTCCTGCGTAACACTTACTGTAGCAGTTGGTGCCACAGGAACTGCCGCAGGCTGTGTCCCAGTTTCTGTTACAGTTTCTGTTGCGGAACCTGTAGCATTATCTGACGCACTTTCTTTCACAGTTTCTGTCGCAGTTACAGCAGGCACCGTTTCCTGCTTCACCTCTTCCATGCCATCCCCCACATGACCCCTTTCTTCAGGATGATCTGCCGCTTTCTGCTGCTCTTTCGCCTCAGGGGCCAGTTCACCCGATACCGTCTGGCATGTTTCTCCCGACTCTTTCTCCCGCGCCGCAGACAATTCCGTCACCGCCACATCCAGACCCAGGCAGTCAAAAAGCATCGTCACGCCTTCGAAAGTGTGTTTCAGTGCCGCGCTGAGCTTACCGGCGTCGACCGTAATCAGTGCAGGTGTTTCTCCTGTCACTTTCCTGGCTTTTCTCTTTCCTTCAGCCATCTCGCTTCCCTCCTCACAGGAATGCTTTCCTTGTCACATCGTCATACATCTCCACATAGCATTCACCGACCAGATCATTGAGCAGGCGCTCCTCCGGCCTGAGGGAAATCACAAAGTGTCTTTCCTTCATGCCGCGCTTCCGCGCTGTTCGGATCTCCCGCTTCATGCCTTCGGTGATCCGTCGCTCAATGACCCAGATTTCATCGCAGTCCTCCAGCCATTTCAGCCCGTACCAGATGCCCTGTTCCCGGTCTGCTGGATCATCGTCACTGAGAAATTCTGTAAAATACAGATGCGGAGCCAGTGGCATACAGCCATGCTCCGTCGCGTACCGGCAGGCAAAACGTGCCAGCTGCCTGTTCCGATGCAGGTCTTTCTGTCTCTCTTCTTCCGTCTCCCCAACGGGGCGGAGCGGAGAACAGATGAAGACCCGTTTCGGTGTTTCAGAATACCTTTTCATTTCTTCATCCTTTCCGGGATTATTCTCCCTGTTTTATGTTTGTCGGCCTTCACAGCGTTTATCCGGATTATGATCATTCACTGTGAATTTGAAAGAGGGCGACTTTGCAACCGTCCTTTCACCCATACCGTTTTTCAGGGGTGCTTTTAGAAGTATCCCCTAAAAATTTTTTCCAGTCGCCCTAACATATAGGAAGAAAGGGCCGCAGTTCGCAGCCCCTCCCTCTGTTTTATTTTTCAGCGCCGGTTTTAGAAGTTCCGTTCATAATACTCCGTGATTTTCTTCCGGGCTGCCTCGAGCCTGTCGCAGATCGCCCGCTGAGAGGTACCCAACATATCGGCAATCTGAGCCTGCGTAAAACCATCCATGAAATACAGCTCGTAAGCTTCCCGCTGCTTCTCCGTCAGATCTGCACACCGCTCAGCCTGCTCTTCCTTCCGGATCACCGCATCCTCCGGGTTCTCAAACCGGGCTCCACAGCTCCAGTTGTACCTACCCACAGAATCGATTTCATCCTCGTAGCGATCACTCCGGTTCCCGGCGGACATCGGGTGCTCCAGGTTCCATTCGATCCGGTTCTCTCCCGCAATCACCACCGGGAAATACCACGCCATGTTCGCCAACTGCTCTTCCGTCAGCCGGTCTTCATTCAACTCCGTCCCTTCGATGATTTTCGCATCCGCCGGATCAAAGTCTTCGTCTTCTCCCCGCCTCCGACGCTCTTCTTCACATTTTTCGACATACGTCGGCGGGTAATAGTAACGCACCGCCTTTGTGCAGTCCGGCACCCAGACCACCGTGCGCCTATCTCCGTTATCAAAAATCGCGTACCCGTTTTCGAAAACCTCACAGGTAGCCTCGCCCACCGCGATCCGCGCCACCATAGCACAGCTGTTCCGCAGCTGTACGCTTCCCGGACTGCGCTTCGCCTTCACCAACACGTCCTGATCTCCATCGGCGGTTTCGCCCACCATTCCGTTCTTTCTCTGCGCCCTCTTCCGCAGGTAATCCAGCAATTCGTTGAAAGTGATCTCGTTGTCCAGCAGGTCATGGAAGGTTCCCTCGTTCTGGCAGATCCCCTGATTTCTGTTCCCCTCAAAGTTTCCGTTGAAATTGATGTTGCCGTTAATCGTGATATCCATGTTTGCGTCCTTTCCGCTGGACGCAACGGCAGTGGATTATTCGGACACCCCGATCGGCTCCATTAAAAAACGGACGCAGCGTGCTTAGGGTGTCCTGGCAGCAATTCTTTCAGAACCAGCTCGCTAATCTCTCAGCGAGGGGTTCTTCAGATTCGCTTGCCTGAACATCCGCCGCCGTATGCATCCGGCATCGGTATATTTAGGGTTCCAGTGTCTTTGCCCCCTGGTCCCTCAGGGCTGGTCGATTATGTGAACGGGTGACAGGGTACCGGTTTTCATCATCTCCTCTCCGCCGTATGTACCGGCTATTCATCTGCCGGGCTAAGTTCTTATGCTTGCTCCCGACACGTTGAATTTTAAGGGTTTCTCAGTTCTCTTCCCATGACAGATCAGTAGAGCTTTCGTCGTTTTTTCTACTGATCAGTAGAAAAACACGTCTTTGTTGGGGAGAAAACAAAAAAGCCGGAACAATCAGCGAATCGTCATAGGCATTTTTCTGCCTCTGCGATTCATCTGACTGTTCCGGCTTATCTCGTATATTCAGGGACCCAATGGCCCCATCGGATAGCTCAATGAACAGGTTTCCTCTTTCCCCGAGGTGGGGTTTCCCGCGTTACCCGCTATCGTTCTCAGCCACCGTCTTCAGTGGGATGCTGGGCTTACGCTTGTCGTGGGGATCTTGTGGGCGACTCTTCCATCGCCCGGAACTACCGGCTACCGTTCTTTGCCACCGTCTTCAGTGGGGTGCGCGGCTTATTCCTTTGTTCTGGGTTACATATTTGCGGCTTTATCTCCGGGCGGAATGATGACGCACTGGTAGCCAGGGCCATAGAGCTGTTCCACGAATTCTTCCGCAGAAAGCGTGTCCTTGTTCTGCTCCGGGCCTACCAGGGCTACGGGCTCCGGCCCACGCAAGACCCGCTTTCCAAATTTGACCTGCTTATGCTTGGTCAGAATATCGTTTGAAGCCTTTTTTCTGCTCATTCATCGTCCTCCCCGTCCATTTCATCTTCCACCCTGAGCTGATGAGGCACACCAATCCGCCTCATAGGTCTTCGGTCATAATCCGTTCCTGGTCTCCGGTCGCCCTCATCGCGAAATAAACTTACATAGTCGTCCTTCATCGGGCAGTTCATCCATTCCTCTTTAAGGATCACCCGGTCATTCAAGTCTACAAGGATCGTACTCATTGCGTTGTTAAGCCGCGCAGTTTTTGTGTATTCCCTGAAGGCATCATACAGATTCGGATCTGCAAATACCCAGGAGTACTTCATCCCTTCCAGTCTCTCCGGCTGCCATGCATCGATAAGAAATATTTCATTCCTCATCTGCATCATACGCCGTATTGTCATCCTCGAATTGATTTCCGGCGCTCGGTTTTCCGCATAAGAAAGGGTCTGCATCGGTCCTGTATATATAAGGAACATCCACTCAGACAAATCATGCAGCTCTGGGAGAATAATACCGAGATCATATCGTGCAGTAAGGTCTCCCCGTTCCTTATCTGTTCTTGCATCCATCAGGGATGTCCGCCCAACCATGCTGTATGGGATATCAGCTTTAACGGCATAGCCTCTGCTGAACAACTCATTTATGATGGTCTGCTGAGCCAGTTCCTTTGCGGCTTCCGCCAGACGCCTGGACTCCAATCCATGCGCCCTCATATTTCTCTCCTCGACAGTGACCATTCCATTAGCCCTGTAAAGGTCTTCCATTTCTACTGAGCAGCCTTCCGCCTTGTGATCAAAGATTGCCTGCAGGGTATCTTCCGATAGAGGTTTGGTGATATTCCCGTTGTTAATCCGGGAAAGCATCGATGGACTGAGTCCAGTATCCTCTCCCATCTGTGCCATCGTTCTGTCGGGCCCTTTGCATTCCCCCAACAATCTTTTGAGCGCCGCCTTGTCGGGCTCCGTAAACTGTACATATTGTTTTCTTTCTTCCATCTTGAGCCTCCTAACTCTCACGGCGAAGAAAGCCGATTTCATCATCTTGCAAGCATATGCTATCACCTTGATTCCACGTTGTCAAGTGCTTCTTGCAAGTTATTGAAATTCGATTTTTGCAGCGCGCAATTCGGTTTCCTATTCAGCAGAATCCACGTTCTCTTTTTGTTCATCGGATATCGGGCCTGTTAATACGGATACTGGAGACGCACCATCCACCATCGGGATGATAAACTCATCAAGCACCTTGCCTTCCTCCATCGAAACAAGAATGACCGAAATCTCATCCTTGATTCTGTAACGCTCCAGCATTCTTTTCATTCCATTAAAGATGTCTTCGCTGTCAACCACAATTGATACCCGCTTTGCTTCCAGCCCTCTATAATACGCAGCCATGATTCCATCAACCCAGCTCTGTATCATGGCGATGGATACTTTCTTGATCTTTTTACAGAGCTTGTCGTAGAAATACCACTTCCCGCCTGGAAATGCATTTGTCCTGATAATATAGGTTGGCAGATCGTAAAGGACACTCCAGTCAGGAACTTCTATCTCATGCTGAACGGAGTATCCTCGAATAAGAAGCTCGTTGCTGATGGGACTCTTGCTTTCCCATCGGTCGCGCTTCCCAACTGGTCTCCGCTCCTCCGGTATCGTAAACCCCTGCGCTTTCATCAGTTTGTCCAGTGTCACACCGCTGTTCGGATCTGCGCAATTGGCGATGAAAGCGATGATGGAAGAGCGGATCTCTGTAATATTCCCGCTAAGAATCCTGGAAATGGATGAGGCGCTGACGCCAATTTCTTCAGCGAATTTTCTGATCGACCGGTCTCCAATAGCGGCCTTCACTAAGGCTATCGTTTCCTGCGTATCAACCGGTTCCGTCCGTTTCATGAGACTGGCACGCTCAACCATATTCATCATGCGATCCAAACCGCCAAATTCGCCTTCGTATCCTTCATCGAAATACGGGTTGCCTTGAATTGCCTGGATATTTTTATCTGAAGCCATTTATCTTCCTCCTTGCGTGCAACGTCTTTTGTGTTGCGTATGCATCATATCATATCCACCGTTGCATGTCAACGCCTTTTCCGTTGCGTATGCAACATTAATTTTGAGTCCGTATTTCTGGACACCACATCTGCTATCATGAAATCATCCTACCTTCCTGCCTTGGCACACACATTCATAAACAATTTTCACATTCGTGACTTTTTCCTCTTGACACGAACGTGAAGTTGGTGTACAATCGTGCCAGAGTCACGAAAGTGAACTTCGATGGAGATTATACATCACGAATGTATCTCCTATCAATAGATGATTTCACTTTCGTATCTCTGTTTAAGAACAATTTTCACGCCCGTCATTTTCTTTCTTGGAAGCCGCCCCAGTCAAGCGTGTCCAAGAAGCGGATACGTCCGTGAAACAAAACCGCAAGGAGGTATGAACAATGGCAGCCAACAAAGAAGTGCCTTATGCTGAGTTCGGTGAACGACTTATGGAACTTCGGAAGAAGGCAAACATGACACGAGCGGATCTGGGTGAGATTTGTGGAGTCGCCCCCAGCACCATCGTCAACTACGAGAGGGGTACTCGTATCCCCTACGCTGATACTGCTCTCAAGATGGCGGATTACTTCCATATTACTGTGCATGAGCTGCTAGGTGTCGAAAACCCGGAGCTGGCGATGGCTCAGGCAGAAGCTCTTGATCAGATGCGGGGCGTTAATGGAAAGAAAGGCGCTGATCGTTTAAAGGCGGTACTCGCAGAAGCCGGGCATCTCGCTGGCGGCGATCTCACCGAGGACCAACTGGTGGAATACAGCATGGAACTCACCAAGCTGACGATGGAAGCGCAGCAACGTCTCCGCGAAATCTATTCAAACAAGCGTTATCAGGGAACAGTAGAGGCAAAGGCAGAGGAAACCAAAGCCAGCGTCAAGGCCATGGATGAAGCCATCGGTGCGTTGACTTCTGAGGCGTAAAATCCTGATCGCTGACCTTATATTCAGAAGGCAGGTGATCTCAATTGGAAGAGGATATCTTTTCGGCAACTGACGCAGCCATAGCCAGGGCAAAAGGCTCTAAGGATCCCGAGGTTGTGGCTGATTACCACAGAAGCTCTGTTCTTATCGGCAGCCCCTTGGCCGGTACAATTATAGGGATGTCATTTCGCTGCTCAACCCTTGGCGTGGTCTCAGTAAACCGTAACCTTGATACAGTCTGGAGGCTGTTCGCTTATTGGCACGAACTTGCCCATGTATTTCGGAAGCACATAGATGATCCAGGGTTCGGAATGCACCAGGATCGGGGTCTGTTCACAGCTCCCGTGGACAGCCACAGCATCTCACGCCAGGAACGCGAAGCAAATATCATCTCCGCCGAATATAATCTTGTGACCGATGAAGTTCTTGAGCTGATCGCCTACAATAATCGGACAATGCAGGACTACCGAAAGCTGAAGCACTATCAGGATCAGCTTTCCCGCGCTTATGACGCTCTCCGCTTCTCCACTTTTGGAGAGGCGCCATCAAACACAGTGAAATACCGTATGGCAGAGTACCGCCGGGCGCTACGCGAACTGGACCAGAAACGGTGCGACCTTGAATCCGACCTGGCCGCTATGAACTGTGTGAAGAGCTTTTCTGAAATTGCCGGCGAGTTGAAGACCAGCGAAGTCATCCTGAAATACAAACTTGAGGCAATGCGTATCCGCGGATTTGATATCGACATTTCCGAGCTTGAGCGTTACGACCAGGTGTTCAACGGCGCACTGTAGGGAGGATTCCGGCCATGGGCTGCTACATTGCAATAGACATGAAATCCTTCTACGCTTCCGTCGAATGTGTGGCGAGAGGGTACGATCCCCTGACGGCCCGGCTTCTGGTAGCAGATGAGAGCCGCAGTGATCAGACAATCTGCCTGGCCGTTTCTCCGGCGCTGAAAGCTATCGGCGTGCCCTCCCGTCCCCGGCTCTTTGAAGCGAAAAGAGCCATCACCGATTATGAGCGGCAGCACCGCACGAAGGTGCAGTACGAGATTGCGGTTCCCCGGATGGCCGAGTATGAAAGGGTCTCCGCACTTATCTACTCCATCATACTGAAGTATGCTGCTCCATGCGACGTACATGTCTATAGCATCGACGAATCCTTTATTGACGCGGAACCTTACCTCCGCTTCTATGAGAAGGAAGCTGAGGCAGCTGGCGTTCACCCCGCCCACACCATGGCGATGACCATTATAAGGGACGTCCTGAAGGCAACCGGAATCACAGCTACGGTCGGCATCGGCACCAATCTTTACCTAGCTAAGGTCGCCATGGATATTGTTGCAAAGAAAGCAGCGCCGGATAAGGATGGCGTCCGTATCGCCGAGCTGAACGAGGACAGCTACAAATACCTGCTTTGGGAGCACAAACCGCTGACATCATTCTGGATGGTCGGACCAGGCAAAGCGCATCGGCTGGAGAAGGCCTATCTTTTCACTATGGGCGATATCGCCCAGAAATCTCAGTGGGATGAGGAATGGTTCTATAAGACCTTCGGGATCGACGGCGAAATCCTAATCGCCCACGCATGGGGCTATGATCCAGTCACAATAGCTGACATCAAGAACTACAAGTCCGAAGGTCACAGTCTTT
>CAZRLU010000074.1:0-9585 GCA_964600995.1 uncultured Oscillospiraceae bacterium | reverse complement strand
CGCAGCTCTCCGTTGGCATAGCCTTCCATGCCCCGGACCTTCCGCAGCAGATCCTCCGCCGCGTCCACCAGCTCCCTGTACTCGCTGGATTTCTTCGGCTGTTTCCTTTCGGAAGCGGCCCTTTCCTTCTTCCGGGGTTCCGGCATGGCCAGCCGGATCCATTCTCCCCGGAGCAGGTCAAAGGAGGAGCCGCTGAAGGGCGCCTCGGCAGGGATGCCGAAGTTCTCCGTCAGCTTCCGGGCCAGCGTCTCGCAGGATTCATCCTCCCCATGGTTCACAAAAATCCGGCCGGGCTTCCTTCCCATGCCCGCCACCCAGTCCAGCAGCCCCTGCTGGTCCGCGTGGCCGGAGACGCCGTTCAGAAGGTCGATCTCCGCCTTGACCTCGATCTCCTCCCCCAGGATCTTCACGTGCTTCGCCCCGTCATAGATGATGCGCCCCAGGGTGCCGTTGGCCTGATAGCCCACGAAGAGGATGGTGTTGACGGGGTTCCACAGGTTGTGCTTCAGGTGATGCCGGATCCGGCCGCCTTCGCACATGCCGCCGGAGGCGATGATCACCTTGGAGGATTTGTCCTCGTTCAGAGCCTTGGATTCGTCGGCGGATACCAGCAGGTTCAGCCCCTCGAACCAGATGGGGTTCTCCCCCTCCTGCATGATGGCCCGGGCCTCCTCGTCCAGGCAGTCCATGGAGCACTGCAGGAAGATGGCGGTAGCCTCGTTGGAGAGGGGGCTGTCCACATAAACCGGGAAGTCCGGGAAATCCGGAAGCAGGTTCCGCTGCTTGATCTCCCGGAAAAAGTACAGCAGCTCCTGGGTGCGGCCCACGGCGAAGGAAGGAATGATCACCGTTCCGCCCCGCCGGAAGGTCTTCTGCAGGATCTCCACAAGATAAGGAATCGGCTCGGAGGCCCGCTCATGCAGCCGGTCACCGTAGGTGGATTCGATCATCAGGTAATCCGCCCCCGCCACCGGCACCGGATCCCGGATGATGGGCTGGTCCGTGTTGCCCACGTCTCCGCTGAAGACCATGGTCACCTCTTTGCCCGCCTCCCGCAGGAAGCACTCGATGGAGGAGGAGCCCAGCAGGTGCCCGGCGTCGGTGAAGCGGATGGTCAGCCCCTCGTCCACGTCGATCAGCTGGCCATAGGGGCAGGGCCGGAACAGCTCCATGGTCTTTGCCACATCCTCGGAGGTGTACAGCGGCTCCACCGGATCCTTCCCCACCCGCAGGTTCTTCTTCGTCTGATACTCCGCGTCCTTCTCCTGGATGGAGGCGCTGTCAGCCAGCATGATGGCGCAGAGGTTCGTGGTCTCCGCTGTGGCGTAGATTTTGCCCGTAAATCCGTTGCGCACCAGCAGCGGCAGCATGCCGCTGTGGTCGATATGGGCGTGGGTCAGCAGCACATATTCCAGCCGGGAGGGAGCCACGGGCAGCTCCGCGTTCACATAGTCGTCGTCTCCCTGGGTCATGCCCTCGTCCACCAGCAGATACCGCCCCTCGTTCCATTCCAGCAGGGTACGGCTGCCGGTAACCTCATGGTTCGCGCCAAGAAAGGTGATCTTCATTGGGTCATCCCCTTTTTGATGATGTGATTCCGGGGAAATTATATCAGATTCTCCGGTTTGGGACAACCGGGCCGGGAAAAAGCTCCGGCCCCGGACAAAAAGAGTCCCCTGTCTTCTGCGAAAAAAAATCTCTTGACAGTTTCAAAGATATAGTGTACTATGCACATAGTGCACTAAGTCAGGCGAAAAAGGAGGCCCGATTGCATGCGGTTTGAAGCGAACTCCCCCATCTGGTTGCAGGTGATGACCAGCCTGGAAACGGATATCCTGACCGGGAAGCTGCCGCCGGGGGCCAAGCTGCCGGGAGGGCGGGATCTGGCCCTGGCCTATGAGATCAATCCGAACACCGCCGCCCGGGTCTATCAGGAGCTGGAAAAAACCGGCCTGTGCGAAACCCGGCGGGGCATGGGAACCTATGTGACGGAGGATCACGGCCGGATCCTGGCCCGGCGCGGGGAAATGGCGCGGAAGGTTGTGGCGCAGTTTCTTTCCCGGATGGAAACCCTGGGTTTCACCCGGGAGGAAGCCGCCGGAATGCTGATGGAAAAGGAAGGATGAGAAGATGCTGGAAAGCAGAAATATCACGAAGATTTTCGGAGGAAAGAAGGCGGTCAGCGAGGTAAGCCTGCGGCTGGAGCCGGGGCATGTATACGCCATGCTGGGCCCCAACGGCAGCGGAAAGACCACCTGGATGAAGATGGCGGCGGGCCTGGTGAAGCCCACCTCCGGGGAAATGCTCTTCGAGGGCGCGCCCGTGGGCGTTCCCAGCCGGGAAAAGATCGCCTACATGTCCACGGAGCCCTATTTCTACACCTGGATGAATATCCGGGATGTGGGGAAATACTACGAGGATTTCTTTGGGGATTTCTCCCCGGAAAGATACCGTTCCCTGCTGGCGGGCATGGAGCTGACGGAGGATCTGAAGACGAAGACCCTTTCCTCCGGCATGATGGCCAAGCTGAAGATCGCCGTCACCCTGGCCCGGGACGCCCGGGTTCACATGCTGGATGAGCCCTTCAACGGCATCGATCTGCTGGCCCGGGATGAAATCCGCCGCAGCATTCTGGACCGGGCCGCTGCGGACCGGATTCTCCTTCTCTCAAGCCACCTGGTGGAGGAGATGGAAGCCATCGCCGACACGGCGGTCTTTCTGAAGGACGGCCGGCTGGTGGAGGTGGACGATCTGGAGGAGCTGCGCCAGGAGAAGGGCGTATCCATGGCGGATCGCTACCGGGAAATCTACGGACGCGCGGAGGTGTGAGAAAATGGGAAAGCTTTTGAAATATGAAATCCGGAAGTCCCTGCCGGTGAAGCTGATGATTTTGGGGCTGGCCACCGCGCTGGAGCTGGTCTTCCTGATCGGCCTCTGGGGGGACAATGAAAAGATGCTGGCGACGGGAGTCCTGCTGCTGACCTTTACGGCGGTCACCGCCACAACGGTGGTGGGCCTGGCCAGCGTGGTGATCCTGCACCGGGACATGAACACGAAGCAGAGCTATATGCTCTTCATGACGCCCAACAGCTGCTACCGGATCCTGGGGGCGAAGGTGCTGGAAAACGGCGTCTCCATCCTGCTGACCGGCGCCTTCTTCTTCGCCCTGGGCACCCTGGATATCACGCTGCTCTTCGCGAAGCAGGGTCAGCTGGCCGATCTCTGGAAGATGATCCGCCAGATGCTTTCCACCCTGGACAGTCGCCTGACCCTGGATTTCCCGGTGCTGGCGGCCTTCGCGGCCAGTCTCCTGCTGACCTGGGTCGGCGTCATCTCGGCGGCCTACCTGGGCGAGGTGATTTCCGCGGCCCTGCTGAACGGAAAGCGCTTCAACGGTGTGGTAAGCTTCCTGCTGATTCTGCTGCTGCTCTTCGCCCTGTCCTGGATCCAGCGGGCGGCCACCCGTCGGATCACGGAGCTGATTCCCCTCTTCCTGACGGACGGCGCCATCGCCCTGGTCGCTTCCGCGCTCATGTATTTCCTGACGGCGCAGATCATGGAGCGCCGGCTGAGCGTTTAAAAAGAAGCCGCCCACGGCGCGGATCCCGGCATCGCGTGTGCGGCGCAGCATGCGGCGCGCCTGCTCCCGTGAAAAACCCGGAGTCCTCCAAATACGGAGGCTCCGGTTTTTTGATGTCTTTTCTGCTTCCTGCCCTATTCCGTTTCCTTTCCAGGATTTGCGGCATTCCGGAAAGGAAAACTTTTTTGCCGATGTACCTTGACAGGCGAAGTATATTGTTTTATTATATACATAATTCAAGGAAGGGAGGAGAAACATGGCACTGTCATCGGATCTGCTGCGGGGGTATACGGATACGATCATCCTCAACCAGCTGTGCCGCGGAGACAGCTACGGCTATGAGATCAACAAAAGGATTTCCGAGCTGTCCCGGGGCGCCCTGGAGCTGAAGGAGGCAACGCTGTATACCGCTTTCCGCAGGATGGAAAACGGAGGATATATCATCAGCTACTGGGGGGAGGAGGGTTCCGGCGCCCGACGCAGGTACTACTCCCTGACCCTGGAGGGCCGGGAAAAGCTGGCCCAGGATCTGGCAGCCTGGAAGGAGAGCCGCGGGGCGCTGGACGCGCTGCTGGCGGAGACGGAGGAGGATGCGGACGACGCTTCCCTCATGGACATCCCGGTGCTTCGGGTGGAGGATTTTAAAAATGAATGAAAAAGTAACGCAGATGGTTTCCCTGCTGTTCAGGGATGTGGCTGATTCCGAAGAGGTGCAGGCCCTGCATGACGAGGTGCTGAACAACTGCCAGGACCGCTACGCGGATCTGATCGCCAGCGGCCTGAGCGAGGAGGAAAGCCTGGCGGCCGTGATGGAGAGCCTGAAGGGCATGGAGGAGGTGCTGAAGGAATATCCCCGGCGGGAGCCGGAGCCCCAGCAGCCGGAGGAGCAGTCCGGTCCTTCCCTCTTCCGCTTTGAGCCCGGGGACATCCGGGCCCTCGACTCCCAGCTGACAAACTGCGACGTGGAGGTGCTGACTTCCGACGAGGGGTTCTCCCTGGAGCTGACGGGAGACGTGCGGATGGATCTGCGGCAGGACGGCACCCTGGCTCTGTGGCAGGAGAAGGTCTCCGACGACCTGATGAAGGGCATTTCCTGGGAGCGGAGCCTGGACAGCTTCGAGCACTTCGGGGACGCCCTGAATCAGCTGGGGCAGAATCTCTCCCGCTTCTTCTCCCGGGGGCTGGGCCTGTCCGGCGCAGAAAGCCGGGCGGTGCTGCGCCTGCCTGCCTTCCTCCATCCGGAGGTTTCCATCCGGGCCACCAGCGGCGATATTCTTTGGGACGGGCCCGTTCCCGGCAGCCGCTTCTCCCTGCGGACCACCTCGGGAGACATCCGGGTCCGGACGGATCCCTCCTGTCTGCTTCCCTCGGTCCAGGTTTCCACCATGAGCGGGGACGCGGAGCTTTCCCTCAGCGCTGAGGAAGCGATGATCAGCACGGTCAGCGGCGACATCGACTGGGCCGGCAGCGCTGGCCGTCTCGGAATCCAGACCACCAGCGGCGACGCGGAGGCGGAAGGCGGTTTCCGGGAGGTGGAGATGAACAGCACCTCCGGAGATCTGGATCTGGATCTGACGGAGGATCAGGAAACGGAGATCACCGTGAATTCCGTTTCCGGGGACGTCTGCCTGCGGCTGCCCCGGGGCGTTGCGGAGATGACCGCCTCCCTGAAGAGCGTCAGCGGCGAAATCTTCCATAAGGGCGTGGAGCTGACGGAAAATGCCCGGATCCGCGTCCGGGCCAATACGGTCAGCGGCGATCTGCGGGTGCGGGGCTGACCCGGCGCTTCCTCCGGAAGCAGGGGGCGTACCCGGCCGCCACCAGGATGGCTTCCTCCATGCTGATGCCGGTGGCCACCCCCTTTCCCGCCACGTCAAAGGCGGTTCCGTGATCCACGGAGGTCCGCAGGATGGGCATGCCGCCGGTGATGGAAATCGTCCGGTAAAAATCCACGGTCTTGGTGGCGATATGTCCCTGGTCATGATACAGGGACATGACGCTGGTGTATTTCCCTTCCAGGGCCTGGAAGAAAACCGAATCCGCGCCGATGGGCCCGCAGACCGGATAACCCTCCGCCTGCAGCTGTTCCACTGCCGGTGCGATTTCCCGGACCTCCTCATCCCCGAAGAGCCCATGCTCCCCGCAGTGGGGATTGAGCCCCGCCACCGCCATGGTGGGCTCCCGCAGCCCCAGCTGTTCCATCACGGCAAAGCTGCGCTTCACATAATCCACCAGCCGCGCCCCGGTGATCTGGTCGCAGGCCTTTCGCAGGCTCACATGCCGGGTCAGGAAGAACACCAGGGTGTTCCGCAGCTGGAAAATCGTCAGGGGATCCGCGGTGCCCGTCAGGGCTCCGAAAATCTCCGTATGCCCGATATAGGGGACGCGGGCAGCATGCAGGGACTCCTTGTTGATGGGGGCCGTGCTGACCGCGTCCGAAAGCCCGTCCAGCGTCATGCGGACGGCTTTTTCAATATATTCGTAGGCGGCTCTTCCGCAGGCGGCGTTCACGGTGCCGATTTCAAAATCCCCGGGGCGGATGTTCTCCAGGTCGATCACGTTCAGAATGCCCTCCCGGTAGTCCCCCTCCCCGGGATCCCGGATCACCCGGAGCCGGACCTCCGGCATATTTGGAAAGGAAAGCGCCCGCTGAAGCACCTCTGCGTCCCCCACGGCCACCAGCCGGCTCTTCTCCTGCACCGCCGGGCTCACGGCGGCCCGCAGCACGATCTCCGGCCCGATGCCGGCGGGATCCCCCATGGGAACCGCGATCACCGGTCTTTTTTCTGTCTCTGTCATACATTCTTCTCCTTCCCCATCCCGCTGTCCGGGCGATGCTCCGAAGCCGTCGGGCGGAAGCCCGCAGTTCTCCGGAATTGCTCCGTCTGATCCCGCTCCGCTTTTCACGCTTCCAGGCTACCGCGCGGCCGGACCGATGGAATTTCAGGATTCGTCGGTTCAATTATATAAGCGGTTTTCTCATCCTGCAATGAGCAAATTGAAGCGGATCCGCCTTGACGGGCGGGGTATAATGGAATTCGGAAAGGGATTCCCTTTCCCGGATCGATACGCCGGGCGGGACGGCGGAGCCGCTGCCAAGTCCAGCCGGTCATTCGTATCAACAGATGGATCGGGGATCCGGTTGTGGCCGCAAACCGGCTTCCTGAGAACGATAAACGGAAGGAAAGTGATTTGGTTGAAAAAAATAATTTCTTTGGTGTTGGCAGTTCTGATGCTCTTCACGGTTTCCGGCTCCCTGGCGGAGGCGACGGCGGAGAATGCCGCAGCCCCGAAGATTGCCGGCCGGATTGAGGACGGCGCCTATGTGCTGACTGTCCAGGTCGATCCGGAGGAAACCGGCGAATGGCGCGTGGATGAGATGGCCCAGGATGATTCCGTCGTGGCCCTGGCCTCCGTCGGCATGGAAGGCGGCGTCTTCACGGCCTGCTACAAGCCCACCGGCGACGGCGAGGTCACGGTGCATCTCCGCCATTATACGGAGCATCGCGTCTGCGACCAGGTGCATTCCTTTGACCTGCTGGTGAAGGATGGCAAGGTGCAGGAGGTGACCGGCGGCGCCTTTACGGCCAGCCCCGTCGAGGAGGATCTGAATCCTTATTTCTCCGGAGAATGGCTCGAGCAGGAGACCCAGTTCACCACTCTGGATGTGACCAAGGCAATTTCCGGCGGATGGCAGGTGGAGATCTCCTCCCCCGTTTCCCACGGTGCCTGGCTGATCCGTGGTACGGCCTTCTACGACTGTGACTACGACGCCTTCATCTATGCAGATGGCGCGAAATATGATCTGACCCCGGAGGGAACGGTTTCCGAAACCCCCGCCGCCACGGATCTCTGGGGCTCCCTGAAGCTCGGCGGCGCCGACGAGGCGCATCAGACGCTGACCTGGGACGGTCTGGAGTCTTCCGACAGCAAGGAAGTGACCTTTGACCGGGCCCCCGCGCTGCCGGCTTATGTCTACTCCGGCAGCGATGAGCTGGAAGGCGCCGTGGCCAATGCCCTGGCCGCCTCCGGCCTTGCGGAAAAGTTCCTGTCGGAGCCCGGATATGTCATGATTCCTGCAGTTTACCTGCATAAGACCGAGAAAACCGACGACGCTCATGCCAAGGTGTACGGAACCTTCTGGATCATGAACTATGTGAAGCGGGGCAACGTGCTCCACTGCATTTCCGGCGGTGAATATCCCGGCATCCTCACCCTGGAAAAGGGAGATCAGGGATGGAAAATGACGAACCTGGAGGAGGCCGGCAGCGGAGATGACTACGCTGAGGACCTGAAGCGGTTCGCGGGCGGAGACGAGACGCTTCTGGAGAAGTACCAGGAAGCCAGCGATCTGATGGCCCCCGCCCAGGCGGAAATCCGCACCCGGCTGATCCGGGAATATGTGGAATCCAACGGTCTGAACATCAGCGCCTATCAGGACTACGGCTGGGAGCCGGTCCCGCTGAACTGATGAACCAATGGGGCCTGGCCCCGGAATGAAAAAGCGCGCTTCCCCTGAAAAAGGAGAAGCGCGTTTTTGCGTCCTGCCGGAGGCCGCGTCCCTCTGCGGTCTCCTTTTTTTATGGCTTTTTTGCTGTCACGGATTCCCTTCCCGGGAAGGATTGTCCACCGGCTCTTCCTTGGAATTCCCTTCCCGGAGCGCCTGGATTTCTTCCTTCAGCCCGTCGATTTCCGCCTGCAGCTCCTCCGCCCGGGAGGTGGATTCCTCCAGGGTCAGCTTTGCTTCCTTCAGGCTTTCCTCGACCGTCTTCAGCTCCTTCTGGAGCGCTTCCTTCCGCTCCGCCGTGTCCATCCATCTGGCCCGGCTGTCCGCCAGCTCCCGGGACAGCTCCCGCACTTTCCTCTGATCCCGCAGGATGCCGGCGCCGAGCACCAGGATCACCGCCAGGGCCGCAATCATCACCGCGGTCAGGAGTCCCTTCATGCCTTTTGTCATGTTCCCGCTCCCTCCCCGCTGTCCGCTGGAGCGGTTTCACTTTCGTTCTGAGCGGCGCTCTGCCCGGCCTCCAGCTCCTTCTTCTCCGCCCGCAGGCGCTTCCGCTCCGCCTTCAGCTGGCTGACCTTCTCCGCCGCCGCGTCCGCCAGGGGCTGGGTTTCCTCCAGCTCCGCCCTGGTCAGGGGCAGCTCCGTCTGCACCTGGTCGTATTCATACTGCTGCTTCCGTTCCCTTCCCTGGCTGGTCTCCAGGCTCAGGGCCAGGTCCGCCAGCTGAAAGGAAAGGCTGCCCCGCAGCAGCACAAAGGCCGTCAGAAAGGCGCAGAACAGCAGCATCACCCCGATAAAAAGCCTGGCCAGCCAGGCCGGGGACTTCTTCATTCCGCTTCTCCTCCCTCCGGATCCTTCGTCTGTTCCGGTCTTTCCTTCTCCCGGATCAGCCTTTCCTTCTCCAGCCAGACCGACAGCACCGCCACGTCCGCCGGGTTCACCCCGGGAATCCGGCCCGCCGCTCCCAGGGAAACCGGCTTCTGCCGCGTCAGCTTCTGCCGGGCCTCCAGCCGGAGGCCGCTGATCTGATCATAGGGGATATCCTCCGGCAGCCGGGTTTCCTCCGTCTGCCTGGCCCGGCGGATCAGCGCCGCCTGCTTCTCCAGATACCCCGCATACTTGACCGTGATCTCCGCCTGCTCGGCCGCTTCCGGGTTTGCCTGCTCCCATTCCGGATGCAGCTCCGAAAGGCTGGCCAGATGCACCGCCGGCCGCCGCAGCAGCTCCTCGCCCGAGAGGGAGCCCTCCGCCTCCGGCTGGTCCAGCCGCTTCAGCCAGGCGCTCAGCTTCTCCCCCGGGGCAAACCGGGTGGTCCGCAGGCTCCGCAGCAGGGCTTCCGTGTCCTCCTGCTTCCTTCTCAGCCGCTCCGTCCGCTCTGGCCCCGCCAGGCCCGCCGCCGCGCCGATCTCCGTCAGCCGCAGGTCCGCGTTGTCCTGCCGCAGGAACAGCCGGTGCTCCGCCCGGGAGGTCATCATCCGGTAGGGCTCGTCCGTTCCCTT
>CAZRLU010000073.1:0-9610 GCA_964600995.1 uncultured Oscillospiraceae bacterium | reverse complement strand
TCCACCTTCGTGCTGCTGCTTTCCCGGGGGCTGATTCCCGCCTGGATGGTGATCCTGATTCTCGCCCGGGAGCTGAGCGTGGACGGGCTCCGGATGATCGCCATTTCCAACGGCCAGGTCATCGCCGCAGGTCCCCTGGGGAAAATCAAAACCGCCAGTCAGATGGTGTTTCTGCTGATGATCCTGATTCTGCGGGTTCCCTGTTTCTCCTTTCTGGTCGGCATCCTTGCCGGCCTCTGGGTCTGCGTGATCACTCTCTGGAGCGGCGTGGACTACTTCGTCCGGAACCGTTCCCTGCTTCGATGATTCCTTTCCACAGGTTTTTTATCCACAATCCTGTGAATTGGATGAATACGGGGGAAAACCTTTTAAATTTCTGTTTCGACCTTTTTCGGAAAATTTTTAAAATTTTATTTTTCGGAAAAACACAGGAGGATTTTCCTCCGGCGGATGGAATTGAGATGGAAAGGCTGTTCATAACCTGGAGAATTATTCACAGTGTTTTTCAGTCGGCCATCTCTTTCCTGCCAAAGGGTTGCGGAGTTATCCACCGTTTTCACAGTGCCTACTGCGAAGACGAATATATATATTATGATCATGAATACGGGCGGAACCGGAGGTCCCCCCGCGCAAGAGGTGAAAAGACAGAATGAAGTTTTCAATGAACAACCAGGATCTTCTGGAAGGACTGAACATCGTGACCCGGGCTCTGAGCCCTCGGCCGGCCAAGCAGATTCTGGACGGGGTTCTGGTGGTAGCGGAGGACAACAGGATCAACCTGACCTGTTCCGACGGATCCCTTTCCATTGAGTACACCAACGTGGCTCAGGTGGAGGAGGAAGGGCAGACAGTTCTTCCCGGCCGCCTTTTTACCGAGCTGATCCGGAAGATGCCCGGAGGGGAAACCTATATCTCGGTCCAGAATAACCGGAGCGCATCCATCCGGTGTCAGAAGGCGAAGAGCAATCTTTCCATCATGAACGCGGTGGAATATCCCGAGATCATGGCGCTGAAGAGCTTCTGCCCCATCAAGATTCCCCAGAAGAAACTCAAGGAGATGATATCCCGGGTCAGCTTTGCCGTGGCCACCGATGAAAGCCGCCAGATCCTGACCGGCTGTCTCCTGGAGGTCAGCCGCAACGAGGCAAGGCTTGTGGCTCTGGACGGGTTCCGCCTGGCCATGCAGAAGGTCTTCCAGCCCTTTGAGTTGCCCGCCGACCGGGAAACGGTCAAGGCCATCATTCCCGGAAAGGTGATCAATGAGCTCAGCAGGATTCTTCCGGAGGACGACGCCTTCTGCACCCTGCAGTTTGATCAGGGAAGAATGCAGTGCGTCTTCGGAAACATCCGCCTCAGCTCGGTGCTGCTGGCCGGGGAATATATCGACTATCGCAGGATCATTCCCGTTGATTTCAAGACAAGGGTGAAGGCGAACCGGCTGACGGTGTCCGACGCCATCGACCGGGCCAGCCTCATGGCCAGGGAGGGAAAGAGCAATCTGATCAAGATGAGCTTCCGGGATCAGATTCTCCGGATTTCCTCCAACGCGGAAATGGGCGATGTGGAAGAAGAGATGGAAATGGAGCTGCAGGGCGAGGATATCGATATCGCCTTCAACTCCAAGTACATCATGGACGTGATCCGGAATGTGGAGGATGACGATCTCTACATGAACTTCAACTCCAACGTCAGCCCCTGCGTGGTCACTTCTCCCAAGGATCAGGAATATCTGTATCTGATTCTTCCCGTGAGGGTGTTTCAGTAAAAGCATAGGATCTGCGGAAAAGACAGCGCGACGAGTTTTCAGCCGCGCTGTTTTCTCTTCATATGAGGTATTTTCATGTTCATTGAAAAGATTGAGCTCTTTCATTTCCGAAATTATGAAAAGCTCTCCCTTCAGCCCCATCCCGGCATCAATATTTTTTTCGGAAGGAACGGCTCCGGAAAAACCAATCTGCTGGAGGCAGTTCATTACTGTTCCCTGGGAAAGAGCCATCGGATCAGCCAGGATGTGAATGCGGTGATGAAGGGAGAGGAAGGAGCGGTCTGCAGAATTCAACTCCGGGGAAAGTATTCAAGAAACTGCGTGGAAGTCCGGCTCCGGCCGGGAGAGGATTCCGTGAAAACGGTGCTGATTGATCAGAAAAAGATCTCCCGGCTTCAGGAGATGATGGGCGTGCTGCGCTGCGTGATCTTCAGCCCCGAGGATCTGAACCTGATCCGGGAGGGTCCTTCGGTCCGGCGGAAATTTGTGGACATGATGATCAGCCAGATCAGCCGGCCCTATTTCGTGGCGCTGCAGCAATACCGGACTGCCCTGAATCAGCGGAATATGCTCCTGAAGACCGCCCGGGCAGAGAATGGCCGCGTCAGCCCCGTGATCGAGGATTTTGAAAAAGCCATGGAGGAACACGGAAAGCTGATCTGTCAGGAAAGAAGCAGATACATCCGGATGATCTCCGAAATGGGCAACGAAATTTATCGGAGCATCAGCGGGCAGGAGGGTGAAAACTTTCAGGTCCGGTACCGTCCTTCCGTTGCTCCGGATTCGGAAGGCGCCTTCCCCCTCGCGGAAACCCTGCGGCAGAAAAGGGAGGAGGATCTCCGGTTCGGAACGACCTCTGCCGGTCCACACCGGGATGAACTGGAGCTGAAACTCAACGGGCAGCAGATCCGACTGTATGCTTCCCAGGGACAGATGAGAACCGCCTCCCTGAGTCTGAAGCTGGCCCAGCTGCGGATGATTTCAGAGATTACCCGGGATCAGCCCGTGCTGCTGCTGGATGACGTGATGAGCGAGCTGGATCTGGAACGGAGAATGAATCTGCTGCGGATCATCGAAAACACCCAGACCTTTGTGACTTGTTCCGATGAAGGGGATCTGGCGGCCTGGCAGAACAACCGGACCTACCGGGTGGATAACCGGGAGGGAAAAGCCTCTCTGGAGGAGATCAAGAGCGGAGCGCCCCTGGTATTCAGGGAATCCGAAGATCCGATTTTCGAATAATCCGTATGTTTCACGTGAAACATTTTCATGTTAAGACCAGGGAAGGATGCAGGATGGCATGACGGAATGGACTGAAAAACAGCTGCGGGTGATCCGGTCGGATGCCCGGGAAATCATCTGCAGCGCCGCGGCCGGCAGCGGAAAAACAGCGGTGATGGTGGAAAGAATCATCCGCCTCCTTCGGGAGGGGGCGGAACCCGACAGCTTTCTCATCATGACCTTCACCAATGCTGCTGCCTCGGAGATGCGGGAAAGAATCCGGGAGAGGCTGATCCGGGAATCCGGAAACCCGAATATCCGGTCCGCCCTGGATCAGATGGATCTGATGCAGATCTCCACCATCCATGCCTTCTGCCAGCAGCTGCTGAAAAACCAGTTCCAGCTGGCGGAGATTGATCCGGATTTTCAGATCTGCGACGCTTCCCAGCGGATGAAGCTGTTTCATGCCTCCTTTCAGGAAGCCTGCGAGGAGGCGGAAGCGCAGAATGAAGCGGAGTTCAAACTTCTGAAGAGCCGGTATGAAAGCAAAAAGACGGAAGAAATCCTGCTGGCTCTGGAGCCCTTTCTCATGTCCCTGCCCAATCCGCTGGACTGGCTGGATCAGGCCATCGCAAATATTCCCGCCGGAAGGGATCCGGATCATCCCTGGTTCCGGGCCATGGCGGAGATGGCCGGAGACCAGTTGGGCTTTGCGGAGCTCTCCCTGAACCGGATGTTCCGGATGTTCTCTGAAAATTTTGCCCTGGAGGCCTACCGGGAAACCTGGAAGGCGGACGCGGAATTGTTTCACGTGAAACAATCGGTGCTCCGGGAACATCCGGAAACGAATACCCCCTCCGTCTTCACAAGGCTGAAAACCGCAAAGGGTCTGACGGTCCAGGAAAGCGACTGGAAGGAAAGGTATCAGAAGCTGCGGGAGAAGTTCAAGAAAAACCTCCAGGAGCTGGATGAATGCCTGTGGACGGATGAGGAGAAAACCGCCTCGGAATGGAATAACATGAAGGAGTCCCTCCGGGCGCTTCAGGATATCCTGGTGCGCACGGAAACCATCTTTCAGGAAAAGAAAAGAAGCCTTGCCCTGCTGGAATTTCACGACCTGGAGCAGTATGCGGTGAAGGTGCTCTCCGATCCCGCAGGCCGGGAGGAGGCCCAGTCGGTCTGGCGCTGGGTGTTCGTGGATGAATGCCAGGATATCTCCGCGGTGCAGAACCGGATTGTTCGCCTGCTGCAGAGCCCGGAAAACCATCTTTTCATGGTGGGGGATGTGAAGCAGAGCATCTACCGGTTCCGCCTGGCGGATCCGATTCTGTTCCTGGACCGGATCCGGGAATGTGCGGAATACCCTGGGGAGGACCGGGAGTGCATTTTTCTTCAGTCCAATTTCCGCTCCCGGCCTGAAATTCTGGAAACCACGAACCTGGTGTTTCAGTCGGTTATGCGGGAGAGCGTGGCGGAAATCACCTATGGCCCGGAGGAAAGGCTGATTCCGGGCAGAAAAACCGAAGGCCAGGATCCGGTGCAGGCGGTGATCCTTCGCAAGGGAGAGGAGAAACGGGCTCCCCTGGAGGCGGAAGCGGACTTCCTGCAGGCGGAGATCCGGAATCTGCTGGCGGAAGAGTATCCGGGAAAGGGCAGAAAATATCAGTACCGGGACTGCGTGATCCTGATGCCCGCCACCCAGACCGACGGGCCGCGGCTGGCCGCGCTGCTGGAGGAGCGGGAGATTCCGGTGTTCTTTGACGGAACTGGGGATTATTTTCAGCGGCAGGAAATTCATGTGATTCGGAACCTGCTGGAGTGGATTGACGATCCGCTGCAGGATCTTCCGCTGATTTCCGTGCTGGAAAACGCACCCTTCTTTTTCTCCGAGGAGGAGCTGAGCCAGATCCGGCTTCGCCATGCGGCCCGGGAGATCCCCTTCTGGGAGGCTTTTCAGCGGGTCAGCGAGGAGAATACGCCCCTGGGAGAAAAATGTGCCGAGGTGCTGAACAAGCTCAGGGATTGGCAGCGGCTCTCGGAAACGATGCATGTGAGCGAGCTGATCTGGGAGCTGTATCACGATACGGGGATCTATTACCTTTTCGGTGCGGAACCCACGGGCCAGGTGATGCAGGCCAATCTCCGGATGCTGGCCCAGCAGGCTGCCGAGGGGGAGAGCCGGGGAATCCTGACCCTTCGCCAGTTTCTCGGATACATGCGGGATCAGCAGTCCTTCGGGGACCGGCAGAGCGCTACGCTGCTGGGGGATCAGGACAACCTGGTCCGGATCATGACGGTGCACAAGAGCAAGGGGCTGCAGTTTCCCGTGGTTTTCTGCCTGGGAATGGACAAGTCCCCCGTCCGCAACGACAGCGGGGAAATCCGGTATCATGCCTCCCTGGGGCTCTGTGTGAACTATAAGGATCCGGAGCACCGGATTTCCCGCCCAACGCCGGCGGAGAAGATTTTCGCCTGGAAGAAGAGCCGGGAGGAAGCGGCGGAAAAAATCCGCGTGCTCTATGTGGCGATGACCCGGGCCCAGGAGAAGCTGTATCTTCTGACCTGCCAGGAGACGAATCCCCTCTGGTCCGCGCCGGAGGGGGATGGCAGGGTCCTTTCCGCGGAGAGCTATACGGACTGGTGGATGCCCGCGCTGCTGGAGGGAGATCCTTCAAAACTGTCCACAGGTTATGCACAACCCGGGAAGCCTTATGAAATAAGGATTTTTGAAGGTAATCAACAGAAAATTGTGGATAATGAGAAAAATATCCACAATTGGGAGAACTGGCTTGAATCCGTGGTTTCTGCACCGGTTGTGAATGATTTGTGGAAAAAAGAGGAGCGGGATCGGGAAAATCAGACCCTGATCAAGAAATCCGTCACCGCCCTGATTCAGTCTGCCCGGAACGCTATGGAGGAAATGCCGGAGGAAACCGCGGAATTGAAGCGGACGCCGGACCTGCTGAAGCGGAAGCTGCAGCTGACGGAAATGCCGGAAACGCCGGAATTCATGCGCAGGGAGGGCAGAATCACCGCCTCCTGGCGGGGTGTCATGACCCATCGGGTGCTTTCCCTGATGAGTCTGGAGTCCATGCGGTCGGGCATGTCCCCGGAGGAAGCGGCCCGGGAGGAAAAGAAAAGAATGGCCCGGGAGCATATGGCCTCCGAAGAGGAGCTGCGCCAGGTGGACGAAAGAAGAATCGGCGCCTTCTGGCGGTCGGAGATGGGGCGGCGGGTGCTGGCCTCCCCGGAGGTGCACCGGGAGTGGAACTTCAATCTGCTCATCGAGCGGAAGGAAAAAATGATTCTGCAGGGAATCATCGACTGCGCCTTCCGGGAAGAGGAGGGCTGGGTGATTCTCGACTACAAGACGGACCGGGGAAAAACCCCGGAGGAGATGCGGGAGGAATACAGGCCCCAGCTGCTGTGGTATGCCCGGGCAATCCGGGAGTTGACGGGTCTTCCGGTCCGGGAAGCGGCCCTCTATTCCCTGGAGCGGGGAGAGCTGATTCCGGTATATCCGGCGGAAACCCCGACAAAATGTGACGAAAACGAACCGGATAGTTATCCACAGGGCGGAGAAGTGGAAAACGGGGAATTTTAAGAAAAAAAAGAAGCGGAAGCCTTGAAAAACAAGGCTTCCGCTTTTTCACAGGGGGGTGTGGAAAGAGAAAAGCAGCCTGTGAATATCATGTGGATAACTGTGGATGATCTGAATCCTCCTGGTCGGGGGAGATTTCCTCCGGATCCTTTTCCTCCGCCAGCTGGGCCAGGGGAAGGTCCGATCCGGAGAAGGGGCTGTCCTCGGAAATGATGCCCAGGGGCTCCTCCTCTTCCTCTTCAGGTTCCTCCTCCGAGGGGAAGGAGATATTCAGGAAGCCCTCCTCGTCAAAGTCCAGGAAGATGCTGTCCGCAATACCGGGCATGGCCAGCACCTCCGTGGTGCGGGAGCCGGCGGTCCTGGCGTATTCCAGCACCACCTCGGTCCGGTGAAAATAGTGCATGGGGATCAGCAGCCGGGGTTTCACCTGCAGGATGAAGTAATTGGCGCCGGCCTCAAACATGGTTCCCTGCCGGGGATCCACCGGGAAGAAGGCCACATCCACCGCCTCCCGGCTCAGGGGTTTGACGGCGGCCATGAATTCCCGCTCGGCCTCCTCGATCTCCTGCAGGGTGGATTCCTCCCGCCAGTGCCAGAAATTCAGGTCCCCGGCGTGGAAGAACTTATGCCCCCGGATATCCAGCAGAAAAGAGACGCCCAGATCGGTGGAGTCGAAGGCGGTCACGGAGATATCCTTCTCCAGCTCCAGCCGGTCTCCGGGAGCCAGGCGCTTTCCCCGGGTGCCCACGGGCATGTCCGAGGAAACCAGGTAGGTCACTGAAGCGTAATCCTTCCAGGTAAACACGATGGGATCCAGGTGATCCACATGCTCGTGGGAAATCAGCACATAGACTTCCCGATAGCCCACCAGCTGCTCCGGCAGAATCTGCCGGTTTCCGGAAAGCTCGCCCTTCTCTCCGCGCCAGTAATCGAATACAAAAAGAAGGTCCCCTGCCTCTATGGAAAAGCCGCTGTGATAGAAATGAGTGATTCTGAACTGATGGCTCACAGAATGATTGCACCTCCGCCGTGTCGGCGCTCCCGATTCCTTCAACCGGGAAATCAGCCGGAAAGAAATAAAAACGACGAAAACCCACCATCTATTCAAAAGCCGCCCGGAGCGAAGGCAGCGGTAGATCCCTGTGGCGCTACTTTAACATACGTTCCCACCTTTGTCAAATTTCACCCCATAAATGTCCGGTTGGATGCCTGAAATGGCACAAAAAAACAAAAAAAACGATGGGATAAACCCACCGTTTCGCTTTTTCCGGAGTGTCAGCCCTCCAGAATCTCCCGGGAATGATCCGTGCCCCGGGCGGAAGGAAGAGAAATCCCCATCAGGCCGGCAATCGTCGGCGCCACGTCCCGCATGGGCATGGAGGGAAGCTCCGTTCCCGGCCGGACTCCCCGTCCCCATACCGCGAAGAGGCAGTTTTCCGCTCTGTGCCCCGGGCCGAAGCCGTGGGTGGCCTTTTCCCGCTTGTTCTCGTCCAGCCCGTCGGTGAAGACCACCTGGTCCGCAGCCTCGCAGGCGAAGGAAACGCCCTCCACGGCGTGCATCCGGTCCAGCTCCTGCCGTGAGTAGAGCCGGAGCATGCCGAATTCGGAAAGATGCTCCTGCAGCAGCGCCATGGCCCTTTCCGGGTCCGCCTCCGGGCTCCGGGCGAAGAAATAGGCGCTTTCTCCGTTGCTCTGGGCGCCGAACTGCTCTGCCAGCCCCACCTGCTTCAGGCAGTCGTTCAGGTTCATGGGAATGGAGATATCCGACTGGCCGTGGTCGCTGACGGCGATCAGCAGCGCGTCCTGCATCTCCGGGGTTTCCTCCAGGGCGGAAAGGATCCGGTTCAGACGTTCCTCGTTCCGGTGAATGGCCTCCGCGGCCTCCGGAGAGAAGGTTCCGTGGTGATGGCGCATCTCGTCCAGGTCGATCAGATGAACCGCCGTCAGGTCCGGATGCTTCTTCCGCACGGCCCGCTCGGTGATGGCCGTGGCGTAATTGCTCAGGCCGGGCTCCGAGATGCCGTGGCGCAGGGAGCCGAAGCGCCGCTCCGAATCCAGCACGAAGGATGGGGTGCCGTACCGCAGGGTCTTCAGAACCAGGTTGTCCCCAGGCAGGGGATGCACTTCCGGAAAAACCCAGCGGGCGGCCGGGTTCTTGCAGCAAACGGGCCAGAAAATGGAGCAGCTTTTTCCCCCGGCTTCCTTCACCGCGTCAAATAGCGTGGGCACGGCGATGTGCTTCCGCTCCCAGTACCAGACCCGGGCCTTGTTCTCCGTGTCCGGCTGAAAGGGCTGATTCTGCCCCACCCGGGTCTGAGCCGGGTCGCACCCGGTGATCAGCGTCACATGAGCCGGGTAGGTCAGGGCGGGGAAAACCGTCTTCACCTGCCGGCATACGGCGCCCTCCCGGATCATCCGGCTGAGGCCGCCCTCCGGGGAAAGGGACTGAAAATCCGCTTCAAAAAAGGCATCCAGGGAAACCAGAACCGCTTTTCTCAAAACAATGCTCCGCCTTTCCATGCTATGAAAACATTTGTTCTTCCCAGGGGATAAGATACCATTGCCTGCATCTTCCGTCAAGAAACCGGAAGGGAAAATTACCATGCCGGAAGCGGCCGGGACAAAAAGCAAAAATATTTCATAAAAAGGTTGCAAAACAACGGAAAAACAGGTATGATGAAAGACGGGGCTCTGTGAAGGTCCCCGTGATAAGAATTTTAACACAGGAGGAATTTTCCATGGCAGTGAAAGTTGCAATTAATGGTTTCGGACGGATTGGCCGTCTTGCGTTCCGTCAGATGTTCGGCGCGGAAGGATACGAAGTGGTCGCGATCAATGACCTGACTTCTCCTGCCATGCTGGCCCACCTGCTGAAGTATGACACGGCCCAGAAGGGTTACTGCGGCGTGATCGGCGAGAATAAGCACACCGTCGCTTCCAAGGAGCCCGTTTTCGAGGAAGACGGCAAGACCGTGAAGGTCCCCGGCTCCATCACCGTGGACGGCAAGGAAATCACCATTTAT